>NZ_JANRHM010000008.1:0-181826 GCF_024733785.1 Barnesiella sp. ET7
CGCTATATAAACTAAACCTATGGCTCGATCAGTTGTTTTCGGGGCGCAATTTGCGCACGGTAACACCGGCTTGCCACATTTCGCTGTCGCGCAACTCCTTCAGCTCCTTGTTCAACCCTTCGCGGTATCCCTCCTTGCTGTTGGCGTCGATCGAGCGTTGAGCCTCGTTGCCCTTGGCTACCTCGTCATACAGCTCTTCGAATACCGGTTTGGTGGCGTCGCGGAAACGCTTCCACCAGTCGAGGGCACCCCGTTGAGCCGTGGTCGAGCAGTTGGCATACATCCAGTCCATACCGTTCTCGGCGATAAGGGGCATGAGCGACTGGGTGAGCTCCTCGACGGTTTCGTTGAAGGCCTCCGAGGGGCTGTGGCCGTGAGCCCGCAGGGTGTCGTACTGGGCGGCAAAAATACCCTGGATGGCTCCCATGAGGGTACCGCGCTCGCCAGTGAGGTCGGAGTAAACCTCGCGTTTGAAGGTGGTCTCGAACAGATAGCCCGAGCCGACCCCGATACCCAGAGCCAATACTTTCTCCTTGGCGTGCCCGGTCGCATCCTGGAATACGGCGTAGCTCGAGTTGAGGCCGCGGCCTTGCAGGAACATGCGGCGCAGACTCGTACCCGACCCCTTGGGGGCTACCAGTACCACGTCGACATCGGCGGGAGGCACGATGCCTGTACGCTCTTTATAGGTGATGGCAAAGCCGTGCGAGAAGTAGAGCGTCTTGCCCGGCGTGAGGTGCTTCTTCACCTGCGGCCACACCTCGATTTGTGCGGCATCGGAGAGCAGGTATTCGATGATTGTGCCCCGTTTGCAGGCCTCTTCGATTTCGAAGAGCGTTTCGCCGGGTACCCAGCCGTCGGCTACCGCCTTGTCCCAGGTCTTGGAATTTTTACGCTGGCCTACAATCACCTTGAAGCCGTTGTCGCGCAGGTTCATGCTCTGTCCCGGGCCCTGCACGCCATACCCGATAACGGCGATTGTCTCGTTCTTGAGTACTTCTCTTGCTTTCTCCAAAGGAAACTCTTCGCGGGTAACTACGTTCTCGTCAACACCGCCAAAATTCATGATTGCCATGTTCTTTTACGTTTTGAGGTTATGGAATTTGTATTTATCTGTTTTCAAAAATGATTCGTCCTTTGCAATAGATGGTCTGGTCGTTGCGTATCTCGAGGGCGAAGTTGTCGGGCGCCTCCTCGGCTTTGAGCAGTTGCAGCGGGGTGCCGTAACGGGCCTCGTTGGCATAGCTGATTTCGAAGCGGTGCACCTGCTGGCGGTCGTAGCGCTCGAGGTCGAAGAGGTCGAGCAGATGCTCGATATACTTCACGCTGTTGACGTGCCGGTTGAGGTCGATGTCGATGTATCCCACGCGATGCGTGGCGGGATGGTCGTCGTGCACGTCGCGCACTCGCGACTGCTTGTCGATGGGGCAGGGACGGTCGGTGATGTTGCGGGCGATGTAGTCGAGCTGGCTGAGGTCGACCGATGCCCGGGTCTCCAGGTCGATTACCACCCATATCGTGCGGGCATAGCCGCAGGGGGTTCCGTCGGCCCCGTAGATGGCAAAGTTGCGCGACGAGAAGTGCTTGTTGTACCCCTCGATCCAAGTCTCGAGCGTGTAGTTCTCGTGGATGCGTGGGTAGCGGGTCATCTCGATACTCAGTCGCGAGAGTACCCACACTTGCCGCTGTTTGATGAGGTCGCTGTACCCGATGCCCCACGATTCGGCATGCAGCGTGGCTACCTCGAGTATCCGCTTCACCAGCAGGGGCAAGGGCAGCTCCTGTTGGGCATTGGCCTCGGCCGGTTCTACCGTATAGCTGTGGGTGTAGACCGGCTGGACGGGCGATTCCGAAAGTGCTTGATTCTCTTTCATAGTTGGTTCTGGCGATATTGTTGTTCTTGTAAAAACAGGCTTACGTGCTCGACCGTCGATTTGGTGATGGCCACGCGGCCCGACCGCACGAACTGCATCACCTCGTAGCGGCTCAGCTCCTCGAAGAGGGCTTGGGTTTCGTCGGTATGCCCCGATTTCTCGATGACCGTGTAGGTACGGTTCACCTCCAGGATGCGGGCGTTGTGTTTCCGTATCAGCTCCTCGATACGGCTGTCGTCGAGCAGCTTGTCGGTAGGCACCTTGTAGAGGGCCACCTCCTGGAACACGATTTCGTCGTCGGTGTAGAAGAAAGCCCGCAGCACGTCGATGCGTTTCTCGATCTGCTTGACCAGCTTCTCCATCGTTTCGCGGTCGCTGTATGTGGTGATGGTGAACTTGTGTATCCCCTCGGCGGCCGAGGCCGATACCGACAGGCTCTCGATGTTGAGCTGTCGACGGGTGAAGATAATCGAGATTTGGTTGAGCAGACCCACCTGATTCTCGGAGTATACGGTTACGGTATATAATGTTTTGTCTGTCATATCGTTATTCATATTTTTCGGTAGCATTGAGCATGATGTGGGTTACACAGGCTCCGGCGGGAGTCATGGGGAATACCATACCGTCGGGGTCTATTTGTACGTCGAGCAGGTAGGAGCCGCGGTGAGAGAGCATCCGTTCGATGGCATCGTCGAGCTCCTCGCGGGTGGCTACCCGTTCGCCGTCTATGCCGTAGGCTGCGGCTATCATTGTAAAGTCGGGGTTGAGCATGGGGGTCTCGGAGTAGCGGTGGTCGAAGAAGAGGGCCTGCCACTGCCGCACCATGCCCAGAAAGTTGTTGTTGAGGATGATGATTTTCACATCGATGCCGTATTGCATGATGGTGCCCAGTTCCTGGATGGTCATCTGTATGCCCCCGTCGCCGGTAAAGAAGCAGACGGTGCGGTCGGGGTTGCCTATCTTGGCGCCGATGGCTGCCGGCAGACCGAATCCCATCGTGCCCAGCCCGCCCGAGGTGACGAGGCTGCGCGGGTGCTTGAACCGGTAGTAGCGGGCCGACAGCATCTGATTCTGGCCCACGTCGGTTACCAGAATGCTCTCGTTGCCGGTTGCCTCCGATACCTTGCGGGCCACCTCGCCCATGTTCATGAGCGGCTTTTGCGGGTGTATCTCGGGCTCGATGACCTTGACGCGCTCCGCCTCTTCGCAGGGGACAAACGACTCGAGCCACTCGGTGTGGCGGGCCGGTTCCACCTTCGGGAGCAGGGCCTGCAGCACGGCCCGGGCGTCGCCCAGTACCGACACGTCGCACTTCACGTTTTTATTGAACTCCGAGGGGTCTATGTCGATGTGGATGATACGGGCCTGTCTGGCATACTGGTTCACGTCGCCCGTTACCCGGTCGTCGAAGCGCATGCCTATGGCGATGAGCAGGTCGCATTCGTTGGTCTTGATATTGGCGGCCACGCTGCCGTGCATGCCCAGCATGCCCTTGTAGAGCGGGTGGTCGGTGGGGATGGCCGAGAGACCCAGCAGGGTGCAGCCCACGGGAATGTCGGCCTTTTCGGCCAGAGCGGCCAGTTCGGCTTCGGCCTGGGCGATAATCACGCCCTGTCCGGCCAGGATAAGGGGTTTGCGGGCCTGGTTGATGAGGCGGGCGGCCTCATCGATTTCGGCCGGCTTGATGGCCGGGTAGGGGTTGTAGCTGCGGATGAACTGGCAGGGCTGGTAGTCGAAGTCGGTCAATCCCGTCTGGGCATCTTTGGCGAAGTCGAGCACTACCGGGCCGGGGCGTCCGTTGCCGGCAATGTAGAAGGCGCGGGCCACGGCCCAGGCAATCTCGTCGCTGCGGCGTATCTGGTAGCTCCATTTGGTGACCGGCTGGGTGATGCCCACCACGTCGGTCTCCTGGAAGGCGTCGGAGCCCAGCAGCGACGAACCTACCTGCCCCGTGATGACGATGAGCGGCGTGCTGTCCATCATGGCATCCGACAGGCCGGTGATGATGTTGGTCGCCGCCGGTCCCGAGGTGACCAGCACGACACCCGTCTTGCCCGATACCCGGGCGTAGCCCTGGGCGGCGTGGGTGGCGCCCTGCTCGTGGCGCACGAGTATGTGGTTTATCTGGTCGCGATAGTCGTAAAGTACGTCGAATACCGGCATGATGGCTCCGCCCGGATACCCGAAGATATATTCTGTCTGTTCTGCAATCAAGGCTCTGATGAGCGCTTCTGCTCCGCGTATTTTTTCTGTTGCCATAATCGTTTCGTAGATTTTAGAGGGAGATTAGATGAGTCGAACGGCACCTTTGTCGGCCGAGCTGACCAGGGCTGCATAGGCCTGCAGGGCTTTCGATACGGTGCGTTGCCGTTGCCGGGGGGTGAAGGCCGCCTGGCCTCGCGCCAGCTCTTCGGCGCGCCGCCGTTCCAGTTCGGCATCGTCGACCAGCAGCTCGATGCTTCGGTTGGGGATGTCTATCTCGATGAGGTCGCCGTCGCGTACGAGACCAATATTGCCTCCCGCCGCGGCCTCGGGCGAAATGTGGCCGATCGACAGTCCCGAGGTGCCGCCCGAGAAGCGTCCGTCGGTAATGAGGGCGCAGGCCTTACCCAGGTGTTTCGACTTGATGTAGGAGGTGGGGTAGAGCATCTCCTGCATGCCGGGGCCACCCTTGGGGCCTTCGTAGGTAATCACCACCACGTCGCCGCTTTCGACCCGGCCGCCGAGTATCCCTTCGCAAGCCTCTTCCTGCGACTCGAATACCTTGGCCCGGCCCTTGAAGTGGAATATCTTTTCGTCGACACCGGCCGTCTTGACGATGCAGCCGTCCTGAGCGATGTTGCCGAAGAGCACGGCCAGGCCGCCGTCTTTGACATAGGCGTGTTCGAAGTCGCGAATACAGCCTGTGCTGCGGTCGGTATCGAGGTCGCTGTAGTAGTTCTCCTGCGAGCCCAGTACCAGGTTGAAACGGTTGCCCGGTGCACTGTGCCACACCTGTTTGGCCTTGGTCGGGCATACGCCGTCGCGTATGGCATAGGCTTCGATGGCCTCGGCCAGCGTGTGGCGGTCGACCCGGTGCACCGAGGTGTCGATAAGCCCCTCGTCGGCCAGGATAGCCAGAATCGAGAGGATACCGCCGGCCCGGTTCACATCCTGTATGTGGTAGTGTGAGTTGGGGGCCACCTTGCAGAGTACCGGCGACTTGCGCGAGAGCCGGTCGATGTCGCTTATCGTGAAGTCGACACCCGCCTCGCGGGCGATGGCCAGCAGGTGCAGCACGGTGTTGGTCGAGCCGCCCATGGCGATGTCGAGCGTCATGGCGTTGAGGAAGGCCGCGCGGGTAGCTATCGAGCGGGGCAGCACGCTCTCGTCGCCGTCGCGGTAGTAGGCCTGGCAGTTTTCGACAATCTGTCGGGCCGCTTCGACGAAGAGCCGTTCGCGGTTGCGGTGCGTGGCCACGATGGTGCCGTTGCCCGGAAGGGCTAGCCCGATGGCTTCGTTGAGGCAGTTCATGGAGTTGGCGGTAAACATGCCCGAGCAGGAGCCGCAGGTGGGGCAAGCCGCATGTTCCACGCGGCGCACCTGCTCGTCGTCGATGCTCTCGTCGGCCGATTCGACCATGGCGTCGATCAGGTCGAGGCCCCGTCCGTCGAGGTGTCCGGCCTCCATGGGACCGCCCGATACGAAGAGGGTGGGGATATTCAGCCGCATGGCTGCCATGAGCATGCCCGGCGTTATCTTGTCGCAGTTGCTGATGCACACCATGGCGTCGGCCTTGTGTGCGTTGACCATGTACTCCACGCTGTCGGCGATGAGGTCGCGCGAGGGGAGCGAATAGAGCATGCCGTCGTGTCCCATGGCTATACCGTCGTCGATGGCGATGGTGTTGAATTCGGCGGCAAAGCACCCCAGTTTCTCAATCTCCTTTTTGACCGTCTGTCCGATTTCGTGCAGGTGTACATGCCCCGGGACAAACTGGGTGAACGAGTTGACTATGGCAATGATGGGGCGTCCCATCTGCTCGGCCTTCATACCGTTGGCCCGCCACAGGGCCCGGGCTCCGGCCATTCGCCTGCCGGCCGTACTGGTTGTGCTTCGTAACTGATGTTTCATCGTATCTACTGTTTACAAAAAAAAGAAAAACCTTTCCGCGCAGGTGGAAAGGTTTTACAATTACTCTTGATTGTTTATAACTATGAATTGAAGTAACTACATACGCCTTTCCACCTTACCGACTCACGACAATAAGTTCGCTAATAATAATCGATAGAGAAATGACATGTAGTATCATAATCATCATGCTGTGTGATTAAATGGTATTGCAAATGTAAAACTCTTTCGTGAAATAAGCAAGAGTTTTGAAAGAAAATTTGTGGTTGAAATTTAATTTTGCTTTTATTTTGCTTGTTTTTGCAACAAGAAGATATATAATAATGTGTCTTTGCCAAAACTCCTCAACCGGAGTGTAGCCCTCGGTTGTGCATCTCGCCGGCAAATAGAGGGGATTTGAAAAAATAAAGTGTATATTTGCAGTGCCTTATTACGATAACGAGATAGGTATAAAATCCATATAATTCGGGGAACCTTGAGAATGCGACGTTTCATAACAGCCTGTGGAGTAGCCATCGCCTGTGGGGTGTTGGTGGCGTGCAGTCCTACCCGTCATGTCCCCGACGGCAGCTATCTGCTCGACCATGTGAAGATAGAGACCGATGCGAAGGAGGTGAAACCCTCGGATCTGAAGTCGTATCTGCGACAGGAGCCCAACCACCGGATGTTCGGCCTGTTTCGTTTCACGCTGGGGCTCTACAACCTCTCGGGCAACGACTCGACCAAGTGGTTCAACCGCTGGGTGAGAAATGCCGGAACCCCGCCCGTCATCTACGACCCGATGCTGATGGAGAACTCGCGCCTGCAGATGGAGAAGGCGATGTTCAACAAGGGCTATATGTCTGCCCGGGTCGAGGCCGATACCACTTCGCGGGGCAAGCGCATGGATGTGGTCTATCGCGTGTCGGCCAATACGCCGCACTATATAGCCAATGTCGATTATCACATCGCCAACGATACTCTGTCGCGGCTGATCGAGCGGCGGTTCTCGAACCATTCGCTCTTGAAGAAGGGCGACAACTTCGACCGGAACGTGCTCGACGAGGAGCGGCAGCGCATCTCCGACATCTTGCGGAGCGACGGTTTCTATGCCTTCAACAAGGAGCTCATCACCTATACGGCCGATACCGCCGACCACTCCAAGGCGGTGAACCTGACGCTGAACATACGGCCCGATTCGATGGTCAACACGTCGGGTTATCGACCTTACGAGCGCTACTACATGCGCAAAATCTATTTCGTGCTCTCCTACGACCCTACGGCTACCGATGCTATCGACGTCTCCAACGCCGGGGAGTACAAAAACTACTATTTCATCGAGGGCGATCACCCCTATATACGTCGCGAGACACTGGTCGAAAACTGCTTTATCCGGCCGGGGCTCCTCTTCAGCAGCCGCGATGTCGACAACACCTATACCGCTTTCGGCCGGTTGCACATTGTCAAGTATGTCAATATCCGTTTCGAATCGGCCGGTCGAAGTGCCGAGGGGCGCAACGAGCTCGACTGCTATATTCTGCTCAGCGAGGACAAGCCTCAGTCGGTTTCTCTCGAGGTCGAGGGTACCAATTCGGAGGGAGACTTGGGGTTTGCCGTGGGGGCCACCTACGAGCACCGCAACATCTTCAAGGGTTCCGAGACCTTTTCGACCAAGGTGCGCGGGGCCTACGAGAGTCTATCGGGCGACTTGAGCGGACTCATCAACGACCGCTACACCGAGCTGGGGGGCGAGGTGGGCATCACCTACCCGAAGTTTCTCTTCCCCTTCCTGCGCACCGATTTCCGTCGGCGCATGAAGGCCAGCACCGAGTACAGCGTGAACTTCAACTTCCAGCAGCGGCCCGAGTATACCCGTGTCATCTGGGGTACGGCCTGGAAATACAAGTGGACGACCAATCGCGGATTCTTCCGCCACAACTACGACCTGCTGGATATAAACTACGTCTATCTGCCCCACAAGACCGACGACTTCCTCGAGACCATCGCCCCCGACAACCCGCTGTTGCGGTATAGTTACGAGGATCACTTCATCATGCGCATGGGGTATACCTTCTATTGTTCGAACCTGAACCCCTCCAATCCCGTGCAGCGTCGCACCAACGTCTATACGCTGCGGGCTGCCGGCGAGGTGGCCGGCAACGTGCTCAACGCCTTTTCGCGGCTCACCTCGAAGTCGCAGCCGACCGACGGTTACAAGATATTCGGCATCCGCTATTCGCAGTATGCCAAGTTCGATTTCGATTACAGCTTTACCCACCTGATCGACGACCGCAACTCGGTGGCTTTTCACGTGGGGGGCGGTATCGGTATTCCGTACGGCAACTCCGATATTCTGCCTTTTGAGAAACGCTACTACTCGGGTGGTGCCAACAGTGTGCGGGGGTGGTCGGTGCGTACGTTGGGCCCCGGTAGCTACAATGGCAACAACCTGGTGTCGGAGTTTATCAACCAGTGCGGCGACATCCGGCTCGACATGAATCTCGAGTATCGGGCCAAACTTTTCTGGAAAGTCGAGTTAGGCGCCTTTATCGATGCCGGCAACATCTGGACCATTCGCAACTACGAGGCGCAGCCCGGCGGGCAGTTCCGGCTCGACTCGTTCTATAAGGAGATTGCGTTGGCCTATGGTCTGGGCATTCGTCTCGACTTCAGCTACTTCCTCTTGCGGTTCGACTTGGGTATGAAAGCCTATAACCCGGCTGCCGGACAGGAGCATTGGGCCATTGCTTCGCAGAATTTCAAGCGCGACTCGGCCTTTCACTTCACGGTGGGGTATCCCTTCTGATGCACGGGCTTGGGGGTGTAGCTAAAAAAAGTAGATTCTTATATTTGGAATATCGCGAAATATCCCTAACTTTGCAGCACTTTTCTATGAAAGGTCGGTTGAGTAGCTCAGCTGGATAGAGCAACAGCCTTCTAAGCTGTGGGTCTTGGGTTCGAATCCCAACTCAATCACCTCAAGGGAGCAAGCATTTCGTTTGCTCCCTTTTTTTATGGCCCAATCTTCAAAGCCCCCGGGTGGCAGGCTGGTATTGCCTGTACAAGGGGCTTGGCATCGCATTCGGGCGATATGTTCAATCGGGAATAGAAGTAGTGGGGTAATGTGCTTTTTCGTGAGGCGTATGTATAGCGCATGCAGCGGCCATTGATAGGTGTGCCGGTTGCCGTTACGGTGTGGGGTGTTGTGTTTGATAAGAGGCGTAGAGTGGCGGTTATGCACCCAGCGAGTCACACTCGTCGCTGCCACCGCCCACGCTGCCCACTTTTACCTGTTTGCTCGACTTGAATACCAACATGTCGGCCACCAGGTAGTTGAATACACCCGAGATGAGCAGGGCGGCGAGATTACAGTAGACTACATTCCACTCGAATATCTTCTGGAAGATGAGCAGGAATACCATCTTGATCAGGAATCCTGCACCCGACGAAAGATTGAATACCAGGAATCTGAGGCAGAAATCGCGTGTGGAGCGATGTCCCAGACGACTTTTCCAAATCCAGAAGTAGGAGCACATGAAGTTGCTCAGTACGGCAAATTCGAAGCTGATGGTGGGTGAGAGTATGTATTTGCCGAAATAGCTGGTGAATATGAAGTGGTCGCATATCCATAGCACGAAGGTGTCGACCCCTGTACCAAACAGGCGGCTGACCACGAATTGCAGATAGATGCGTAGTTTCAATATTCCGGCTTTCACGACCTTTTCGCTTCGTTACTTATTTCTGGAAGGGTTTCAACGGGTCTTGCTGCGACAGGGCGCGGCGGTCGGTTACGAATTGCACGAGCCAGGCGATGAAGAGGAAGCAGGCGATGAAGAGGCCGGCTACATCGAACAAGCCCAGTGTCTGGCCGCCGATAGTCCATTTGATATCTTCGAGCGAAGTATATATGAATATGGTGTTAATCAAGATGATAACCAGTCGCAATTCGGTGGGGCCCAGTTTACCGTAGGTAAGCAGGAATTTGCCTTTGACGATGGTCGAGATATAGGTATAAATCGAGAGCACCAGATAACCGGCCAGTACCAGCATGGCTACATCGAGGCGGAACATCGGCGACAAACCGGCACCGATACACATGATGCAGATGGTGATGGCATCGAGCGAGTGGTCGATAAAGAATCCGTAGACCGGGCGTTGCGTATTGCGCACACGTGCCAGCGTGCCGTCGAGGCTGTCGCCGTACCAGTTGATGAACAGACCCAGTGACGAAAGCCACAAGTAATTCTTATCGATATGTGCCAGTATAAAACCGACTGCGCAGATGACTGCACCCAGCAGACCCGTATAGGTGAGGAAGTCCGACGTAACCCACGAGGGCTGACGTTGAGCCAACCAAACTAATGCTTTTTTCTCTGCTGCATTGAGCAGAGAGGTCTGAATCCTTTCTGATGTTTCTTTCCCCATATCCTAAATTTTGTACAAAAGTACAGATTATTTGGAAAACCGAGTAAAAAAAATCCATGAATTTACGGGGGTGTGTAAAAGATTTGAAATTTCTGTTTCGGTTCGGTGAAGCTCTCTGGCAAGGCTTTTGTCAATTTAGGACCAAAGTCCCTTGTCATCGGCATTCTGTGAGATTCTGGCTAATCGTTTTTATATGAGAAGATTATCGTTTCGGCGATTTGGGCATGCGGCAAGCAATAACCTTTTGTTATGGAAAGTAAAAAAGAATGATAATCAAAATCGGGTTTTACTTGTTATTTTTGTTACACGAATAAAGGATGCACTTGGCATAGTCAAACTGGAAAACTTCGGTTTTCTTTTGCTTCTGCACGGCTCTTTACCTATATTCGTCATGTAGTTCAAATACGAAATACAGAACTTAAAATAAAAACGATTATGGAATTTTTGACAAACGAGAAATTGACGATCGTCGGCGCAGCCGGTATGATCGGTTCGAACATGGCTCAAACGGCCTTGATGATGCACTTGACTCCCAATGTATGTTTGTACGACCCGTATGCTCCGGCTCTCGAAGGGGTAGCCGAGGAGTTGCGTCACTGTGCTTTCAAAGGGGTGAACCTGACCTATACGAGCGATGTGAAAGAGGCTCTTACGGGTGCTGCTTACGTGGTATCGTCGGGTGGTGCTGCCCGTAAAGCCGGTATGACTCGTGAAGACTTGCTCAAGGGTAATGCCGAGATTGCTGCCGAATTTGGTAAAAACCTGCGTGCCTATTGCCCCGATGTGAAACATGTTGTCGTTATCTTCAACCCGGCCGATATTACGGGCCTCATCGTTCTGCTCTATTCGGGTCTGAAACCTTCGCAGGTATCGACGCTTGCCGCTCTCGACAGCACCCGTCTGCAAAGCGAACTGGCCAAATATTTCCATGCCGTTGCCGACGAAATCGAGAATTGCCGTACCTATGGCGGTCATGGCGAGCAGATGGCTGTCTTTGCCTCGACGACCAAGGTGAAGGGTACGCCGCTCACCGACCTGATCGGTACCGACAAGTTGCCTGCCGAAGATTGGGAGAAGATTCGCCATCAGGTAGTACAAGGCGGTAAACACATTATCGACCTGCGTGGTCGCTCGTCGTTCCAGAGCCCGGCTTACCTCTCGATCGAGATGATTGCCGCCGCCATGGGTGGAAATCCCTTTACCTGGCCGGCCGGTGTGTACCTCTCGGAAGGGAAGTTCAACCACATCCTCATGGCCATGGAGACGATTATCGACCGCAACGGCGTTCACTACAACCCCGTTTACGGTACGCCCGAGGAGGAGAAGGAACTTGAGAACAGTTACAAACACTTGTGCGAACTGCGCGACGAAGTGATTGAAATGGGTATTATCCCGCCCATCGCCGAGTGGCACAAGCTCAATGCCAACATCGACTGATTGCCGGTTTGAGAGAGATAGCCCCGTGTGAGGGGCAGAAACAGAATAGCGGTCTCGAGAATGAACTCGAGGCCGCTATCTGTTTTTATCAAATTGAAGAGGTGTGTTGTGTACCTTTAGCGTCCGAAGTTGAATATCGTGGACGGCGTGTGTTCACGGTCCATGATGACCTTCAGTTCCTCTACCTTGTCGGGGTAGGTGTTGGCCAGGTTATTGTCTTCGTGGGGATCTTCGTCGATGTTGTAGAGCTCGTGGGTAGGATTGCCGTTCTTGATATTCTGGCGTATCAGTTTCCATTCACCGGCTCTCACGGCCTGGCGTCCGTTCTCTTCGTGAAATTCCCAATAGAGGAACTCATGCTGTTGTTGCTCGCCTTTACCGGTGAGGGTAGGGAGTATCGACAAGCCGTCCATGGCTTCGTCGCGCCAGTTGGGACTTTCGCCCAACAGTTCGACGAAGGTTGGCATCATATCCCAGCCGGCAGCCATCAGGTCGGTAATCGAACCGGGTTGAATGGTTCCGGGCCAATAAGCGATGTAGGGTACACGCATACCGCCCTCGTACAAGGCGCGTTTCAATCCTCTTAGCCGCTCTTCGGTGTTGAAGAATGTGGGGTCGGCACCGCCTTCGTTGTGAGGGCCGTTGTCGCTGGTGAAGATGAAGAGGGTCTTCTCGGCGATACCCAGCTCTTCGAGTTTGTCGATGATTTGGCCTACATAGGTATCGAGGCGGGTAATCATGGCAGCGAACTGGGTGCGCGGGTCGGTCGCCGTTCCGTAGTCGCCGTCGTTATACCAGGGTTTGGGCTCCTGGAATTTGCCTTTATACATGTCCACAATGCTGTCTTGCGGCTGGCGCAGCTCGGCATGCGGGATGGTATAGGTGAAGTAGCCGAAGAAGGCTTTATCTTTGTTGTCTTCGATGAACTTCATGGCATGCTCGTGGATGGCATCCTGCGAGTAGCGCCCGTTTTGATACTCCTTGGTCTTGTTGTTCCACAGATATTCGGGGTAGTAGGAGTGGGCCTTGCGCTGGCAGTTGTAGCCGTAGAACACGTCGAAGCCCATGTCGTTGGCTTCGCCACCAGAGCCGGGATAGCCCATGCCCCATTTGCCGAAGCAGCCGGTTACATACCCGTTTTTCTGGAACAAGTTGCCCAAGGTCTCTACGTTCGGGTCGAGCGGTTCCTGCCCTTCGGGCTGAATCTCTTTATTGCCACGGATTTTGGTGTGGCCGGTGTGTTGGCCGGTCATCAACGAGGCTCGCGAGGGGGCACTCACGGCGGTGCTGGCGTAGAATTGGGTGAAGGTCATACCCTGGTTGACGAGCCGGTTGAGGTTGGGAGTCGAAATCATTTGCTGGCCATAGGCCTCGATGTCGCTGTATCCCATGTCGTCGCAGAGCAGGTAGATGACGTTCGGACGTTCGGTCGTGGCTACGGCATCTCTTTCTTGGGCAAAGCACATGCCTGAGGTGAGGAGCAGGCCGCTGGCCGGATATATAAATTTACTGGTATTCATGTTGGTATGTTTGATATTTAGAGTTTGCTGTCGAGAAGTTTGAGTGAGGTGGTCTTTCCTGTTTCCGATTCGATGACTACGATGATGAATCGCTCGGAGTATCGCAGGTCGCCTTCGAAGGTGGTATCGGTTGCCAGATAGTCGCCCAGCAACTGTCCCGAGAGGCTGATGACTCTCACCCGGTTGCGGCCGTCGAGACCGGTTACCGTGAGGTGTCCGTCGTAGAGCCGGGCCCGAGGAGCTACGCTTTGGGTTTCATCGTCGATAGCGGTGGGTGTTTTGATTGACACCTTGTAGAAATACCAGCCCGACCCGGTACCGATACCGGCATTGTACAGCACTACGCTCCACACGCCGTCCTTGGCATTGAGCAGGTAGGAGTTGTCGCCTTCGTATTTGATCGAATAGCTGCCGTTGGCGTTTCCGCTGGGGGCGATTTCAAACCGGTTGCCGGTAGCCGAAGCCGTGAAGTTTACAGTCTCGAGCACTTTCGATCCCGATATGCGCAGGTCGGTGCCACGGTTTACAATATACACCTGATTGTTGCCGGCGTCTTCGAGCCGCCACAGGAACTTGTCGGTTTGGTTGGCCGGCTTCTCTACGCGCAATTCGGTGGTATAGTCGCCGCCGATGTTGGTGTCGTAGGCAATATAACGCTCTTTGCGGGTTTCGGAGGTGTGGGCATTCATAATCTGATACCAAATGGGATTCTCGGCCGTGCTCACCTCGGGTGTAGCCAGTTGGGGAACAGCCGCTTCGAATACGGCGATGAGGCTCGTACTCTTGCTCACGGTAAAGGTGTAGACTGCCTCTTCGCTCACGATTTCGCCGCCTTCTTGCCAGCCTTTGAAGTCGATTACGGTTTCAGACTCTTCGTTGATAACGGCCTTGACGGTAACCTGGCTGCCGATTTCGTAGCGGCCGGCTTCGTTTGGTGCTGTTTCGATAAGAGCCGTTCCCAATTCGTTGTTGTTCGAGGTTACGCTGATGAAGCAGTCGGTACGGTCCGAAGCCTCCATCACATAGACTACGAAGTCGTATATGCGTCCCGAAATCGAGGCATCGGCCGACGAGGGGGTGGACGATTCGACTCTTATCCGCACGCGGGTCTTACCCAATGCAGCCGTCTCGGGGATGGTGATGGGTTGCACGAAACTGCGGGTCGAGGCGTTTACTTGTGCCGTTTGCGACTCTTTTTCATATATACCGTTGCGGTCCCAGTCGGTATAAGCCGTGATTACGTAGCTCGACGGGTCGACCGACATCGTGGCATTGAGTTCGAAACTTTCGCCGGCAATCAGCAGCGAAGTCTCTTTCGATACGATTGTAAAGTAGCTGCTTGGGGCACTCGATTTGACATATCCCAGCGGATAGATAATGGCATTACCCGAGGTGGTAGCCGAGGTGATGTATCCGCCATTGGCCGAGCCTGCCGGCATTTGGTAGATGGGGCTGTTTTCGCTGATGCGTCCCAGACGGACCATTGTTTCGAAAGGATCCGACGTGATGTAGCTGTCGGCTGTCGTATCGGCTGCCGCTATCGGTAAGGCCGAGGCTACAAGAGGAATGATGAATAGAGATTTGAAAAATTTGTTCATGAGGAGTTTCTTTAATTTTTTTTGGGGGGGAGGGTGAGTAGAAACAAAGCGTAGGGGAGGCTTTCCGTTTGTTTTCCTCCCCTACGAGTGTTACTGGATTATTTGATGAATTTAATCACCTTTCCGTCTATGTGAGCTACATATACACCTTTAGCCAGAGCTGCAACCGAGATAGCATCGGCATTTTCGGCTTGCAGTACGACTTGGCCGGCGAGATTGTAAATGGCGGCTTTCTCCATGTGGGGTGCTACGATAGTCTGAGCCTGCGAGTCGTAGTAGATGGTCTCGGCAGCTACGCTTTCGATACCCGATGCCGGAGAAATCTGAATCTCGAAGTCATAGGCGATACCGTTTCTCAGCTCGTTGTAGAACTCACCGAATACCTTGTTAATCCAGCCGTCAACCGGATCGGGGGCCATGTAGATAACACGCATGCGGTAGGTACCGGCTTCGGTCCCTTGAGGAATAGCGATGCTGCGTTGCCAACCCTCGGCAATGCTACCGTTGGGGTCGCCGAAATTGTTGGTGGCGCTGTTTTCGCCCATCGATTCGTAGATTTCGTTTGAGCCGTTGAACTCCATGTCGTTGTTCCAGTCGACATATACGGCTTGACGAGTCCATACCAATTCGGGTTCGCAGATGAACTCTTCTTTACCGTTGTTATAGGTGATATTGTTGTTGTATTGTTTGAATTTCAAGGTAAACGATTCAACCCCTTCGGTCAGTTGAATGGGCGTTTCGGTCTTGTCGATGACAGCACCTTCGATTTGGGGGGTATGCAGTTGTACATACGGGGTGAAAGGCAGGTCGCTTTCGCTCTCGCACGAGAAGATTTCGTGAGTTTCACTGCCTGCGGTATAGGATGCTGCACTCAGGTAACGGTTTTGTTGATTCAAATCGACTACATAGAAACGGGTCATAATGGGGTAGTCCTTCTCTACAAATTCGGCCACGAGATTGATGCTCTCCTCTCCGGCATAGGAGTAGGTGGGGCGGTAGCTGACTGCATTTTCGGTACCCTCTTCAACCCAACGGTAAAACATATAGTTCTCGGCGGCCTCTGCTTTTACGGTTACGGCGTCGGTCGAGCCAACCTCTACGCTGTTTTCGTTGCTGCCCTCGATTGAAACAGAACCTTTGCTGTCATCGCTTGATGCAATGGTGACAGTTTTTTGCACTGCCGGAGAGTAGTCGGTCTCGTAGAAGAACCAGCCCGAGGCTTGGTGTACACCGGCGGCGTAGATGGTAACGCCGAACTGGGTACCGCCGTCCATGGCATT
This sequence comes from Barnesiella sp. ET7, assembly GCF_024733785.1. Lineage (NCBI taxonomy): Bacteria > Pseudomonadati > Bacteroidota > Bacteroidia > Bacteroidales > Barnesiellaceae > Barnesiella > Barnesiella sp. ET7. The sequence goes on from NZ_JANRHM010000008.1 coordinate 16,224, forward strand.
CATGAAGGCACGAGCCCCGCTATATCCGATATATTGCAATGCGTATTGGTTGGCAGCACAATCGTTGCTGATACCGGTCGATTGGCTGGTGATTACGTCCCACACCGTACCGGTCTCGTTCATTTCGAGCGGGGTATTTACGTGTGTCGATCCGTCTTCTGCTGTAGCCGAAGTGGGAACAAATACCCGCTGACCGTTGCTGTTGACCAGATAGGCGTGCGTGCTTGTTCCATCGTTGGCCGACTCCAAGCGCCAGATGAAGGCCTCGGTTACTTGACCTTCGGGAATGCCCGACATGAATTGTTCGGTGCACAATGTGGTGCCGTCCAATTTCAGAAAGCGGTTCTTACGGGTGTTGTCCGAGAGGTGCGACGACATCAGCAGATACCATTTGGGCGAATCGGCGGTGCTGATTTCGGGAACTACGGCTCCATCCAGGGGAGTAACGGCTGCTTCGATGTGATTGGTGGTAAATAAACCTGTTACAAAAAGTAACGATAAAAGTAAATTCTTTTTCATAAAGAGTGTTTTTAATGGATATTTGGTTTTTAAATTTGTTGTTTCATGGTAAGCGAAAGCTTGAAAAAACGAAACCTTCGCATAATATTAAACCGGGGGAATCGAGTTATCCCTAATGTGATAAATATATTTTAACAATATTGTCTCGTGTTTTTGTATTTGGTAGCGCATCTATCGATTTATTGGAACTCGTTTGGAGGTAAGAGATGTTTTTCTTCTCTTTTTATTGTGAAAGGTAAATGGATGTGTAGGGCAGAATCTTTGATGTAACTTTGAAACATAATGAAACTTGTATTGTATTTTTTCTTAAAAAAGTCGTAAATTGCGACGAATTTTTTAATTGTCGAACATGAAAAAATATTTGGTTACCGGCGCAGCCGGCTTCATTGGTGCTAACTTTTTGAAATACTTGTTGAAGAAGTATGGAAACGATATTTATGTGGTAGTTTTGGATAAGCTCACCTATGCCGGCAACTTGGGTACAATCAAGGAGGAGATTGCCGACCCTCGGGTACGATTCATCAGAGGGGATATACGCAATGCCGAATTGGTAGCCAATATTTTTGCCGAGACCGATATAGACTATGTGGTCAACTTTGCGGCCGAGTCGCATGTCGATCGCAGTATCACCAATCCGCAACTCTTCCTGGAAACCAATATTCTGGGGGCCCAGAACATGCTTGACTGCGCCCGCAAGGCGTGGTATCGCGGGAAGGACGCCGAGGGTAAGCCGGTCTATGCCGAAGGGAAGAAGTTCTTGCAGGTGTCGACCGACGAGGTGTATGGTTCGCTGACCAAAGACTACGACGAACCGCATCCGCTCGAAATTACCGACCCCGACGTGCGCAGGGTAGTAAGCGGCCGTACCGACCTGCACACCTATGGCAAGCACTTCTTTACCGAGACGACGCCGCTCGATCCGCGTTCGCCCTATTCGGCTTCGAAAACCAGTGCCGACCTCTTTGTGCGGGCCTATCACGAGACCTATGGCATGCCGGTAAACATTACCCGCTGCTCGAATAACTACGGGCCGTACCACTTCCCCGAGAAATTGATTCCGCTGATTATAAAGAATATCCTGGCCGGTCAGAAACTTCCCGTTTATGGCAAGGGCGACAATGTGCGCGACTGGCTCTATGTCGAGGATCATGCCAAGGCTATCGATGCCGTGCTGGAGCATGGTCGCATAGGCGAGGTTTACAACGTGGGCGGTTTCAACGAAGAGAAGAACATCAACATCGTGAAACTGGTGATTTCCATCATTGCCCGCATCATGCGCGAGGAGCCCGAATACCGTCGGGTATTGAAGACCGATGTCGAGAATATCAACGAAGATTTGATTACCTTTGTGGGTGACCGCCCGGGACACGACATGCGCTACGCCATCGACCCGTCGAAGATTGCCCGCGAGTTGGGCTGGTATCCCGAGACTCCCTTCAAGGTGGGTATCGAGAAGACCGTACGCTGGTACCTCGACCATCAGGACTGGGTCGACGAGGTAGTAAGCGGTGATTATCAAAAATATTACGAACAAATGTATGGCAATCGTTGATTGCCTGTTAGAACAGATAGTACAATGAAAGGCATAGTATTGGCCGGAGGTTCCGGTACGAGATTGTATCCCATTACGCGGGGTGTGTCGAAACAGATGCTGCCCGTGTATGACAAACCCATGATTTATTATCCCATATCGGTATTGATGCTGGCGGGCATTCGCGAGATACTCATCATCAGCACGCCTACCGACCTGCCCGGGTTCAAGCGGTTGCTGGGCGACGGCAGTCAGTTCGGCGTGAAGTTCGAGTATGCCGAGCAGCCTTCGCCCGACGGGTTGGCCCAGGCCTTTATCATCGGCGAACGGTTCATCGGCAACGACACCGTTTGTCTGGTGTTGGGCGACAATATCTTTTATGGACAGAGTTTTACCCGCATGTTGCGGCAGGCCGTGGCCGAGGCCGACAAGGGCATGGCTACGGTGTTTGGCTATCGGGTGGGAGACCCCGAGCGCTATGGCGTAGTCGAGTTCGATGAGAGTGGGCGAGCCATCAGTATCGAGGAGAAACCGGCCAAACCGCGGTCCAACTATGCCGTGGTGGGGCTCTATTTCTATCCCAACCGGGTAGTCGAGGTGGCCAAGCAGGTGAAACCCTCGGCCCGGGGCGAGTTGGAGATTACCTCGGTAAATCAGGCTTTTCTCGAGTCGCAGGCACTGGGTGTTCAGTTGATGGGGCGTGGTTTTGCCTGGCTGGATACCGGTACGCACGAGTCGCTCTACGAAGCTTCCAACTTCATCGAAACCATCGAGCACCGTCAAGGCCTCAAGGTAGCTTCGCTCGAAGAGGTGGCCTATCGCATGGGATGGATCGACCGGACTCAACTGCTCGAGCTGGCCGAACCGATGAAGAAAAACCAGTATGGACAATATTTGATAAGATTGGCGAACAATGAGCTTTAACCAGGTGCGATTAATCGATTTGCCCAAAGTGGCCGACAAGCGGGGCAACCTGTCGTTTATCGAGAGCGACCGGCACATCCCGTTTGAGATTGCGCGCACCTATTGGCTCTACGACGTGCCGGGCGACGAGCGGCGCAACGGTCACGCCTTTCGGCAGCAAGAGGAGTTCATCGTAGCCCTTTCGGGTAGCTTCGACGTGGTGCTGAACGACGGCACCGAGACGCGGCGCTACCACATGGCCCGCTCGTACTACGGGCTTTATGTGCCTCGTATGATGTGGCGCGAGCTCGATAACTTCTCCACCAACTCGTTGGCGCTGGTGCTTTCGTCGACCCCCTACGATGCCGCCGATTATATCGAAGATTTCGAGGAGTATCGCACGTTGTTGAAAGGAGGTCGAGATGAGTAAACGGGTTTCGGTAGACGATTGCCGCATCATCCAGTTGCCCAAGCACATGCAGGAGAGCGGCAGCATTACGGTGGTGGAGAACAACCGCGAGTTGCCCTTTGCCGTGAAGCGGGTCTATTATCTCTACGATGTGCCGGGCGGCGAGGAGCGTGGCGGCCATTCGCACAAGCAGCTGTACGAGTTTCTGGTGGCAGCCGGCGGCTCGTTCGACGTGTTGCTCGACGATGGCGAGCACACCCGCACGGTGATGTTGAATCGTCCCTATTACGGCTTGCTCATCGTGCCGGGTATCTGGCGGGTCCTCAACAACTTTTCGTCGGGCTCGGTGTGTCTGGTGCTGACCTCCGACTATTACGACGAGTCCGATTATGTGCGCGAGTATAACGATTTTAAGCAGATAGACAGTCAAGAATGAAATATCCCCACCTCTCTTTGAAACGGGCCAATGAACCCTATATGGCCGAGATGAAGGCCGTCGCTGCCGAGGTAATCGAGGGCGGCTGGTATATCCGGGGCAAATATGTGTCGCAGCTCGAGGAGCTGTTGTGCCAATACCTGGGTTGCCGCTATGCGGTGGCTACGGGCAACGGGCTCGATGCGCTGCGGTTGATGTTGCGAGCCTATATCGAGAGGGGGGTAATGCAGCCGGGCGACGAGGTTATCGTACCGTCTAACACCTATGTGGCTTCGGTTCTGGCCATAACCGACAACCGACTGGTGCCGGTTTTTGTAGAGCCTTCGGTCGATACCTACAACCTCGACACCTCGCTGATCGAGCAGGCCATTACCCCGCGCACGCGGGCCATCATGGTGGTGCACCTCTATGGCCGGGCCTGTTGGGACGAGACACTGAAGTCGGTAGCTGCCCGTCACGGACTCAAGATTGTCGAGGACAATGCCCAGGCCTTCGGGGCCGTCTCGTCGGTCGCCGGACTGCAAGGTTCGCACCATACCGGGGCGCTGGGCGATGCCGCAGGCGAAAGTTTCTATCCCACCAAAAACCTGGGAGCCCTGGGCGATGCCGGGGCCGTGACTACCGACGACCGCGAGGTGGCCGATGGGGTGCGGGCCTTGGGCAATTACGGCTCGGCCGTGCGCTATGTCAACGAATACAAAGGGGTGAACAGCCGCATGGACGATTTGCAGGCCGCCTTCCTTTTGGTAAAGTTGAAACACCTCGACGAGGAGAACCGCCGTCGGGTCGAGATAGCGCGCCTCTATACCGAGTCGATTGACAACGAGCGGCTCATCCTGCCACAGGCCGGAGAGCCCGGCGAACACATCTGGCACCAGTATGTGGTGCGGTGCACCGAGCGCGACCGGCTGATGCGTTATCTCGAGTCGCAGGGGGTAGGCAGTCTCATTCACTACCCCATACCGCCGCACAAGCAACAGTGCTATCGCGAATACAACCACCTGCATCTGCCGCTGGCCGAAACGCTAGCCCACGAGGTATTGAGCCTGCCCATGTCGTCTTATCTGACCGACGACGATGTGCACGAGATTGCCTCTATCATCAATCGGTTTGCGTAATACCACATAAATTTATTAAATAGGGAATCGCCTCTCCACACCAGTCGGGAAAGGCGATTCTCGGGTTTGTCGAATGAGGCGAGAGTGCCGTTACCAGTTTTGTTTCAGCGCGTTGATGGCTGCCTCGTAGTTAGGTTCGTGGGTGATTTCGGGCACGAGTTCCTCGTAGATTACCCGGCCGGTTTCGTCGATAACCACTACGGCGCGAGCCAGCAGGCAGGCCAGGGGACCGTTGACCATCTCGACACCATATTCCCTGCCAAATTCGGGCGAGCGGAAGGCCGAGGCGGCGATGAGGTTCTCGATGCCCTCGGTCGTGCAGAATCGCGACTGGGCAAAGGGCAGGTCTTTCGACACGGCTACGACGGTGGTGTTGTCGAGCGAGGCTGCCAGTTGGTTGAACTTGCGCACCGAGGTGGCGCAGACGGCGGTGTCGAGGCTGGGGAAGATGTTCAGGACGATGCGTCGTCCCTTTAGCTCTTCGCTGCGCAGTTCGGTCAGGTCGCCGCGGGTGAGGGTGAACTGGGGAGCGATGCTCCCGACTTGAGGCAGTTTGCCGTAGGTATGTACGGGGGTGCCTTTGAATGCTGTTGTTTCCATTGTAGTGAATGTATAAATGATTTTTAATGTGGAGGTTGTTTCGGCGGGTGGCGCATCTGTCGGATGGCCAGTTCCAGCTCCTCGGCCAGCGAGGGGGTGTAGCCTACCTTGACCCAGCGAATTCTCCCATCGGGGTCGAGCAGAAAGAGGGTGGGGTAGCCGGTCACGCCGTAGGTGGTAGCGGTTTTCGCCGCGTGTTTCAGTACGATGGCTCCGGCCGGATTGGGGGTAGCCTCGGGTTCCCGGTCGGCGTAGAGCAGTACCGGGGTCAGATTCTCTTGCAACGAAATCGCTTCGGCTGTTTGTCGTACCGGGGCGCAAAATTGTCCTTCGGTATCGAGGAAGAGAAGCAGGGCTTCCTGTCCCTTCAGGAGGTCGGAGGTGAAGCGGCGTTCGCCCCAGGGCAGGTCGAACCGGGGGGCCTGTTGTCCCACACGGTCGCTGGCGGCATAGCTCCCTTCGCGAAAGAGGAGGAACACCTCGTTGTAGGCTTGTAGCAGATGCTCTTCGCCAAAGTGATCGGGAGAGAAACGAGTATCGGTACGGCTCGGGCCATACCTCACCACAACCGTTTGCGAACCCAGGTGGCCGGGATTGTTCTCGGTCTCGCGGTAGAGAGGCAGGCCGGTAGTGGGGTCGAAGGTATAGAGTATGGTGCGGACTACCTCGCCCCGCATCGAGTCGGTTACCAGAATGGCGTGGCACGGCTCTCCCTGCACCGTCGTGTCGGGGAAGAAGAGCATCCGGCAGTCGGGTTTTGCCCGAAACTCGTTCAGTTGCCGGGCCATCTCGGCCGGGAAGAGTTCGGCGAACAGTCCCGAGCGGTGCACCCCGAGATTGCGCCCCCTCGGGACAAAGGGTTCGGGGTTCTCGTCGTGGTGATACTCCCGCAGCCGGTTGCGGTCGAAGCGAAAGCAGTGGCCGGAGGCATACGCCGCAAAGTTGCGATAGGGGCAGGTGTCGTTCTCGGCCTTGTAATCAATGAGGTAACTGTACCCGCACAAGGTATCGGCCGGCTCCCTGCGGTAGTCGAGCCGGGCGCGGTATTCGATTTCAGAGTCGGTGATGGGCAGTGTCACCCGATAGGTAAACGAGCTCTGGTAGTTCGACATCGTGTCGAGCCGGGCGATGAGGTCGTCCATGCCCGTTTGAGCGTGAGCAAGCGCAATGCCCGCCAACAGTACAAGGAGGAGGATCCGAAGGCGATGGTGTGTCATAGTCGTGATGATTGGTCTGTCCCGGATATAACAATCGCAACGGGTGGTTGGTTCGATGAGATTTGTTTATTCTCTGTATGGATTAAAAATTACGAAATCATACCGAGAGCCATTTGGCTGTGGTCTCGAGCGAGAGGCCCCGCTGACGGGCATACCGCTCGCGCTGGTCGGGGGCGATGTGGCCGATGTGAAAATAGCGGGCATCGGGGTGAGCCAGGTAGAGCCCGGCGGTCGAGGCGTTGGGATACATGGCCCCGTTTTCGGTGAGGGTAATCTCTATCTGTCCGAGGTCGAGAGCCCGGTCCCAGTCGAAGAAGAGCGAGTGGTCGGGCAGCGAGGGGTAGCCTGCGGCCGGGCGTATGCCGCGGTAGTTGCCGGCCAGGAGAGCCGGCAGGCCGAGTGCAGGTTCGTCGGGGGCATACCCCCACAGTTCGCGCCGCACCTTCAGGTGCAACCACTCCGAAGCGGCTTCGGCCAGGCGGTCGGCCAGCGATTGCAACAGCAGGGCGTTGTAGTCGTCGCCGTCGAGGCGCAGCCGTTCGATGCGTCGCTGTATGTCGCCGCCGACAGTGACGGCAAAGAGTCCGGCATAGTCAGGGGCTCCGGTCTGTTCGGGGCGCACAAAGTCGCTCAGGGCATAGTAGCAGGCATCGGTTTCGGGTTTGCGTACCTGTTGGCGCAGGCAGGGGATTTCGAGCACGTCGCCCTCGGGCAGATGCAGGCGTATGAGGTTGTCGCGGCTCGATGCTTCGGTCAGCAGATAGACCCCTCGGGGCGAATCGTTGTTTTCGCGTTCGAGGGTATCGAGCAGTCGGTTGGCCTCCTTGTAGAGTTGCATCGCTTCGGTGGCTTTGGCCCGCTCGGCCGTGGGGAATGCGGCGAGCCAGGCGGCCCGGCAGTGGTCGCAGCCTCGCATATCGGCTATGGCGGCATATTTTGCGCCTATCTTCCATACGGCGAAGAAGGCCCGCCAGTTGATGTAGGGGCGAATCTCGGTGATGGTGGGGGCAATCGTGTGGCGGCCCAACTCCCGGGGACGCGGTGCAACGTAGCGGGCCCAGTCGATGCGGGGAGCCCGCTGTTCGGCCTCGGCCAGGGGCAGGGTGTCGGCCGGTTTCTGCGAACGGCGCAGAGCCTCCTGCTCGGCTTGCAGCGAGACGATGAAGCTCTGGCGGGTCTGCGGGTTGAGCAGTTGTGCGGCGATGAGCGGATTTTGCGAGGCGTCGCCGGCGTGGACGACGGGTCCGCTATACCGGGGGGCTATCTTCACGGCGGTATGCAGTCGCGAGGTGGTGGCCCCACCGATGATGACCGGGGTGCGCAAGCCGGCCTTCTCCATCTCGGCCACCACGTGTCCCATCTCCTCGAGCGAGGGGGTGATGAGTCCGCTCAGCCCTACGAAGTCGGCCTTTTCGGCAATGGCCCGTTCGACGATGCGTTCGGCCGGGACCATTACGCCCAGGTCTATCACCTCGAAGTTGTTGCAGGAGAGAATGACGGAGACGATATTCTTGCCGATGTCGTGCACGTCGCCCTTGACGGTGGCTACGACAAATTTTCCCCGTTTCGCCGTCTCGCCCGTGCGGGCATTCTCCTGCTCGATGAGGGGTTGCAGGATGGCCACGGCCTGCTTCATGGTGCGGGCACTCTTGACCACCTGGGGCAGGAACATCTTTCCCTCGCCAAAGAGCTGACCCACGCGGTTCATCCCCTCCATGAGGGGCTGTTCGATGACGGCGATGGCCGACCCGTATTGGGCCACCGCTTCGGCCAGGTCGCTCTCGAGGTGGGTCGACAACCCTTTGACAAGCGCCTGTCGCAGCCGGTCGGCTACGGGTACACTTGTGCGTTCCTGCGGTTCGGTCCTATTCGGTTTGTCGGCCTCCTCCCGGTGCCGGGCGGCAAAGTCGATGAGCCGTTCGGTCGCATCGGGGCGGCGGTTCAGCACCACATCCTCGATGAGCGTGAGGGTCTCGGCAGGCAGGTCGTCGTAGGTCACCGAGGTGGCCGGGTTGACGATGGCCATGTCGAGCCCTTGGGCAATGGCGTGGTAGAGGAAGACGGCGTGCATCGCCTCGCGTATGTAGTTGTTGCCCCGGAAGGAGAAGGAGAGGTTGCTCACCCCGCCGCTCACCTTGGCCTCGGGTAGGTGCTGGTGAATCCAGGCCGTAGCGCGGATGAAGTCGACGGCGTAGTTGTCGTGGCTCTCGATGCCGGTGGCTATGGCCAGCACATTGGGGTCGAAGATGATGTCGCAGGGAGCCATGCCTGCTACCTCGGTGAGCAGCCGGTAGGCTCGGGCACAAACCTCGATTTTGCGTTCATAGGTATCGGCCTGCCCCTGTTCGTCGAAGGCCATCACCACCACAGCCGCCCCCATCCGTTTGATTTCGCGGGCGTGTTGCAGAAAGAGCTCTTCACCCTCCTTGAGGCTGATGGAGTTGACAATCGCCTTGCCTTGCAGGCATTTGAGAGCCGCCGAGATGACCTCCCATTTCGACGAGTCGATCATGACGGGTACCCGGTAGATGTCGGGGTCGGAGACGATGAGGTTCAGGAAGTTGACCATCTCGTCGCAGGCGTCGAGCATGGCGTCGTCCATGTTGATGTCGATGACCTGTGCTCCCGCCTCGACCTGCTGGCGGGCGATGTCGAGCGCCTCGGCGTAGTTCTTTTCGTGAATGAGCCGCAGGAATTTGCGCGAGCCGGCTACGTTGCACCGCTCGCCGATGTTTACGAAGTTGGTCTCGCGCGAGACTACCAGGTCGTCGAGTCCGCTCAAGTGCAGCCTATGGTCGCGGGGAGCCGGACGACGGGGTACGGCCCCGGCCACGAGTTCGCGATAGGCCGCAATGTGTTCGGGGGTGGTTCCGCAGCAACCGCCCACGATGTTGACCAGCCCCTCGTCGATAAACTCTTTAATCTGTACGGCCATCGACTGGGGCGTCTCGTCGTATTCGCCCAACTGGTTGGGCAGCCCCGCGTTGGGATAGGCGCTCATGTAGCAGGGGGCAATGGTCGCCAGACGTTGCAGCCAGGGTTTCATGTCGCGGGCCCCGAACGAGCAGTTGAGTCCCACGGCCAGCAGGGAGGCGTGCGATACCGAGGTGAGGAACGCCTCGAGGGTCTGCCCCGAGAGGGTGCGGCCGCTTTCGGTAACGGTGACCGAGAGCACCACGGGCACCTCGCGACCCGCCGACTCCATGGCCTGGCGGGCGGCCCACAGGGCGGCTTTGGCATTGAGGGTGTCGAAGATGGTCTCGACGAGCAGCAGGTCTACGCCTCCCTCGACGAGCGCCTCCATCTGTTCGCGATAGGCTGCGGCAAGGGTGTCGAAATGGAGGCTGCGCAGGGCGGGATTCTCCACGTCGGGCGACATGGAGCAGCTCTTGTTCGTAGGTCCTACCGACCCCGCTACGAAGCGCGGTTTCTCGGCAGTCGAGTAGTCGTCGGCCGCTTGGCGGGCCAGACGGGCGGCGGCGAGGTTGATTTCGCGCACGGCCCCTTCGAGCCGATAGTCGGCCATCGATATGGCGTTGGCATTGAAGCTGTTGGTCTCGATAATGTCGGCCCCGGCCTCGAGGTAGGCCCGGTGTATTTCGTCGATGATGTGCGGGGCGGTGAGGCATAGCAGGTCGTTGTTGCCCTTCAGCTCCACATCGGTGTGGGCAAAGCGTTCGCCCCGGAACTCCCGTTCGCCGAGTCCGTAGCGTTGTATCATGGTTCCCATGGCTCCGTCGAGCACGAGAATGCGTTGGTCGAGTAGTTGTTTCAGAGTAGTCATATCATGTAGAGGTATGGCGTGAATACAAAAAAGGGCAGGATTGGAAATCCCCGTGTACAAAGGTAACGCTAATTATCGTTTGGCCTCTCGAAATAATCTCTTCTTTGGGGTGGGTGATGTGGTGAAATATTCTGTTTTTCGCCCGACAGAGCAGAGGAAACAAACAAATATTCTGCCAATAATGGAGATAATATGTAGCTGAGGAGCGGGGCGGGAGCTGATGCGACGCGGGTCGGACGCTATTTCTTGGGCGAAGGTTTCCCGTTCGAGACCTTGTCGGGGTTCTTGTTGATGAAGTCCTTCCAGCTGTTGTAGCTCTTGGGCACCTGAGGCCGGTTGGTCTGGTAGAAGTGGCAGAGGGCGGCCGCCAGACCGTCGGTAGCATCGAGCTGGGGCAGCATGTTCTCCTCGGGGATGTGGAGGATGCGTTGCAGCATGGCGGCCACCTGCTCTTTCGAGGCACCGCCGTTGCCGGTAATCGACATCTTTATTTTCAGGGGGGCATATTCGGTGATGGGAATATCGCGCGAGAGGGCGGCCGCCATGGCTACCCCCTGGGCGCGGCCCAGTTTGAGCATCGACTGCACGTTCTTGCCGAAGAAGGGAGCCTCGATGGCCATCTCGTCGGGCAGATATTGCTCGATGAGGCCCAGCACCCGGTCGAAGATGCGCCGCAAACGCAGGTAGTGGCTCTCGAACTTGTTGAGCTGAATCACCCCCAGCGCCACCACCTCGGGCTTGTTCTTGACTACGCGCAAGATGCCGTAGCCCATCACGTTGGTGCCGGGGTCGATGCCTATGATTACTCGGTCGTTCTCGGGTGTCATTTACAAGTCGATTACTTCGAGCAAGGTGCTGAATCCCAAAACCTGATCGCCAAACCGTTTTTGCATCTCGGCAAGCAGCGCCTCGCCGCACTCCTCGTGCCAGCGTTCCAGCGATTCGGTATCGGGCGATTTGAACTGGAGCGAGAGGCTGGTGCCTTCGTCTTCGTTATCGGCAAAGATGCGGGTCAGTTGCGGCTCCCGCAGCAGGCCGTGCTCCACGACGGTAGGGATATACGACTCTTTCAGCCAGTCGATAAACTCGTCTTTGCGAGCATTGTCGGCATGATAGGTGGTGTTGAAGATAATCATCTCGAACGGTTTTTGAACGGTTATATCAGTTACAAAGGTAAGAAGATTTTGCGAAAGTCGTATGGAGATGGATGTCTCATTTGTCATTGTGCTTTTCTATTTATATATTTGTAGAATCTGTTATTTGTCCAACCTATAAGTGCTTTAATCCTTATGAAATCGATTGACTCCAACTGGCTTTATGCCGTAGCCTCTTTTGCGGTAGTGGGTAGTTTGGCTTCGTGCCAGAACACCAAGAGGGAGGCGCTACGCCCCAATATCATCTATATTATGACCGACGACCATACGGCTCAAATGATGAGTTGCTATGATACCCGCTATATCGAGACTCCCAATCTCGACCGCATCGCTCGCGATGGCGTGCGGTTTACCAACAGCTTCGTGACCAACTCGCTGAGCGGTCCCAGCCGGGCTTGCATGATTACCGGCAAGTTCAGTCATAAAAACGGTTTTACCGACAATACCACCTGCCGGTTCGACAGCTCGCAGCAAACCATGCCCAAACTGTTGCAGCAGGCCGGTTACCAGACGGCTATCGTGGGCAAGTGGCACCTCGAGTCGTTGCCTACGGGTTTCGATTTCTGGGAGATTCTGCCGGGACAGGGCGACTATTACAACCCCGATTTCATTACACAGAACAACGATACGGTGCGCAAGCACGGCTATGTGACCAACATCATTACCGACGAGAGTCTCGACTGGCTGCAAAACAAGCGCGACAAGTCGAAACCCTTCTGCCTCTTTATCCACCACAAGGCGATTCATCGCAACTGGATGGCCGATACCTGCAACCTCACGCTGTACGAAGACCGTGAGTTCCCTTATCCCGAGACCTTCAACGATACGTACGAGGGCCGTCTGGCCGCTGCGGCTCAAGAGATGAGCATCGCCAAGGACATGGACCTGATTTACGACCTGAAGATGTTGCGCGCCGATAAGGATAGCCGACTGAAATCGCTGTATGAGTCTTTTTACGGACGTATGGATTCGGCCCAGAAGGCTGCCTGGGACAACTTCTATAATCCCATTATCGACAAGTTCTACAAGGACAACCTGCAGGGCGAGGAGCTGGTGCACTGGAAATACCAGCGCTACATGCGCGACTATGCCAAGACGGTGAAGTCGCTCGACGACAATGTGGGCCGGGTGCTCGATTACCTCGAGAAAGAGGGGCTGCTCGACAATACGCTCGTGGTCTATACCTCTGACCAGGGTTTCTACATGGGCGAGCACGGCTGGTTCGACAAGCGCTTCATGTATGAAGAGTCGATGCACACGCCGCTCATCATGCACCTGCCCAAGGGGCTCGACAAGCGGGGCGACATTCCTCAGATGGTGCAGAATATCGACTATGCGCCCACCTTCCTCGAACTGGCCGGGGTTACCGTGCCCGACGACATGCAGGGCGAGTCGCTGGTTCCGCTGTTGCGGGGCGAGTCGCCGGCCGACTGGCGTACCTCGATGTACTACCACTTCTACGAGTTCCCTGCCGAGCACATGGTGAAGCGCCACTACGGCGTACGCACCGATCGCTACAAGCTCATCCACTTCTACAACGACATCGACGTGTGGGAGCTCTACGACTTGAAGAACGACCCTTGCGAGATGCACAACATCTACGGGCAGGAGGGTACCGAGGAGATTACCCGTGACCTGAAGAAGGAGCTGAAGCGGCTGCAAATACAATACGACGACCCGATCTTGAACGAGTTTCCCATTAACGAATAAACGAGGGGAGAGCCATGAAAATAAAACTATGGATTGCTTGCGCTCTGGGGTTGAGCCTGCCGGTATGGGCGGGCGAGTCGGTCGGGGCCGAGGCGTTGCCGGTGATACCGGCGCCGATGACATGCAGCGTAGACAGCGGCTATTTCTACTTTACCCCCTCGACAACAATCGGGGTGGAGTGTGAGTCGCAGTTGCAGATGGTCTCGACTTTTGTCGACCGCTTGGGTCGCACGGCCGGTTTTCTGCCGGTCATCGAGGTAGGAGCTCCCGAGCCCGATGTGCGGCTGATGACGGTGCCCTCGATGCCCCCCGAGGCTTATCGGCTCGAGGTGTCTGCCAGGCGGATGACGATAAAGGCGTCGGGCGATGCCGGTTTCTTCTATGCCTTGCAGACGTTGCGTCAGTTGCTCCCGCCCGCCATCGAGGGGGTGGAGCCTGTGGCGCGTAACCTTTGCCGGGTGCCGGCGATGACGATCGACGACGCTCCGCGGTTCGGATACCGGGGGCTGATGATTGACGTGTCGCGCTACTTTATGCCCAAAAAAGATTTGTTGCAGATTATCGAGGCGGCCTCGATACTGAAAATCAACAAGCTGCACTTGCATCTGGTCGACGACAACGGCTGGCGCATCGAGATTAAGAAGTACCCCCGCCTCACGCAGGTGGGAGCCTGGCGCGTGAAGCGCGACGAGCTCTTTCCCAACCGCCGCAACCAGGAGCGGGGCGAGGAGGCTACCGAGGGCGGATACTATACGCAGGACGATATTCGGGAGATTGTGCGCTATGCGGCCGAACGTCAGATCGAGGTAATCCCCGAGATTGAGATGCCGGCCCACACCAATTCGTCGCTGGCTGCCTATCCGCAGTTGGCCTGCCCCGTGGAGGACCGCTTTATCGGGGTGTTGCCGGGCATCGGCGGGAAGAACTCCGAGATTGTCTATTGTGCCGGCAACGACAGCGTGTTTTCGTTTCTCGAGGATGTCATCGACGAGATTGTCGAACTCTTCCCCTCGAAATACATACACCTGGGTGGCGACGAGGCTTCGAAGGTAAACTGGGCACGATGCCCGTTGTGCCAGGCCCGCATGAAGGCCGAGCACATCGACCATATCGAGGAGCTGCAAAGTTACTTTATGACCCGCATGTGCGACTATGTGCGCAGCAAGGGCAAGGAGGTGATGGGCTGGGACGAGCTCACCAACAGTACCCTGCCCGAGGGGGCCATCATCTACGGTTGGCAAGGTTTGGGCAAGGCGGCTCTCAAGGCGGCCGAACAGGGGCATCGGTTTGTGATGACTCCGGCCCGGGTGCTTTACCTCATTCGTTATCAGGGACCCCAGTGGTTCGAGCCGTTTACCTATTTCGGCAACAATACCCTGAAGGATGTCTACCAGTATGAGCCGGTGCAGCAGGATTGGAAACCGGCCTACGAATCGCTGCTGATGGGGGTACAGGCTTCGATGTGGACCGAGTTCTGCAACTCGCCGGCCGATGTGGAGTATCTGCTTTTTCCCCGGTTGCTGGCCTTGGCCGATGTGGCCTGGACTCAAAAGGGCACGAAGGATTGGCCCGGATTCCTCGCCCGGCTCGACCGGGTGTTGCCTCACCTCGAGGCATTGGGCGTGACTTGCGCCCGCTCGATGTACAACATCGACCACCGGGTTACCCCCGAGAAGAAGAGACTGCGGGTAGACCTCTCGTGCATCCGCCCCGATGTGGAGATACGCTACACCTGCGACGGCACGGAGCCGGTGGCCACGTCGCCGCTATACGAAAAACCGTTTACGGTCGATGCCTCCACCTGTGTTCGGGCGGCTACCTTTGCACAAGGTGTGCAGATGGGGAAGACCCTCACCCTGGATATGCAGTGGAATCTGGCTACGGGCAAACGGGAGATAGCCAACAACGGGAGTGCCGGTGTACTCACTAACGGTGTGCGGGGCAGTTTGCGCCATACCGATTCGGAGTGGGTGGGCTGGTACGACCAGGATGCCACGTTTGTGATTGACCTGGGAAAGAAGACCCCGGTGAGCGAGGTGACTCTCGGCTGCATCACCAACTCGGGCATGGCGGTTCACAAGCCTGCCGTAATCAGGCTGTCGCTTTCGAACGACAAGAAGAACTACCGCCCGGTGGGCGAGATTCGCTATTCCCGGGAGGAGATTTTCGAGAACCGCATGGCTATCGAGGATGCCCGTTTCAACAACCTCGGGGTGAAAGCCCGTTATCTGAAGTTCGAGGTGGTGAATCCGGGTCTCTGTCCGGCCGGCGATGTGCGCGAAGGGCAGAAGGTCTGGATGTACTTCGACGAGGTGATGGTGCAATAGTCGCCCGACAGCCCAGGGGATAGCCCTGATACGGCTTCCCGAAGAACAATTTTTTTTTGACTTTTACCGCACCCTGCTCTATGCGGGGCAAGGGTGCCATCCATACGATACACAAAACAGAGAAAGAGATGAAATCGATACCTTTGATATTACCTTTGATGGCTCTGCCGCTTCCTTTCGCGAGCCATGCCGCCGAGCGGGAGTCGCAAACGCCCAACGTCATATTCATTTATGCCGATGACATCGGCTATGGCGACTTGAGTTGCAACGGCGCCAAGACCATCAGCACGCCCCACGTCGAACAACTGGCCGCCGAGGGGGTGCGCTTTACCAATGCCCATAGTGCGGCGGCCACCAGTACGCCGGCCCGCTATGCCATGCTCACCGGCGAGTATGCCTGGCGTCGGCAGGGCACGGGCATTGCCGATGGCGATGCCGGTATGATCATACGCCCCGACCGTTACACCCTGGCCGACATGTTTCACGAGGCTGGTTACACGACCGGTGCCATAGGCAAGTGGCATCTGGGGTTGGGCGACAAGAAGGGGACGCAAGACTGGAACGGGCTCATTTCGCCCAACCTGTCGGACATCGGGTTCGACTACTCCTACATCATGGCGGCCACGGGCGACCGCGTGCCCTGCGTGTTTGTGGAGAACGGGCGGGTAGCGAATCTCGACCCCGACGACCCCATCTACGTCAGCTATCAGAAAAATTTTCCCGGCGAACCTACGGGCAAGAACAACCCCGAGTTGCTCACCATGCTCCCTTCGCACGGTCACAACCAGAGTATTGTGAACGGTATTTCTCGCATCGGGTTTATGAAGGGGGGCAAGTCGGCCCTGTGGAAAGACGACCGGATTGCCGATGAGTTGACGGCCAAGGCCATCGACTTCATCGAGCAGCACAAGAACGAGCCCTTCTTCCTC
This sequence comes from Barnesiella sp. ET7, assembly GCF_024733785.1. Lineage (NCBI taxonomy): Bacteria > Pseudomonadati > Bacteroidota > Bacteroidia > Bacteroidales > Barnesiellaceae > Barnesiella > Barnesiella sp. ET7. The sequence continues at coordinate 32,861 of NZ_JANRHM010000008.1, forward strand.
TACTTTGCCACGCAGGATGCTCATGTGCCCCGGGTGCCTGGCCCCCGTTTTGCCGGCAAGTCGGGTATGGGACCGCGAGGCGACGTGCTGCTGCAGTTCGACTGGAGCGTGGGCGAGGTGATGGCTGCGCTGAAGCGGCTGGGTCTCGACGAGAATACGATTGTGATTCTCTCGAGCGACAACGGGCCGGTGGTAGACGACGGTTATCGTGACCAGGCTGTCGAGCTGCTGGGCAACCACAAGCCGGGCGGACCCTTCCGCGGAGGCAAATACAGCCTGTACGAGGCCGGTACCCGCGTGCCGTGCATTCTTCGCTGGACCGGTCGTGTGCAACCGGCAGTCTCCGACGCGCTGGTTTGTCAGCTCGACTGGATGGCTTCGCTGGCCTCGCTGCTGGGGGTGTCGATGCCTGCCGGAGCTGCTCCCGACAGCGAGAACTGGCTCGATGCCTGGCTGGGCAAAGACCGTCAAGGGCGCAGCTCGCTGGTCGAGCAGAATGCCCAGAACAACCTCTCGATTATTACCGCCGACTGGAAATACCTCGAACCGGGCGAGGGTAGCCCCTACAACAGCAACGTGGGTATCGAGACCGGTAACAGCCCCGACCCTCAGCTTTACGACATGCGCAGCGATAAGGGCGAGACGAAAAACGTGGCTGCCCAATATCCGGCCGTTGTCGAGGAACTGGCCCGCAAGCTGGCCGAAATCAAGGACGGTCGGGTAGGGCTCCCGCTGGAGTGAGGATGTGTGAAGGTAACTTTTTTTGAAATCTATACTTTTTTGAAACGATGAAGAGAACAATATGGACGGGCCTCTGCCTCGCTTGTCTGACGGCAGCGACCATGCAGGCCCAACAGAACCAGCCCGAGTGGCAAAGCCAATATGCCACGGGACTGAACAAACTGACCCCGCATGCCTATGTGTGGCCTTATGCGGCGGGCGATGTCGAGGCTATTCGCGAGCAGGCCTGTGAGTCGTCGCCCTACTACATGAGTCTGAACGGAGCCTGGCGGTTCAACTGGGTGCGCAACCCCGACACGCGGCCGGTCGACTTCTACCGCCCCGACTACTACGTGGGCAACTGGAACGAGATAGAGGTGCCCGGCAACTGGGAGCGTCAGGGATACGGTACGGCCATCTATGTGAACGAGTCGTACGAGTTCGACGACCCCATGTTCAATTTCAAGAAAAATCCGCCCCTGGTGCCTTACGCCGAAAACGAGGTGGGCTCGTATCGCCGCACCTTCACCGTGCCCGACTCGTGGGCCGGGCGTCGCATCGTGCTCTGTTTCGAGGGGGCCGCGTCGTTCTACTACGTGTGGCTCAACGGCGAGCTGCTGGGCTACAACCAGGACTCCAAGACCCCGGCCGAGTGGGATGTGACCGACCGCGTGAAACCGGGCGAAAACGTGCTGGCCGTCGAGGTCTATCGCTGGAGTGCGGGTTCGTATCTCGAGTGTCAGGATATGTGGCGGTTGAGCGGCATCGAGCGCGATGTCTATCTGTACAGCACGCCGCAGCAGTATATTGCCGACTACAAGGTGGTGTCGCCGCTCGACCGGCAGGACTACCGGGATGGCGAGTTGTCGCTGGCCGTGCATGTGGGCGGAGTCGGCGGGATTGAAAAGCCTACCGTGGCCTACGAGTTGTACGATGCCGACAACCGGCTGGTGGTGCGCGATACCCGCGAGGTGTCGGCCGACAGTATCGTGAGCTTCGAGCAGGTGATACCCGATGCCCACCCCTGGAGCGCCGAGCAGCCCTATCTCTATACGTTGGTTGTGAATCTGAAGGACGAGGCCGGACGGGTGGTCGAGACGACCGGTTGCCCGGTGGGCTTCAAGACCTCGGAAATCAAGGAGGGCCGCTTCTGCATCAACGGGGTGCCCGTCCTGGTCAAGGGGGTGAACCGCCACGAGTTCTCCGACCGCGGCCGCACCGTGAGCAAGGAGTTGATGCTGAAAGATATACAACTAATGAAGCAGAACAACATCAATACGGTGCGTTGTGCCCACTATCCCAACAATCCCTATTGGTACTACCTGTGCGACCGCTACGGGCTCTATGTCATCGACGAGGCCAACATCGAGTCGCACGGCATGGGTTACGGCCCGGCTACGCTGGCCAAGGATACCACCTGGCTCAAGGCTCACATGGACCGCACGCGGCGCATGTACGAGCGGAGCAAGAACCACCCTTCGATCTCCATCTGGTCGCTGGGCAACGAGGCCGGCAACGGGGTCAACTTCGAGCACACCTACCGCTGGCTCAAATCGGTCGAGACCAACCGCCCCGTACAGTACGAGCGCGCCGAGCAGAACTTCAATACCGACATCTATTGCCGCATGTACCGCAGCATCGACGAGATAAAGGCCTATCTGGCCCAGCCCGACATCTACCGCCCCTTCATCCTGTGTGAGTATGCCCACGCCATGGGCAACAGCGAGGGCGGTCTGCAGGACTACTGGAAGGTGTTCGAGTCGGAGCCGATGGCTCAGGGCGGTTGCATCTGGGACTGGGTAGACCAGTCGTTCCGCGAGGTCGATGCCAACGGCCGCTGGTACTGGAGCTACGGTGGCGACTACGGCCCCGAGGGGATACCCTCGTTCGGCAGCTTCTGCTGCAACGGTCTGGTCAACGCAGCCCGCGAACCGCATCCCCATCTCCATGCCGTCAAGCATGTGTACCAATACATCAAGTCGACCCTTACCGATGCCGACAACCTCACCGTCACGGTGAAAAACTGGCACGACTTTACCGACCTCGACGCCTATACCCTGCACTGGAACGTGACGGCCGACAACGGTACCGTCGTGGCCCGGGGCGAGCAGGTGATTGCCTGCGCTCCGCATCAGACGGTCGATGTCGCCTTGGGTCGTGTGGCACTGCCCCGCGACGCCCGAGAGGCCTACCTCAACCTCAGTTGGACCCCCAACCACGCTACGGCTTTTGTCCAGACGACCGACGAGGTGGCCTACGACCAGTTCGTGCTCGAGGCCAATCCGCGCTACGAGGCCAAAATCGATCTGCCTTCGGGTCGGTCGCTGAAACGCGACGGCTACACCTGGAGCAACGACCGGGTATCGGCCACCGTATCGCCCGAGACCGGCGCCCTGACCTCCTATCGCTACAACGGCGCCGAGATGATAGCCTCGCCCCTGGTGCTCTCGCTCTACCGCCCCTTGACCGAGAACGACAAGAAGGACAAGACCAGCGGCCAGTTGTGGGCGAAGGCCGGCCTCTCGTCGGTATCGCAGCGGGTCACCTCGATCGAGCCGGGCAAGAACGGATGCGAGGTGGCCATTGCCCTCACCAATGCGCAGGGCCAATCGATAGGAGAGGGCACACTCACCTACGCCTTCGACCGTAAGGGCGTGTTGACGGTACACACCACATTCACCCCCGACACCACGGTGGTGAAGTCGTTGCCCCGCGTGGGCCTCACCTTCGGGATGCCGACCGGGAACTGCCGCCGGGTAACCTATCTGGGCCGGGGCGATATGGAGACCTACGTCGACCGCCTCGCCGGCAAGATAGCCCTTTACGAGACCAGTCCCGACGAGATGTTCCACTGCTATGTAGTGCCCCAGGCCACCGGCAACCGCACCGATACCCGTTGGGTAACCTTCGGCAGCGAGGCCGGTAACGGCTGGAAAGTCACGGCCGATGCACCCTTCCAGTTCAGCGCCACGCCCTACACCGATGCCTGCATCGATGCCGCCACCCACGTAAACGATCTGCATGCCGACGGTACGGTCACCGTTCACCTCGATGCTGCCCAAACCGGGGTAGGTACCGCCACCTGTGGCCCCGGCATATTGCCCGCCTACCGGTTGCCGCTCGACACCTATCGGTTCGACTTCACCTTTGTCCCGGTGACAAAATAGCATAAAAGCAAGAATAAGAGAGAAACGTAAAAGATTTCATCTCCTTGCGAGCGGGGCGGATGTTCACTACATTCGCTCCGCTTTTTTTCTATGGTCTATTTTTTTTTCGGGATATAACTCTTTGAAGATGAGGCGCTCGATTTTAAATGCAGAAAAAAGTTGAAAATATCTTTGCACGGTTCGAAAAAAGCGCTTATCTTTGCAGCGCAAATCAGCTCAAGGGGTATTAGCTCATCTGGCTAGAGCGCGACACTGGCAGTGTCGAGGTGAGCGGTTCGAGTCCGCTATACTCCACTTCATTATCTATCTTTCAAAACATATCATTGGGTGAGTTTCTCGTATCGAGGAACTTTTTTTATTGGCATAAAAAGGTAAGATAATGAAAATCAACAGTGTAAAACATTTGAGGTTATGGGCCGTGGCCACATTGTGGCTGCTGGCCGTGTCGGCTTGGGCGCAAGAGCGGGCCGAACAGATACGGGAGCGGTTGTTGGACCGCGAACTGTCGTCGGTAATCGTGGTTGCTCATCGGGCCGACTGGCGCAACTTCCCCGAGAACTCCCTGGCGGCGATACAGAGCGCCATCGATATGGGGGTCGACATGGTCGAACTCGATTTGCAGCGCACCCGCGACGGCAAGTTGATTTTGATGCACGACGATACGCTCGACCGCACCACAACCGGCAGAGGCAAGGTAGGGGAGTGGACGCTCGACTCGATACGCACCCTGTACCTGAAAAACGGGTGCGGCATCAGGACCCGTCACCGGGTACCCACCCTCGAGGAGGCCTTGCGGCTGGCCCGGGGAAAAGTCATGATCAACCTCGACAAGGCCGACCGCTACTTCGACCAGGTGTACGAGCTGCTCGAAAAGACAGGAACCACCCGCCAGATTGTGATGAAGGGGAGCCGTCCCGCCGCCGAAGTCAGAGCCCTCTACGGCAAATACCTCGACCGGGTCATCTATATGCCGGTGGTCAACCTCGACAAACCGGGAGCCCGGGAGCAGGTAGAAGCGTTTGTCCGCGCCATGCAGCCGGCCGCATTCGAACTGCTGTATGCCCGTGACGACAATCCGCTGCCCCGTCAGCTGGCCCGTTCGCTCCGAGGCAAGTCGCTCATCTGGTACAACCTCTTGTGGGACACCCTCGCTGGCGGACACGACGATGACCGTGCGCTTTCGGCACCCGACCGGGAGTATGGCTGCCTTGTCGACTCGCTGGGCTGCCGCATCTTGCAGACCGACCGCCCCGCCTTCCTGCTCGACTACCTGCGCCGCCGGGGCCTGCACGAGTGAGGGCCGTGGCATCGCATTTTGCCCGCGGCATATGCCGCGGGGGAGCAAAGCCGTTTCATCTGGGACGAGGCGTCTAATTTCTCCCGTAAATGGTATTTTTTTTGTAAAAGTTGTTACCTTTACTCCAAATATCCCATTTGTGAGTATCTATGGCAGCAATGAATACAGCCGATATAGGCTTTGAGAAGGAGATTTGGAAGGCAGCCGACAAGATGCGCGGCAATATCGACGCGTCGGAGTACAAGTCGGTAGTTCTGGGCCTTATCTTCCTGAAATACATATCCGACAAGTTCGAAACCAAATACCGGCAGCTCGTCGACGAAGGCGAGGGCTTCGAGGAGGACAAAGACGAGTATACGGCCGAGAACATCTTCTACGTTCCCGCCGAGGCCCGCTGGGCAACCATTGCCGCCCAGGCGCACACCCCAGCGATAGGCACTGTCATCGACAACGCCATGCGGGCCATCGAGCGTGAGAACCGGCGCCTCAAAGACATCTTGCCCAAGAACTTCGCACGCCCCGAACTCGACAAGCGGCGCCTGGGCGATGTGGTCGACCTCTTCACCAACATACGCATGCACGAGCACGGCGACTCGAAAGATATACTCGGCCGCACCTACGAATACTGCCTGTCGCGCTTTGCCGAGGCCGAGGGCAAGCTGGCCGGCGAGTTCTACACCCCGGCCTGTGTGGTCAAGACCCTCGTGCAGGTGCTCCGCCCCTTCCGCGGGCGTGTCTACGACCCCTGTTGCGGCTCGGGCGGCATGTTTGTACAGTCGGCCCGCTTCGTCGAGAGCCATGCCGGCAACATCAACAACATCTCGGTCTTCGGGCAAGACTCCAACCCCACCACCTGGAAGATGGCGCAGATGAACCTCGCCATACGGGGCATCGAGGCCGACCTGGGGCCGCACAGTGCCGATACCTTCTTTCACGACTGCCACCCCACGCTCAAGGCCGATTTCGTGCTGGCCAATCCTCCCTTCAACCTCAGCGACTGGGGCGCCGACAAGCTGGCCGACGACGTGCGCTGGCGATACGGCACACCGCCCAACGGCAACGCCAACTTTGCCTGGATACAGCACATCATCCATCACCTCGCCCCCACGGGGCGGGCCGGTGTGGTGCTGGCCAACGGTTCGCTCTCGAGCCAGAGCGGCGGCGAGGGCGATATACGGCGCCGGCTCATCGAGGCCGATCTCGTGGACTGCATCGTGGCCATGCCCTCGCAACTCTTCTACACAACGCAGATACCCGTCTCCATCTGGTTCTTCAACAAGGCCAAGGCGCAGCCGGGCCACACCCTCTTTATCGACGCCCGCAACCTCGGCACCCTGGTTACCCGCAAGCTGCGCGAACTCACCGACAGTGACCAGCCCGACCACCGGGGCGACATACAGCGCATAGCCGATACCTATTGGGCCTATGCCGAGGGTCGGCTCCAGCCCGAGGCGGGATTCTGTGCCATAGCCACCACCGACGAGATTGCCGCGCAAGACTTTATCCTCACCCCCGGTCGCTATGTGGGCATAGCCCCCACCGAGGACGACGGCGAACCTTTCGAGGCAAAGATGGAGCGGCTGACCACCGAGCTCTCTCAACTGTTCGACCGGTCGCACGCGCTGGAAGACGAGATACGCCGCCAATTGGAAAGTATTGGGTTTAAAATAGAGTGAATGGTTATGAAGAATGTAATAAAGTCTCAATATAAATGGAGTAGATGGAGACCATTTCCTCGTCCGGAGGAAGGAGAATATCTCTACGCTCCTTTTGGATATGGTGTTTATCATCTGCGCCGAAAAGATACGAAAGAGTTGGTTTTGTTTGGAAAAGGAAAACATGCTGCTTACAGAATGTGTTCTTTATTACCTGCTCCTTGGGGGGGTGGATTTCGCAAGAATCTTGAGAAACGAGAATATGTCTTAAAACACATTGACAATATTGAATATCAAACTGTGGCATTTACAGACGAAGCCTCCATGAATCAATGTGAACGAGAATTAAAAAATACACATCAATACATTTTTAATTCGTAACCGATGAGTGAGTGGAAAACATATAAGCTTGAAGAACTCTGTACGGCAAAAGGCTCTTATGGTATAGCTGCTCCTGCAGTTTTATTTGATGCGAGTAAATATACATATTTGCGAATAACAGATATAAATGATGATGGTACTTTGAATTATGGAGGATTGATGTCTGTAGATGATAAACATGCAGGGAATTATTTGCTTAAAGAGAATGATATTGTTTTTGCTCGAACAGGGAATAGTACTGGCAGAACATATTTTTATGATGGAACAGATGGAGAATTAGTGTATGCTGGTTTCCTTATTAAGTTTTCTTTGGATAGTGATAAAGTGAATCCTCGAATATTGAAATACTATACACATTCGCAACCATATTACGATTGGGTTCGGTCTTTCGATACAGGAGGAACACGAGGTAATATCAATGCCAAAGTCTTTGGAGCAATGCCGATAACGCTTCCTCCAAGAAATTTACAAGATCGAATTGTTGAAATATTAAAATCTCTTGACGATAAAATAGAATTGAATCGCCGCATCAATGCGAATCTGGAGGAGCAGGCACAAGCCCTCTTTAATAATATTAGTCGAACAAGTCCTACCCAAAAGGGCATATTAAAAGACCTTATTGAGATAAAATATGGGAAAGACCATAAAAATTTAAAAGATGGCAATATTCCTGTTTACGGATCGGGAGGAATTATGCGTTACGTGGATACTCCTATATACGAAAATGAAACAGTGCTTATACCTCGAAAAGGGTCGTTAAATAATATAATTTATCTTAATACTCCTTTTTGGTCTGTTGATACTATGTTTTATTCGGTAATGAAATATGACCATATTGCAAAATATGTCTATTTCTTTCTTAAGTCTAAGAACCTTTCAGCAATGAACGCAGGATCTGCTGTTCCAAGTATGACAACAGATATTTTATATCAAATGAAGATAGATATTCCAGACAAAAAGGTTTTTGAAGTTTATGATGCTATTGTATCGCCATTGTTTTTGCAAATTCAGAATAATCAAATAGAAAGTAACTGTCTTTCTACCCTTCGCGACATCCTGCTGCCGAAGTTAATGAAGGGAGAAATAAAAATATAGGGTATTATGAAAAAGGAAGTTAAGATGTTGCTTGAAAAAGCAATAGAATCTTTAATATTGAGTATTGAGTTATTTAATAGACCACAAGAGCAATGTAGACAGACTGGAGCTTTAATTCTATTGGACCATAGTTTTGAGATGATATTAAAAGCTGCAATTGTACATCGCAATGGGAAAATACGCGATAAAAATAATAAAAATACAATTGGCTTTGACGCATGTTTACGAATAGCTGTTTCTAATGGGAATATAAAATTTTTAACTGAAGAACAGGCTTTGGTTGCACAAGCAATAAATGGGTTAAGAGATGCTGCACAACATTATATTTTACAGATATCAGAACAGCAATTGTACGTTCATATGCAATCTGGAGTAACATTATTCTCTGATATACTTAGTAATGTATTCAATATAAAATTATCAGAACGACTACCTCAGAGGGTACTTCCTATTGCAACATTAGCCCCATTAGATATAGATGCTTTATTCCGTTTTGAAACTAGAGAAATAAAAAAATTATTAACTCCAGGGTCTAGAAAAGGACAGGAAGCTTATTCAAAGATTCGGCCTTTATGTATTTTAGATGCTGTTATTTCTGGTGAAAAAAATACTCAACCTTCTGATAAAGAGATTAGAACTATTGCCAATAAATTACGAGATGGCATTGGTTGGAATGAAATTTTTAAAGGTGTTGCAGGCATTCAGCTTAGTAAAGAGGGGACAGGTCCTTCTATATCGTTGAAAATAGCCAAAAAGGCAGATGTAGAAGTTACGTTAGTTAAAGATAGTCCTAATGCAACGGTTGTTGCTGTTAAAAGAGTTAATGAATTAGATTATTATTCTTTGGGGCTTAAAGCAATGACGGGAAATATACAAAAGAGGTTCCCATATATTACTACAAAAAAATTACTGATTGTTATCAATCACTTACATATTCAAGATAATTCAGAATTTTATAAAGAAATAAGACTAAATAGCCAAATACATAAAAGGTACTCTCAAAATGCTCAAAATTATTTACTTGAGCAAATTCCATTACTTGATGTAGAACATAATTGGAGAAATTTATAAGTATATGCCCTTTACCGAAGCTCATTTTGAAAATGCGATACTCGAGATATTCCGCGACCTGCTCGGGTATGAATACCTCTACGGCCCCGATGTGGAGCGCGACCACAGCGAGCCGCTCTGTCTCGATATACTCGGCGAGATGCTGCCCCGGCTCAACCCCGGGCTGCCGCAGCAGGCTATCGACGAAGCCATTGCGCGCATCCGCAACCACGAGGGCGGGTCGCTTGCGCAGAGGAACGCCCGCTTTACCGACATGCTCCAGAATGGCGTGGCGGTCAACTACTACGACGGGCGCGAACAGCGGTCGGCTCTGGTGCGGCTTGTCGACTATGACCTGCCCCTGCACAACCGCTTTACGGTGGCCAACCAGTGGACGGTCGAGGAGCGGTCGGTGCGAAGGGCTGATGTGGTGGTCTTCGTAAACGGTCTGCCGCTGGTGGTGGTCGAGCTGAAGTCGCCTTCGCGCGAAGGGACCGACGTGTCGGAGGCTTACGCCCAACTGCGCAACTACATGCAGGAGGTGCCCTCGCTCTTTGTCTACAACGCTTTCTGTGTGATGAGCGACCTGGCTACCACCAAGGCGGGCACCATCACGGCGGGCGAGGACCGGTTTATGGAGTGGAAGAGTGTGGACGGTACGGAAGAGGACCGGCGCTATGCCAACTTCGACGTGCTGTTCAGGGGCATGTTCGAGAAGAGCCGCCTGATCGAGTTGTTGGGCGGTTTCATCTGCTGCTCGGAGAAGGACGGGCGGCCGGTAAAGATATTGAGTGCCTACCACCAGTTCTATGCCGTGCGCAAGGCGGTGGAGTCGACGTTGCGAGCTGCCGAGACCGACGGCCGCGGTGGGGTGTTCTGGCACACGCAGGGCAGCGGTAAGTCGCTGTCGATGGTCTTTTTTGCCAAGCGGTTGCAGCGGGCCATGACCTCGCCTACGATTGTGGTGCTGACCGACCGCAACGACCTCGACGGGCAGCTCTACGGGCAGTTTGCCCGGTGCAGCGACTTTTTGCGGCAGGTGCCCGTGCAGGCCGAGAGCCGCGCCCATCTGCGCGAGTTGCTGGCCGGGCGCGAGGCCAATGGCATCTTCTTCTCGACGATGCAGAAGTTTGAGGAGGGCGACGGTCCCCTCTCGGAACGGCGCAATATTGTGGTGATGGTCGATGAGGCGCATCGCAGCCAGTATGGCCTGGAAGAGCACATCGACCCGCGCACGGGGCGGGTGCGCACCGGTGCGGCCCGGTTGGTGCGCAATGCGTTGCCCAATGCGACCTACATCGGTTTTACGGGGACACCGATTTCGCAGAAAGACCGTTCGACCCGCGAGGTTTTCGGCGACTATATCGATGTGTATGACATGACCCAGGCGGTGGAGGATGGCGCTACGCGTCCCGTCTTCTACGAAAGTCGGGTGATCAACCTCAAGCTCGACGAGGCGACGCTGCGTCGCCTCGATGTCGAGTATGACGCCATGGCCGAGGAGGCCGAGGAGTATGCCATCGAGAAGAGCAAACGCGAACTGGGCCGCCTCGACTCGATACTGGGTGCCGACGAAACGCTGGCGTCGCTGTGTGAGGATATGGTGAAGCACTACGAGGAGTTCCGCCAGTGGGAGCAGACGGGCAAGGCGATGATCGTGGCCTATTCGCGCCCGATAGCGATGAAGATTTACCGCCGGCTGCTGGCCATGCGCCCCGCGTGGCGTGAGAAGCTGGCCGTGGTGATGACCTCGAGCAACAAGGACCCCGAGGAGTGGCGCGAGATTATAGGCAACGATGCCTACAAGAAGGAGTTGGAACGGCGCTTCAAGGATGATGCCGGGCCGCTGAAGATTGTGATTGTGGTGGATATGTGGCTGACAGGTTTCGATGTGCCGTCGCTCTCGACGATGTATGTGTACAAGCCGATGGCGGGGCATAACCTGATGCAGGCTATCGCTCGGGTGAACCGGGTCTTTGGCGACAAGCAGGGCGGACTGGTGGTCGACTACGTGGGCATTGCCTCGGCCTTGAAGCAGGCGATGAACGACTATACGCAGCGCGACCGACGCAACTATGGCGACCCCGATATTGCCAAGACGGCCTATCCCGAATTTCTGCAGAAGCTGGAGGTGTGCCGCGACTTGCTGCACGGGTTCGATTATGGGGGATTCGCCCAGGAGTCGGACCTGGAGCGGGCCCGGGCCATCAGCGGGGGTGCCGATTTTCTGCAAGCCCCCGAGCGGGCCGAGGTGAAGGAGCACTACGTGAAGGAGTCGCTTTTGCTCAGGCAGGCGCTCTCGCTGTGTCAGAGTCTGTTGTCGCGCGAGCAGCGGCTCGAGGCGGCCTACTTCGAGGCTGTACGTACGCTTTTGACTCGGGTCGAGGGGAAGGGCAAGATTTCGTTCCGCGAAATAAATGCGCGCATCAACGAACTGCTCAAGCAGAGTATCCAGAGCGAGGGGGTCATCAACCTCTTCTCGGATGTGCAGGAGGGCTTCTCGCTGTTCGACCCCAAATTTCTCGAAGAGATAGGCCGCATGAAGGAGAAGAACCTGGCTGTGGAGCTGTTGCGCAAGCTCATTGCCGAGCAGGTGCAGCTCTATCGCCGGACCAATACGGTGCGGGCGGCCAAGTTTTCGGAGATTCTTGCCCGGGTTATGAGCAACTATTTGAAGGGGCAGTTGACCAACGAAGAGGTAATCGAGGAGTTGAAAAATTTGGCACACTCGATTGTCGACGGCGAAAAGGTGGGCGAGGTGTTGAACCTGACGTCGGAGGAGATGGCCTTTTACGATGCCTTGACCAAACCCGAGGCGGTGCGCGATTTCTACTCGAACGACGAACTGCGCCAGATGACCCAGGAACTGACCGAGGCCCTGCGACGCAACAGGACCATCGACTGGAACCTGAAGGAGAGCGCCCGGGCCGGTATGCGGCGGCTCGTGAAGCGGCTGTTGCGCAAGTACCACTATCCGCCCGAAGGGCAGGAGGATGCCTTGAATACCATTATGGAGCAGTGCGAAATGTGGTCGGATAGTCACTGAATTGTGCCGTAGACTGGGGATTGGAAAGTGATTCCAAGAATTGTATTTGGCGATTTTTTTGTATCTTTACGCCTCGAAAATTAAAAAAAGAACGAGATATGAAGAAAATCAGAGCTGCCATAGTAGGTTATGGCAATATAGGCCACTTTGTATTGGAGGCCTTGCAGGTGGCACCCGACTTTGAGATTGCGGGTGTGGTACGTCGTCGGGTAACCGATATTCCTCGGGAGTTGGCCGACTATCGGGTGGTGACGTCGCTCGACGAACTGGAGGGGGTGGATGTGGCTATCCTCTGCACGCCTACCCGCGAGGTGGAGCATTATGCCCTGAAGGCTCTCGAGAAGGGTATCCGCACGGTCGACAGTTTCGATATTCACACCCAGATAGGCGACTTGCGCAAGACGCTCGACGCCCAGGCCAAGGCGCACAACTCGGTGGCCATCATTTCGGCCGGCTGGGACCCGGGTACCGACTCGGTGGTGCGTGCCCTCATGGAGGCTTGCGCGCCCAAGGGGGTTACCTATACCAACTTCGGCCCCGGCATGAGCATGGGTCACACGGTGGCCGTGAAGGCGATTGCCGGCGTGAAGGCTGCCCTGTCGATGACTATCCCCCTGGGTACGGGCATACATCGCCGCATGGTCTACATCGAACTCGAGGAGGGTTACCAGTTTGACGAGGTGGCCCGTGCCATCAAGAGCGACGACTACTTTGCTCACGACGAGACGCACGTGATGCAGGTCGAGAGTGTCGATGCCCTCAAGGATATGGGCCACGGTGTGAACATGGTGCGCAAGGGTGTTTCGGGCAAGACGCAGAACCAGCGTTTCGAGTTCGACATGAGCATCAATAACCCGGCCCTGACGGCGCAGATTCTGGTGGGTACGGCCCGTGCTGCCATGTTGCAGCGCCCTGGTTGCTACACGCTTATCGAGATACCGATGATCGATTTGCTCTATGGCGACCGCGACGAGCTGGTGCGCCGGTTGGTATGATGTGACGAAAGAATCGGGGCGGAAGATTCCCGTTTTCGCCGACAAATATGTATCTTTGTCCCTGTCTGTGTGTTTGCACGGGCAGGGCATTGTTTTTTACGAAGGTTATGATTACTGATTTTATCACTTGGACTGCCAACCCGGCACTGTTCGACGGGGTTATTCAGCTTCGTTGGTACGGGCTCTTTTTCGCGATTGGTTTCATCGTAGGGTATAGCCTGATGGACCGCATGTATCGCCACGAGCAGTTGAATGTGAAGTGGCTCGATTCGCTCTTTATCTATGTGGTGGTGGCTATGGTCATCGGGGCGCGGTTGGGGCATTGCCTGTTTTATGAATGGGACCTCTATTCGCAGCACCCGATCGAGATTCTGAAAATCTGGAAAGGCGGCTTGGCCAGTCATGGCGGTGCAATCGGTATTCTCATAGCCATCTGGATTTACTCGCGTCGGGTGACGCATCGCAGCATGCTCTTTACGCTCGACCGTCTGGTGGTGCCGGTGGCTCTGGTGGCGGCCTTTATCCGCACGGGCAACCTGATGAATCACGAGATTTACGGGCACGAGACTTCGCTGCCGTGGGGCTTCCGCTTCATCGAGAATCTGCCGGAGTGGATGGCCGGTGCGCCTCCCGTATTTTCGGCTCCGTCGCATCCGACACAGATTTACGAGGCCCTGTGCTATCTGCTGCTCTTCGGGCTGTTGCTCTACATGTATTGGCGTCGCAATGCCGAGGAGCGCGAGGGGCTCATCTTCGGTACCTTCCTCATCGGTACCTTCCTGTCGCGATTCCTGATCGAGTTTATCAAGAACGACCAGGTGGCCTTCGAGGCTTCGATGTCGTTGAACATGGGGCAGTGGCTCAGCATCCCGTTTGTTATTGGCGGGGTGTGGCTGGTGGTACGGGCCATGCAGCGTCCGCGACTCCCCATCAAGTATGCACCGGCCAAGGCCAAAGGCAAGGGCAAGCGATAGAGGCGGCGGTATGCCGGGTGAGTGTATGGCCCGGTTCAGAACCGACGTTGAATGAATTTTTTTGAAGAGAGAGGCGTCATTTATATGATCGACGAAGAGCTGTTCCCGGTAATCGGGGGCAGCTCTTTGTCTGTTTTTTGGGGGAAGTCTGTTTTTAGAGGAAAAGGTTTGGAGGTTGTCGTGCGGGCGGTTTATGACCCGAGGTTCATGCGGAGGATATGGAGACGAAACACCGAGGCCCTGCCTCCTGCTTGTAGCAGAGTGGGGCAGGGCCTCGGTGTATGGTGTGGGCCCGATGGCCGGGCGAGGTGTCAATAGTCGTATTCGAGCGAGAAGTCGTCGATGAAGAGCACGCTGCCGTCGCCACCCGTGAAGTAGTCGCCGTATTTGCTGGCCGAAGCTACCACAATGATGTAGGAGGGGATGCGTGAGGTATCGCGGTACTCGAGTTCGAGGGTGAAGGGGGTATATTCCGGAACCGACTCTCCCGATGAAATCTCGGCATAGGCAATCACGTGCGGGTCGTTCTTGTCGAACACCTTGCGGTCGCTGGGTTTGGTGCGAATCTCTACCGGGTCGCTCCAGTCGCCCAGGGCGATGTATATCTGGCAGGTGTCGGGTTGTCCCATGAGGGCGGTCAGGTCGCTGTTGGTCTTGTTGATGGGCACCGTGGTGTACTTGAAGTATCCCTTCAGACGAGTGGGCCGCTGGGTGAAGGGTTTGCCGAAGTTGAGCACACCGTTGGAGCCGTCGGTACGCAGGTAGTTGCCCACGTACATGTTGCCGGCTGCCAGTTTGCCCAGCGAGCCGATACCCACGAATTTGGTGGCCAGTTTGGCCGCTTGCCCGGTACCCGACCAGGCGTCGTCGGTGGGCTGGGTGTTGCTGTCGCCGAGTGTTGTTGCCCCCTTGTTGCCGGTATCCCAGAAGTTCTCGCTACCCTCGGGCCAGGGGTTCCATACCTTGCCGTCCAGGTTCCAGTAGTCGAAACTGCCGTTGGGCAGTTCGGCTGCCGAGCCGGTGGTGAAGGTCACCTCGTTGCCCGTGAGGTCGCCCGATACGGCGCGGCACACATAGGTGGTGTTGGCCTTGAGGTGAATCATGCGGGCCGTGAACGAGCCTTTGTCGTGGGTGATATAGGAGTCGGGTACCTGTTCCCAGGTTTCGGCGGTAGCCTCTTTGATTTCGAATCCGTTCTGAGCCCCCTCCTTTCCGCTGCCATGCAGCCAGGCTACATTGGTCCAGGCATCGACCCTGTCGGTCGACACTTCGCTCTCGGTGGGTACGACGTAGAGAGTCCACTCTTCCATGATGTCGTGGTAGGTGATGATTACCTTTTGGTATCCCAGCGAGAAGTCGGAGATATTCTCGATTTGGGGCGAGTAGGTGGTAATCCCCTCGGGACCCAGCACCAGTTCGGTGATGTGGATTTTCGAGAGGTCGGCATCCTTGTTTACATAGGCGACAGCCCGGTGATTGTAGGCGTCGAATACCGGGGCACCGATTTGCCCCTCGACGCTGAAGGCGCGCGCGATGTTTTGGGCCGCCTGTATGGTCCAGGTGTAGTCCTGGTAAATGGAGAGGGTAATCGAATAGTCGTGAGTGAGGTCGATGGTCGAGTCGGCCGGCAGGGTGGATGTGGCTCCTTCGGTTACGGAGAGCGACTCGATGCGTACCCGCCGCATGTCTACGGTGTCGGCCAATTCTATCCGTACGGTCTGGGTGGCGTTGTCGATGGTAGCCGCACCCACCTGACCTTGGGCGGAAATGGCAAGAATCTGAGCCTTGATGCGGGGGTAGGGGATGTCGTTCTGGATGCACGATGCCAATAGCAACGCGCAGAACAACGGGATTATGTAGCTTATCTTTTTTCGCATGACTTTCATTCTATATGTGCAGGCACATGCCTATGTTGATGTTGAAGAGGTTGAGCTTGAAGTCGGCCCCGCTCGAGCGTCGGCTACCCGTCTCTACGTTGTTGGTGGTCTGTTTGATGGTGCCGTAGCGCAGACCGGCTACCCCGAAGGAGACGCTGGTGCTGATGTTGTTCATGATGAACACGCAGAAGCCCGGGTTCAACCCCAGTTTGATTTCCGAAGTGGTCGTTTTGGTGTTGCGCAGGTTTTCGTCGGTACCCCGCACGAAACGGTTGGAGCCGCTCGAGAAGGCCAGCTCGGTTTCGTTGAAGAAGCCGAACCGCTTGTTGCGGTCGATACCGATGTAGGCCCGGTGGAATATCGAGGCCGAGAAGGTCTCGCCCAGATAGCGCATGTCGCTCAGGTTGAACTGCATATCCTCGTCGATGTCGATGCTGAGGTTGTCGAGGTTGGCGCTCAGGTGACTGTATCCCAGTTTGATACCGATACACTCGTTGTCTTTGATGAAGTATCCGATAAAGGGGTTGAGCGTGGTGATGTTGCCCTTGAAGTTGAAATCCTTGACAAAAATCAGCAGGTTGTTGTCTTTGCTGTCAAACTCGCCGTGCGAGAGGGTGAGACCCATAATCCACTGCTTCTTGGGTATGAAGAGGTAGTTTTTCAGTCCGCGTTTGTACTTTTTGCGATTGAACCCGCGTTTTTCCACGATGGTATCGGGTTCGGTCGGCGTCGTTGCGGCGACAAGCGAGGCGGCAGGTACCTCTTGTTGCACGGGGTAGGCTACGGCCGTCGAGTCGAGCTCTTGAGCGTGGAGCAGCGATTGACCGGGGAGCATGAAGCCTATGGCGATGAGTATGTATTTCCAGTTTTTCATAAATAAAAAGCGATACCTAATCCCAGAGAGAAGATGTTTACTTTGAAGTTGGCCAGGTTTTGCGACCGTTTACCGGTGTAGACCTGGTCGGTCGTTTGGGTCACGTGGCTGTAATTGAAACCCAGCACACCCACATTCACCTCGATGGCGGTGTAGTCGTTGATAAAGGCCATGAGCCCCGGTGCGATGCCAATCTTGAAGTTGAACGACCGCTCGTAGGTGCCGGTGAGCGCGTCGCCCGAGCCGTTTACCATCTTCGACTCGCCACCGCCCAGGTTGAGCTGCAGTTCGTTGAAGAGGCCGAACCGGTTGCTGTTGCCTATGCTGATGTAGTTGCGCATGATGGCCATGCCCGAGTAGGTGTGGCTGAGGCTGTAGACGTTGTTGACATCGAAGTTGAGGTCGTCGCCCAGTTGTATCGAGGCGCTGTTGAGCTTGGTGAGGCTGCGCTCGTAGGCAAAGCGGCCGCCCAGGCCCAGGTTGTCCTTGACAATGTAGCAAAGCATGGGGCTTATCTTGAAGTTGTAGCCTATGCCGTCGATGTTCTCGATGACGAGGAACTGGTAGTTGTTGTTGCTGTACTCCGAGTAGGAGATCGAGTTGCCCACAACCCATTGTCCCTTGGGTATGAAGGTGTTCAGCACGATGCCCCGGTCGAATTCCTCGGCCCGCGAGAGGCCGGGAATCAACAGGAACAGCGCGAGTATGGGATAGATAAGTTTATTCATAAATCAATTCTAAGTCGTCGATCCACATGGTGCTGCCGGTACTTCCGGTGAAGTAGTCGCCATATTTGCTGGCCGAGGCCACGAGCACGATATAGCTGGGTATACGGTTGAGCGAACGGTAATCGAGCGGTATTTCAAATTCGAGCAGGCCGCCGTCGGTTCCTTGGGTCTCGCCGGTGAGGTCCCATTCGCCGTAGGCGATAATCTTCTCGTCGTTCTTGTCGAAGAGTTTCTTGTCTTTGGTGGTGATGCGCACCGGGGCATCCCAGTCGCCGACTGCGATATAGATGTTGCCGATGTCGGTCGAGCCTTTGGGCAAATCGTTGGTCTCGGAGTAGTCGACGCTTCCCGGGGTGTACTTGATATGGCCTTTCAGCTTGGCCGGACGTGAGGTAAAGGGGCGCCCGAAATCGAGGATGCCGTTGGTTCCGTCGGTTCCCACATATTGCCCGGCAAAGAGATTGCCGGCTGCAAATTTGCCTATGCCCAGGAAACTTACAAATTGCGATTTCAGTTTCACCGAATATTTACCGCTGTTTTTGTAGGTCTCGTCGGGAGTGGTTACATTTACATTCAGGGTAGCCGACCCGTGGTTTCCGCTGTCCCAGAACATCTCTTCATTGGGCCCGTATAATACCATGACCTTCGAGAGGGTTTGCCAGTTCTCGAAACTGCTGTTGGGTAGGGGAGTAGCCATTTCGGTGGTAAAGGTGGCAGTCTTGACCGATGCTTGTGCCCCGGCGACAGCCTGGTATTCATAGGTCGTACCCGGTGTAAGGCCGGTTACCTCGGCCGACAGGGCCGAGCCCGAACGGTTGGCGGCCACCGATGTCCAGTCTTTGGTCCCTGTCCGGCGGTACTGGAAGGTGAGCGGCTCGGCAGTCTCTTTCACCACGTTGCCTCGCAGGGTAGCCCGGCATGCCCAGATGTCGGCCCGTTCGGGGTCGACGGTCACGACGATGGCATCCGACACGATAATCGACAGAGTGGCGGTATTGTCCTTGCCGGCAGCATCGAGGGCCTTGATGGTGAAGGTATATTCGTCGCTCGGGAGTGACTTGACGAAACTCTCCGAGAGGGTAATCTTGGCGTTGGAGAGGTCCTTCTCCTCCTGATAGGTGTGCTTGCACGAGATGCCCCGCGATTCGAATTCGGTAGCCGGCGAGCCGTCGGCTGCCAGGAAATCGATTGAGTCGGTGGGGAATCCCAGAGCGGTGAGTTTGTCGCACGAAAACCATACCCGTTGCAGCCGGGTAGCGGCATTGACCCATACGGCTGTTTGGCTGCCGCCGTTGGTCTCGTAGTAGAGCGTCTCGGTCAGGTCGAACTTGTCGCCGACAATTTGCGGCCGCTGTGTGATGACCACGTTGTGGGTCGAGTCGACCGTCGACTCGTTTACCTTCACGTCGAGGAAAGTACCGCCCGTAGCTGCACTCTCGGCGTTGTAGCTGAAGGAGAAGGCATATTTGGTGGCCGGCAGCACATCTTCGACCACACCCGACAGGGTGTAGCTGCTGCCGTCGGTCTTCTTGCCTTCGAAGCTCCAGGCCAGGTCACGCTCCTTGCCGTTGAAGAGGTAGTAGCCTACCGAGTCGGCGGTAGCTTCGGTAAAGTAGAGTTCGCCGTTGGTGGTAAATATCTTGACCTTGCAGTCGGTCACCACCTCGTTCAACCCCTCGTCGAAGGCTACGGTAGCCAGGGTGTTGGCCACGGTGCAGGTGACGCTGGCCGTGGTGATTTCGCCGCTTCGCACGTCGAAGTCGGTCGAGCCCGTGTAGTAGGGGGTGTTGAATGCCGCAGGCACCGAGTCGCCGGCCAGTACGAACACATGGTATTGACCGCTGGCGAGGTTGAGGGTTTCGGGGATAGGTGTCGTGGCATCGTAGTAGCGGACGAGTCCTTTGCTGCTGTAAATGCGCGTTTGCATGGAGTTGTAGATGCCTGCGTCGACCGACCGCGTGACAACGGCCACGTCGTCCGAGACACGCACGCTCAGTCGCACCGAGCCTTCGCCCAGTGCCATATCCTCCTCTTTACAGGCGGTAAAGAGGAGCAGGAAGAGGAGCGTACCAGCCAAATATCTCTTTATATTGTATCTCATATCATTCGGTTACAAGGATTAACGATTCGGTTGTGGTGCCTTGTGCATCGGTCGCCTTGATGATGAAGTTGTGTGTACCGGCACCCAGCAGACCGAGCAGCGGCATGAAGTCGCTGATGTCGAAGGTTACTTTCGCTTGGTTCAGCACATTGCCTTCGGTGGGGAATCCCAGTTCTTCGATGGGCTCTTTCAGGTTGCCCGGGTTCACCAGGTCGAGGTGCGCCGAGAGGCCCATGCTCGAGAGCTCCTCGGGAGTAAGTGTGGGCGAATCGATGTCGACGGTGAGTCCCGTGAGACCGGCCGGGTCGCTGCTGGTGATGTCGACCACCACTTTCAACCCTTCGGTGATAGTGACAGGGGTACCCAGTTGTATGGTTTCACTCGTAATTTGGGGAGCCTCGCCCGGTGTGGGTTCGGGGTCAGGATCGGGGTCGGTGCCCGGGTCTACGGGATTGGGGTCGGGGATAATCTCCTCTTCGATGGTCACGTTGCCCTCGTGGTCAATGGTCTCGCACGAGGCGTCGAGGGTCACCGAGGGAGTTACGCCGCCCGTCTCGCTGCCCGGTTCGGGTCGCTTGATGTCGTAGTGAATCTTGCGCCAGTCGCCGGCCTTGACGTTGTCGACTTGGATGCGGTTCACCTCTTCATACCCGTCGATGGTGCCGGTGAAGGTGGCGATGAGCAGGTTGCTCTCACCGTCGGAGCGGAAGTATCCGGCGCGGGTTTCGGTCTGCGAGAAGTCGAGCGAGCCGGAGCCGATGTCGACCGTCACCTTGCAGTCGTCGCCCATGAACGATTTCAGGTCTTCGGAGTAGGTTACCGTCACCTTGATGTTTTGCAGCGTGCACACTACCGTGTCGAGTTGGGTCACCCGGTTCTCTTCGATGGTGAAGGCCTTGTCGGCATAGTAGTAGGGGTGTTCCCATTCGGCCGGCTGCACGCGGTGCGAGAATACGGCCACGTTGTAGTCGCCCACGTTGAGGGTGACAATCTCGGGCATCTCGCTATATTTCCATTCGAGGGTGTCGGTTCCCTGCGAGGGGTATATTTGCACGGTGAAGTCGCCCGTATCGACGGCCCGGCTCACCGGTGCTTTTTCTATCACTTGTGTGTCGTTGTTGGGTATGGCTCCGAAGGTCGAGAGGTCGAGTGTCCCGGTTTTTCCCGACGGGGTTTCTATACCCAGGTCGTAGGTGAATTTCTCCCGGTCGCATGAGGAGGCGGCCACGGCCAGAACTACGGCCAGAGAGATGCCTAATATATTTCTCATAGGGTTATGCTTTATCTTATTCATAGGTGAAAGTTAAGTTGTCGATGGTAAGGGTTGCACCTCGCGAGGCCGATTCGTACTGGCCGTTCGAGACCGAAGTCTTTATGGCCGCACTCTCTTCGCTCTGGTTGTAAGAGGCGTGGTTCGACGAGGTAATCATGATGCGCAGCGTGGTAGCCTTCTGATTGGTTACCGAATAGGTGACGGGCACCGAGAACTCGGTGTAGTCGGCAGCGGCCGAGAGACGAGCCGTGCCGGTGGCAATCACCTTCTGCCCGTTGAGCAGGGTCACGGTCACTACGCCCGTTTCGGTGGGGTCGTTGCCGTCGTTGGCATATTTGTACCACCCTTTCAAGGCCGAGGGGCGCGAGGCGAAGCTCACCCCTTCGGTGTAGGTTTCGCTGCCACCCGAGTAGGAGTAGCTGCCCAGAAACAGCTTGCCGGCCGAGCGGTTGGCTATGTTGGGCACGTTGGTGTTGTAGTAGGTGGTATTGAAGGCACCGCCCGAGGTCCCGGGAGTGGTTCCGTTTTCGTCCCAGGCTACGTTGCGCACCACCATGGCGTTGTTCCCGCTCTGGGCCGTGAGGTCGCGATAGAGGTCGGGCGTCACGGTGTTCATGCCGAAACTGCGGTAGGCATCCCAGGTGAGGGTGGTATTGTAGGTCGAGGGAATGACAAACCACGAGTTCTGGTTGGCAGCCGAGAGGTTGCAGGTCTTGGCGTTGACACTGGCCCAACCCGTAGGCTCATGTATGGTGAAGCTGCAGGTATTCTGATAGTTGACCGGCCATACCGAGTATTTGCCGCCCTGGTTCATATCGGTTACCGAGATGGTTTGGGCTATCTCTTCGAAGTCGCCGTTGGGCACGGCGGCTGCCGACTCGGTGCGCAGAGTGAGATCGCCGCTGTAATTGACATTGTCCTGGCCGCTGTTGCACGAACCTCGCAACTGGTAGCGGGTGTCGGGGTTGAGGCCGGTGATGACGCGGCGGCCCTGGCTCAAGGTCGAGGCGACGGTTTCCCACTGGCCGGTACTGTTGGCAAAGAGCACGGCATAGCGGTCTACGGCCTCTTGATACTGCGAATCTTCGGCAGTGAGTTTGACGGTGGCGCGGCGGGCCCAGATGTCATACTCCTCGGCGGTGATGGTGAAGGCCGGGGTCTTGACCGGTATCGAGATGGTCGAGGTCTTGGCTCCGTTGGCATACGAGCCCTCGACTACGACGGGCTTGTCGGTAGCTTCGATCGAAATCTTTATCTGGTAGAGGTTGCCTTCGCTCGAGACCACGGTCGAGTTGCTGTTTACCTTCGCACCTTCGGCGTTGAGGTAGCTGAATTTCACCTGGTCGATGTAGGCTCCATCGAACTCGACGGGAATCGTAACCGATTTGCTGCCCACGAATACCGGTTCGGGGGTCTGCAAGGCAAAGGTGATGGGTATGCTCTTGACCGACAAGGTGATGGGCGATTCGCTCACCTTGCCATACATGTCTTTGGCCGAGAGGGTGAAGGTGTGCATATCGCTCCCGTCGAGGGTATGCAGGTGGGCAAAAAGTTCGGCAAAGTCGATGAATCCCATCTTGCTGCCCATCTCGGTAAAGCCTTTCAACTTCAGTCCCAGACGGGAGAGCAGGGCGCGGTTTTCGCTGCTCAGGTTCACCAGGTCTATTTCGCGGGGCCACCCTTCGCTTTCGAGGCAGGCCGACGAGGTGGTGAGTGTGCAGGCGGAGAGGCCGGCCTTGGCTGTGAGCGAGATATTTGCCTGCCGGTTGTCGGGGTAGCTGTTCTCTTTCACTTCGAGGGGCGTGCCCGGCTCGAATCC
The DNA here is from genome assembly GCF_024733785.1 of Barnesiella sp. ET7. NCBI lineage: Bacteria > Pseudomonadati > Bacteroidota > Bacteroidia > Bacteroidales > Barnesiellaceae > Barnesiella > Barnesiella sp. ET7. The sequence continues at coordinate 55,913 of NZ_JANRHM010000008.1, forward strand.
GGCCGGGAGGAACGAGGGGGCCGGGGCTACCATCACCTCGTCGGAGATGTCGATGGCGATAGGCTGTGTCTCGGTTGTTTCGTCAAAGCTGATGCTGAGTTGAGCTTCGCCCGCGGCATTGTCGGCAATATCGAGTTTGATGCGGTAGTGCTGACGCGGTTGCGCATTCTCGATGGCGGCCGGTTCGAAGGTCGACTCGATGCCGTTTTGTTTCTTCAGATAGGTCTGTATGGTTATCTTGCCGGGTTTCACATAGGCGGCACGGGTCTCCTCTTTCTCAAATTTTATATAGTCACCCTCGGCCGCATGTATGGTGGTGGCATAGTCGGCAAAGTATTTCTTGAAGGCATCGGAGTATTCGACCGTCACCTTCACGTTGGCCAGGGTGCAGAGTATCTCGACCGGCGTATTCTCGCGATAGCGTACGGCTACGTCGGACTGCCCCAGGTAGTAGGGCTTGTCGAACCCCTCCTCCTCGAGGTTGCCGTAGTAGGCGCTCATGGTGTAGGTGCCTACGGGAATTTTTTCGGCCGGGTCGAAGTCGGCCAGACTGTCCCAGGCGCGGGAAAAACTGCCGTCGGCAGATACCAACTTTAAGGCAAATTCACTGACATCGGGATTGGTGGTTTCGGTAATTTCGGTGGTCGAGCGAGTGACAGGTACTACTTGGTAATCGGCTGAAACTTTTACGTTTATGGAACCGTATCCCGAATCGACCTGATTCTCCTCGTTTGCGCAAGATACTAACAATAGCACGGTTGCGCCACATAAGAAAAGATTCTTTACATTCATGTTTCTCTTTTTTAATTTCCGTCTATTCGCAGATGGATTAAGTGCGTGGGGAGTCCCTAGGAATCGCCCTCATACACTTTGAGTATAAGTCGAAAATCGGCTCAAAGATAGTAAAAATTTTGTAGATAGAACAGCCGAACCGAGGTTTTTGTTAGCTTTCGTGGTGTAAATAGGAGAAGTAATGACCTTGAAATGAATGCTTTTTGTGTGTCTCTTGGCTCGAGTGGAGTGCGTTTTGGAGCTCTTTTCTCGACGAAATCGACAGAAAAGAGCGCATAGCTCGAAAAATGTCACTATCTTTACCCCACGAAGATAGGGCGGGGATTGTTCAAAGGCTGAAAACCGAGGGTTTACGCCTCTTTCTGCTCTCGTCTTTTCGTATTTTTTACGGTACAAAAAAAGATATATATGAAAATAGCGGTAGTAGGTACAGGCTATGTAGGCCTCGTTACCGGAACATGTTTTGCCGAAATCGGTGTCGATGTGGTGTGTGTAGACATCGACGCCGAGAAGATAGCCCGCATCGAGCGGGGCGATATTCCCATTTATGAACCTGGACTCGACGAGATGGTTCTCCGCAATATGAAGGCGGGGCGGTTGCGCTTTACCACCGATTTGTCGACTTGTCTCGACGGGGTAGAGATTCTCTTCAGTGCTGTGGGCACGCCGCCCGACGAAGACGGTTCGGCCGACTTGCACTATGTGCTCGACGTGGCCCACACCGTGGGTCGCTACATGAACGACTATCTGGTGGTGGTTACCAAGAGCACCGTGCCGGTGGGTACGGCCCGCAAGGTGAAGGCGGCCATCCAGAGCGAGCTCGACAAGCGGGGCGTGTCGATTGAGTTCGATGTGGCTTCGAACCCCGAGTTCCTCAAGGAGGGGAGTGCCATTGCCGACTTCATGCGCCCCGACCGTGTAGTCGTAGGCGTGGAGAGCAAACGGGCCGAAGCTTTGATGCAGAAGCTCTACAAGCCGTTTATGATTAACAAATACCGCATTATCATCACCGATATACCTTCGGCCGAGATGATTAAGTATGCTGCCAATGCCATGCTGGCAACCCGTATCAGCTTCATGAACGAAATTGCCTTGTTGTGCGATGAAGTGGGTGCCGATGTGGTTGCGGTGCGCAAAGGCATCGGTGCTGACGATCGCATAGGCAGCCGTTTCCTCTATGCCGGGTGTGGCTACGGGGGCTCGTGTTTCCCCAAGGATGTGAAGGCTCTCATCAGGACCGCCGAAGAGAATGGCTGCCACATGCAGATACTGGAGGCCGTGGAGCGGGTGAACGAGTCGCAGAAGGAGCTGCTCTACCATCGGTTGCACGACTACTTCGGGGGCGATCTGGCGGGCCGCAAGTTTGCCGTGTGGGGGCTCTCGTTCAAACCCGAGACCGACGACATGCGCGAGGCTCCGGCCCTGATTCTGATCGATAGGTTGTGTGCCGCCGGGGCCAGCGTGCGGGTGTACGACCCGGTAGCCATGCCCGAGTGCCGTCGTCGCATAGGCGACCGGGTAGAGTATGCCGAAAATATTTACGGGGCGGTAGCCGACGTCGACGCCTTGCTTATCGTTACCGAGTGGAAAGAGTTCCGCATGCCCGACTGGACTGCCGTGCTTCGTGCCATGAAGTCGCCCGTCATATTCGACGGTCGTAATATTTACGACCCGGCCGAGATGAAGGAGTTGGGTTTTGTCTATCGCAGCATAGGTCGCCCCTTGCATTGAGTTTTTTGTCGATAGCAGAAGTGTAAAAAAAGGTAAGGCAGACATGCGTCCTATCCCGGGACGGATGTCTGCCTTTTTGGTAGTGAAAGGGGCTGGAGCGATATTCGTCCACTCGCAATGGCTGCTCCTCCTTTTACCGTTACGTTGTGGAGAACCTCCCTCCCGGGCGCCCTTTCTGTCTATAATAACATCGTTTGCCGATTTTGGTTCAAAGCCGATGCTTTTTTATAGAAAAAAAGAGACGAGGAGACTATCTGCTCACACCCTTTCGCCTCGAGAAGGTGTAGGGCACACGGTTCATATTTCCCGATAAAATTGTATATTTGCAGAAGTAATACCATATAAAAGAAACAAATAACAGAAAATAGGATTGGATTATGAAAAGATGGATTTTGGCCCTGTGCGGGCTATGTTTATTCGGGAGCAGTGCCCACGCGCAATTTTCGCTGGGCGATTTGTTAAATTCGTCGACGGTCAACAAAGTGGTAGGTGCACTGACCGACAAAGATGCTACACTCACGGTAGCCGATTTGGCCGGTACGTGGCGTTATTCGGCTCCGGCCTGCAAGTTTGAGAGCGACGATCTGTTGAAGTCGGCCGGAGGCGAGGTAGTAGCTTCGAGCCTGAAAGACAAACTGGCTACCTATTACGAGAAGGCCGGCATTACCTCGTCGCGCGTCTCCTTCTCGTTTGCCGATACGACTATGGTGATGAACTACGGCAGTGCCAAACTGAACGGCTATATCGTGAAGGATGAGCCGAGCGGCAAGTTTGTGGTGACCTTTACGCTGGTAGGCGGGCATATCCCGGTGATGGTAATGGATGCCGATATTACCAAGAGCGGCAATACGATGGAGATACTTTTCAATGTCGACAAACTGGTCGATGTGCTGGTTTCGATTGCCTCGAAGACACAGAGCTCTACACTGCAGACCATCAGTAACCTGTTGTCGGAATACGATGGCGTGTTGATGGGATTTGAACTGACAAAGCAGTAGCGCATCCGGCATATCGGTCGGCAGGAACCGTATCGATTTGACTCTGCGGTTTATCTATTTTAACAGCTCTGTGAAAAAAGAGAGGTTAAAAATAGGATTGTTGGAAACAAATTCTTATATTTGTTCTTACAATTTAAACTAAAAAACACGTAAAATGAAAAAATTAGTTTTAACCTTAGTGCTTGTGTTTGGCATGTTGACAGCCAATGCACAATTTTTTGTGGGTGGCCAGTTTGGTTTGACTTACGACGGTGATACCGAAAACACGACATTCCGTATTGCCCCCGAGTTTGGCTATGCGTTTAACGATGCGTGGACCGTTGCCGGATCTATCGGCTATACACACATGGACAACTACAATTCGTTTTACATTGCTCCTTATGCTCGTTGGACCTTCTTCAACCAAGGTATCATAGGGCTGTTGGTCGATGGTGGATTTGGTATCTCTACCGGGAAACACAAAGGTTTCGATTCGGAGACTGGTTTTGAAATCGGTTTTAAACCGGGCTTGGCCTTCAACCTGACCGAGAACTTCTCGTTGGTAGCTCACTATGGCTTCCTGGGTTATCGCGACAAATACAACGGCAACAGCGTTTCGGGTCTGTCGCTGAGCGGCAACGACTTGAGTTTCAGTCTCTACTATAAATTCTGATATTCTATTTCGTGAATCATATGGAGTGCCCGGTTGTGCCGGGCACTTTTTTTGTGTCTGCCGGTCTGGAAACTTCCCTCGGTCTCTGGGTTGCGGAGTAGTGGCCGGGGCAGGCCGAGCCGGTCTTGTTTGGATAGGAGTATCTCATTAGATTACGGATCTCTATCATCGAGGAATATAAAAAGAAGAGTGTGGTTCCCGATGGAGAGGAACCACACTCTTCTGTATGGTGTGCGACCGATTACGGTCCCGGTTATTTCTTGAGGGCGGCGATGCTCTCTTCGAGCGATTTTATCTTCTCTTCGGCGTCGGCTTTTTTCTTGCGTTCCAGAGCTACGACAGCCTCGGGGGCGTTTTGTACGAAACGCTCGTTGTTGAGTTTGCCCATGACGGTTTTGAGGAATCCTTGGGCGTGTTGCAACTCGCCTTCGAGTTTCTTCAGCTCGGCCTCTACGTCGATGTTGTTGCCCAGCGGTATGGCATACTCGGTGGCGTGTACGCGGAACGAAGCGGCGGCGGGGTCTTTCTCGTCGATGGCTTCGATGGCCTCGAGGTTGGTCATCTTGGTGAGTATGCAATCGTTGGCGTGGTCGTGGGCTCCGATGATTTGCAGCGTGAGGGGCTCTTTGTTGGCGATACCCTTTTGCAGACGTATGGTGCGCACACCGGCCACAATCTGCTTGGTGGTCTCGAAGCGGTCGATGATGGTGTCGTCGACGGGGTGAGCTTCGGGCATGCGGGCATACATGATGCTCTCGCCCTCTTTACGCTCGTAGAGGTGTTGCCACAACTCTTCGGTAATGAAGGGCATGAAGGGGTGCAGCATGCGCAGCAGGGCATCGAAGTAGGTGAGTGTGGCGTCGTAGGTGGCGCGGTCGATAGGCTGCTGGTAGCCGGGCTTGATCATCTCGAGGTACCACGACGAGAACTCGTCCCAGAAGAGGCGGTATACAGCCATGAGGGCCTCGGAGAGGCGGTATTTGCCGAAGAGGTCTTTTACCTCGGCCAGCGTGCGGCTGAGCTGGGCGTCGAACCACTTGACGGCGATTTGTGCCGTTTGCGGCTGCTCCAGACTCTCGTCGACGTTCCATCCTTTCACCAGACGGAAGGCGTTCCAGATTTTGTTGTTGAAGTTACGGCCTTGCTCGCACAGGGCATCGTCGTAGAGAATGTCGTTACCGGCAGGTGCGGCCAGCATGAGGCCCATGCGCACACCGTCGGCGCCGTAGGTCTTTATCAGTTCGAGGGCGTCGGGCGAGTTGCCGAGCGACTTCGACATCTTCCGGCCTATCTTGTCGCGCACGATACCCGTGAAGTATACGTTCTTGAACGGTTTTTCGCCGGTGTATTCGTAGCCGGCCATGATCATGCGGGCTACCCAGAAGAAGATGATGTCGGGGCCTGTCACCAGGTCGCTCGTGGGATAGTAGTAGTTTATCTCTTCGTTGCCGGGGTGGTTGATACCGTCGAAGAGCGAGATGGGCCACAGCCACGACGAGAACCAGGTGTCGAGGCAATCCTCGTCCTGACGCAGGTCGCTCAGTTGCAGCGAATCGTCGCCGCTCTTTTCGCGGGCCAGTTTCAAGGCCTCTTCGGGAGTCTCGGCTACGACAAATCCGCCCTGGGGCAGGTAGTAGGCCGGGATGCGGTGTCCCCACCACAACTGGCGCGAGATACACCAGTCTTTGATATTTTCCATCCAGTGGCGGTAGGTGTTCTTGAACTTGTCGGGGTGGAACTTGATGTCGTCGTTCATCACGGCTTTGAGGGCCGGCTCGGCGAGTTTGTCCATCTTGACGAACCACTGCATCGAGAGTTTCGGCTCGATGACTACGTTGGTACGCTCCGAGAAACCTACCTTGTTGTTATAGTCCTCGACCTTTTCGAGCAGCCCGGCAGCCTGCAGGTCTTTGGCAATCTGCTTGCGCACGTCGAAGCGGTCCATGCCGATATAGAGGCCGCCGGCCTCGCTGATGGTACCGTTGTCGTTGAAGATATCGATGGTGGGCAGGTTGTATTTCTCGCCCAGCATATAGTCGTTTACGTCGTGAGCCGGAGTCACTTTCAGACAGCCGGTACCGAACTCGATGTCTACGTAGTCGTCCATGATGATGGGCACGGCCCGGTTGACCAGCGGCACGATTACCTTCTTGCCTTTGAGGTAGGTGTAGCGGGGGTCGTTGGGGTTTACGCACACGGCCGTATCGCCCAGAATGGTTTCGGGACGGGTGGTGGCCACGACAATATATTTGTCCTCACCCTCGATGTAGTAGCGCAGGTAGTAGAGTTTGCTGTGCTCCTCCTTGTAGATAACCTCTTCGTCGGAGAGGGCGGTGAGGGCCTTGGGGTCCCAGTTGACCATGCGCACGCCGCGGTAGATGAGCCCCTTGTTGTAGAGGTCGACAAATACCTTCAGCACGCTCTTGGAGCGAACCTCGTCCATGGTGAAGGCGGTGCGGTCCCAGTCGCACGAGGCTCCCAGCTTCTGCAGCTGCTTGAGGATGATGCCGCCGTGCTCCTCTTTCCACTCCCAGGCATATTTGAGGAACTCCTCGCGGGTGAGGTCGCTCTTCTTGATACCCTGGGCGGCGAGTTTGTTCACCACTTTGGCTTCGGTGGCAATCGAGGCGTGGTCGGTGCCGGGTACCCAGCAGGCGTTTTTGCCCTCCATGCGGGCCCGGCGTACGAGAATGTCTTGTATCGTGTTGTTCAACATGTGCCCCATGTGCAGAATACCGGTGACGTTGGGGGGCGGGATGACTACGGTGTAGGGTTCGCGACCATCGGGCTTCGACTTGAAGAGCCCGTTTTTCAACCAGTAAGCATACCATTTCTCCTCTACGTCGGCGGGATTGTACTTTGTGGCAAGTTCGTTCATAAAGCGATTCTTTCAGATTTTCTTATTATTGTGGTGAGGTACAGAGGTATCGGTCTCTTGTACCAATTGGGTGCAAAAGTATAAAATATTTTCCGAAAACGATACTTCTTTGGCGGCAAAGTGGCCCGTAACCTCTCTATCGGTCGAGATGGTTCACGGCCTCCTCCAGTTGCTCGAGTGCTTTTTGCAGTACGGCCCGCGGTGTACCCACGTTGAGCCGCATGTGGCCTTTGCCTTCGGGACCGAACATCTCGCCGTCGTTGAGGGCGAGCCGAGCCTTGTCGACGAAGAGGTCGATGAGGGCGTCGTGGTCGAGCCCCAGCCGGGTGCAGTCGAGCCAGACGATAAACGAGGCCTGCGGTCTGATGGCCTTGATCTGGGGGATATGTTGCTGGAGGAACTCCTCGACAAAGAGGATGTTCTGCTCGACATAGGCGAGCATCTGCTCGCGCCAGTCGCGGCAGTGGTTATAGGCGGCTTCGGTGGCGATGGTGGCCATGAAGGTGGGTTCGTTCAGTTCGTTGGCCGTGAGCCAGTCGAAGAACCGCTTGCGGATGGTCTCGTTGGGCACGATGGCATAGGAACTCACCAGCCCGGCGATGTTGAAGGTCTTGGAGGGGGCGCCGAACGAGATGCTGTTCTGGGCGGCCGTCTCCGATACCGAGGCGAAGGGGTGATGCTTGGAGCCGAAGATGGGCATGTCGGCATGGATTTCGTCGGCAATGATGAGGATATGGTGGCGGGCACAGATGTCGGCCACACGTTGCAGCGTGGCGAGCGGCCACACCACACCGCCCGGGTTGTGGGGATTGCAGAGTATCAGTATCTTGCACTGCGGGTCGATAATCGACTCGAGGTGGTCGAAGTCCATCTCGTAGTGGGTGCCGTTCCACTTGAGGGGGTTGTGCACCACTTGCCGGCCGTTGCCCTCGGGCACGGCCATAAAGGGAGTATAGACGGGAGTCTGTATGATGATTTTGTCGCCGGGGTTGCTGAATACGTTCACGGCCAGGCCGATGCCTTTGACAATGCCGGGAATGTAGGTAATCCACTCGCGTTTCACCTCCCATCCGTGCAGGTATTTGAGCCAGTCGATAATCGATTGCCAGTAGCTGGCTGGAGCTTCGGCATAGCCGTAGACGGGGTGTTGCAGACGTCGCACGAGGGCTTCGGTAATCGGGGGAGCTACGGCGAAGTCCATGTCGGCAATCCACAGGGGAATGAGGTCTTCGCGACCGTATCGTTCGCCCAGCACATCGGTCTTCATTGCGCCGGTGTGGTGGCGGTCGATAATTGTGTCAAAATCGTACTGAATGGCCATGATCTATATTGTTTAGGTATTAGGTTTCGTCGAATGGACAGAGCGGGTCAGAATCCCAGCTCTACCTGGAACCGCAACTGCCAGCGGCTGTAATCCGAGGCGGTGAACTCGTCCTTGTAGTTGTAGGAGAGGTCGGCCTGTACTTTGAGCCGGTGGTCGATGAGGTATTTGGTTACGCCCAGGGTCGACTGGTTGTAACAGCGGTAATTGGTGTAGGGCTGTACCTCTTTGTCGGGCTTGATGGTCGAGTTGCGCAGAGCTATTTCCCAGTTGGAGGGGAACAGGTAGCTGGCCTGCACGTTGAGACCCATGCCGGTGAGGATATATTGCTCGACGGTTTCGCCCGATTTGATGAGGGGCGATGAGGTGCATGTGCGTCCCATGAAATCGGTATAGAAGGCAAAGCCTCGGTATTTGAAGATGAAATCGACGAAATAGGACGAGAGGTTGCGTGCCTGGTCGAAGCGGAGCAGGTCGCCGTTGGAACCTTGGGCTCGCAAGGCCCGGTCGTTGTAGCTGTATGCTCCGGCCAGGAGTATCTTGGGCGTCTGCTCGCGTTCATAGTCGCCCTCCATGGCATCGCCTTTGCCGGTAAAGCGGCCCAGGGGGAAGAACTCTATGCGGCCCGTATAGGCGAGTCCGCTGCCCTTGTTGTTGCCCCAGTTGCGCCCTTCGCCCGTAGTAATCGAGGCTTTGGCTGCCAAATCGAATGAGCCGAACAGGTGCTGGTTGTACTCGCCGAAGACACCGAAATCACGGTCGAGGTTGAACTCGGAGTTGACAATCGATCGGTCTACAAACTGCAAGGCGCTCGACGAGTTGACGCGTGCCCGGTTGGCCCGGATTTTGGTCTGTCCGAAACCGATGTTCCATGTCGCATTGGGCACATAGTAAATCATGGCGTCGCGCACGATGTTGCTGTTGCCGTTGGGCAGGGTTTTCGTGTCGTATGGCGAGAATCCCAGTTGTACGAGATAAGTGAGCTTGGGAGTATAGATATATCCGTCGAATCGCAGACGCAACCGTTTCACGCGCGCGTCGAGTTCCTGAGCTTCGAATTTTTCGTTGAAATCGACGTCGACCATGTTTTGCATTCGTATCCGCATGGTGAGCTTGTAGCTTTTGTTTTTGGGCTGGAACGAGATACCGTTGCCGACCTCGATGTCGGGCATGTGCATGCGTATCAGTCTCAGCTCGTCGGAGTAGTCGGTATCGGGGAGAGTGATATTGAGCGAGTCGTTTTTGAAAGCCGGAGTTTTGGCGGCCGCCGACCACGAAAGAAGCATGAAAACCAATACCGATAAAAAGAATTTTCGATGAGTCATAATGTTTTGAATTTTTTTCATGAGTAAATTTTCATGCAGCAAAAATGAGGTCTAATTTTGAATTTAAATTGAAATGTTACAAAATTTTGTTCGGGATAGAGTGGCGCATAAATTCACCCCGATTCCTGTTGTGGGGTCTCTCGGGGAGTTCGTTTTGTGCAAGACTCTATACTCCTTTGTCTCCTGTCTTTTATTCGGGTCAAAAATACAACCAAAGCGGCAATATTCCAAAGTTGCGGGGCTAATTTTGCGGGATGGAAGAAAGAAAAAAGCCTGCTTCGCTTCGACGATGCAGGCTTTTTGAAGCGTTGGCGGAAGGAGGGGGATTCGAACCCCCGGTACCCATTCGAGTACGTCAGTTTAGCAAACTGGTGGTTTCAGCCACTCACCCATCCTTCCAGAGATAGTGCCGTTGTTGAACGGCGTTTTTCCAAACGCAGCGCAAAGATAAGGCGAATATTTGAATCTGCAAATTTTTTTGGCCTATTTTATTTCGCGAATATTCCGTATTTTTGTCGCTCCTATATAAATGAATCACGTAGTAGTATCGATTGTTTATGGCAAATGTAAAGAAAACGAGAGGGATAAGGATATGGATCGTGTCGCTGACAGCCGTAGCGGCCGTGATTGTGTGTGCCGTCTTGTGGCTGGGTAAGAGTTATGGCTACGACGCGGTGGTGCACACGCGGGCCATGGTGTATGTGCGCGGGTCGTGGAGTGCGGCCCAACTCGACAGTGCCCTGTATGCCGCCTTGGGCGACGACCGGGCGGTGGCTCGGGTGGGGCGTATGCTTTCGCTGTGCGGCTTCGATGCGGCCGAGCGCGAAGGGGCCTATGCCGTAGAGCCCGGCATGAGTGCCTGGCGGGTGGCTCTGAAGCTGTCGCGGGGCAGTCAGACACCGGTGCGGGTGACCTTCAACAATGTGCGTACCCTCGACCAGCTGACCGGGAAGATTGCCGACCAGCTCTGTTTCTCGAAAGAGGAGCTGTCGGCTCTGTTGCAAAGCGACAGCGTGTGTGCCGAGCTGGGGTTCACGCAGGCTACGCTGCCGGCCCTCTTCCTGCCCGACACCTATGAGTTTTACTGGACCGTCTCTCCCGAAGATTTCTTGAAGAAGATGGCGCGGGAGTATCGACGCTACTGGAACGGCAAGCGCGAGAAGCAGGCCGAGGCCTGGGGCTTGACCCCCGTCGAGGTGGCTACGCTGGCCTCGATTGTCGAGGAAGAGACCAACAAACCCGACGAGATGGGTACGGTGACCGGTCTCTATATGAACCGTCTGCACAAGAATATGCCGTTGCAGGCCGACCCCACGGTGAAGTTTGCCTGCGGCGACTTTGCCTTGCGGCGTATCCTCAAGAAGCATCTGGCTATTGAGTCGCCCTACAATACCTATCGGGTGACGGGGCTGCCGCCGGGTCCCATACGCATCGCCTCGAAGCAGGCTATCGACGCCGTGCTGAACCACCGGCCCAACGACTATCTGTATATGTGTGCCCGGGAGGATTTTTCGGGGTATCACAATTTTGCCACGACGCTGGCCGAGCACCAGCGCAACGCCGTGCGCTATCAGCGCGAGTTGAACCGGCGGGGCATACGCTGACCGCCGGGTTGCTTCTGGGTACGTATGGATTGAAATCGGCAAGGATTTAAAATAGCAAAGCCTCGTCTCACGACGGGGCTTTACTACTTGAAATATATCAAAAACAAGAAAGAGGATAATGTTTATACAGGATAAACAAAGGATAATATAATACCAATGAAACACACAAAAAACAAGAATATTATCGTATAAATCAAACTCTTTTGAATCGGGCTCCCGGCCTGTCTCCGGCGGGGCGACGCTTCGCTTCCCGAGTGGGAGGGGCTCTGTGGGGGCCGTTTTCGATAATAAAACAACGCTGGGGGGAGAAAGGTTTCGGCGGTTGTCGATTTTAACGTGCGTTAACTATCGGCAATCTGTTCGGTATGAGGTACGATGGCTGCTTCGGGCTCATCGTCTATCCAGATAGCCAGGGTGAGCCAGAACAATAGCAGGACAATGGCCAGGGCTACGCCGATGGCCATCCAGATTTTTTGTCGTTTGTTTTCCATACGTCGATGTTACTTCGATTATTTTGGTAGAGTAACATCGTCGAGGAAATAAAGTTCGGACCCTTAGAAGGGTAATTTTTCGTCTTTCCCGGGATTCAGAAAGTCGGTGTTCCCCGGCAGGGGTGCGCTACCGGGCAGCGGGTCGCCGGGCAGACCGCCTGCCATCTGTCCGACAGGTGCGGCGTTGAATTTCGAGGTGACCGGCGCGCTGAGGTCGGAGAGGCGGGTATCCTCGTCGTAGTTCTGGAAGCGGGCCAGGTAGGAGACGAACTTGAGGTTGACGATGTCGGTGGCACCGTTACGGTGCTTGGCGATGATGAACTCGGCCAAACCCTCGATGTTGTTGCCGTTGCCGTCTTCCTTGGAGCGGGTGTAGTATTCGGGACGGTGGATGAAGCAGACCATATCGGCATCTTGCTCGATGGCTCCCGACTCACGCAGGTCGGAGAGCTGCGGCCGCTTGGCTTCCTTGCTGTCCTTGTCGTTGCCACGCGACTCGACGCTACGGTTCAGCTGCGACAGGGCGATGATGGGTATCTGCAACTCCTTGGCCAACTGCTTGAGCGACCGCGATATGGTGCTCACCTCCTGCTCACGGCTGCCGAACGACATGCCGCTGGCGTTCATCAGCTGCAGGTAGTCGATGATGATGATTTTGATGCCGTGCTCGCGTACCAGCCGGCGGGCCTTGGTTCGCAACTCGAATACCGACAGGCTGGGGGTCTCGTCGATGTAGATGGGGGCATTTTGCAGAATCTCGATGCGCGACATGAGGCGCTCCCATTCAAAGGGGCTCAGCTGTCCGCTCTTGATTTTGTCGCCCGGAATATCGCAGGTGTTGATGATAAGACGGTTCACCAGCTGGATGTTCGACATCTCGAGCGAGAAGATGGCCACCGGGGTGTTGTAGTTGACCGCCATGTTCTTGGCCATGGAGAGGACGAAGGCGGTCTTACCCATGGCGGGGCGGGCGGCGATGATAATCAGGTCGGAGTTCTGCCACCCCGAGGTGATTTTGTCGATATCGTGGAATCCGGTTTGCAGACCGCTCAAACCGTCGGTACGGTTGGCTGCCACCTGTATCTGTTTGATGGCTTCGCTCACGACGGGGGCAATTTGCACCACATCCTTTTTCAGGTTGCGTTGCGAAATCTCGAAGAGTTTCCCCTCGGCCTCTTGCATGAGGTCGTCGACGTCGTTGGTCTCGTCGAATGCCTTGTTCAGGATTTCGCTCGAAAACTCGATCAGCTCGCGGGCTAGGTATTTCTGGGCCACGATGCGGGCGTGATACTCGATGTGTGCCGCCGAGGCCACCCGGCCGGTCAGCTCCGAGATGCGCAGGGCACCGCCTACCTCGTCGAGTTTGCCGTCGAGGCGCAATTGCTCGGTGACGGTGAGCATGTCGATAGGGCGTTGCTGGGCACCCAGTTTGGCAATGGCGCTGTAAATGGTCTGGTTGTTGGGGTCGTAGAAGCACTCGGGTTTCAGGATGTCGCACACGGTGGTGTAGGCATCCTTCTCGAGCATGAGGGCACCCAACACGGCCTCTTCGAGCTCGGTGTCCTGGGGTTGTATCTTGCCCTGTTCCGAGACTTTCGGGGCATAGGTTTTCTTCTGACGGGGGGTATAGTTTCTTCGAGTTTCCATATATCGCTTTCTTTCGAGATGCAAAGGTATATAATCTTTGTGTGCCGCAGTACAGGGCGGGCCAAATCTTATGAAGAAGTTTTCAACAAGAGGGAGTGACAGGCTTGGGCCTGAAGGGGACGATTCGTCTCGCATTCAGGCCCAAGTAGGTATATCGGCAGTGAAATAGTGAGGTTGCAGGTCTCGGCTTTTAGGGCAGGGCGGGGGCTACGTTGGGGAAGCTCTCCATCCGGTCGGCACAGTAGGCTTTGAACGCCTCCCAGTCGTAGTAGGGAGCGTGGTCCGAAGCGATGGGCAACTTCACCTCCTGCTCGTTGAAGAGTACCTTGACCAGCACCCGGCCGGCCGGGTTGCGGTAGAGAATCCACTGGATGTTGGTGGCCATGGGGTTGTATTTGAAATCCTGCCAGCAGTCGGCCACCTTCTCGGGGTCAGACTCGGCCACGGCGGCATTCTCGATGCCGAGCAGAGCCAGCAGCGGGATGGTGTTTTCGCCGTGGGCAAATCGCAGGTTGGCCTCGATGCCGTTGCCGTCGACAGCCGCCTGCGAGGTAGCCAGCATGTCGGCCAGCAGCGGCTTGGCTATGGCCACGGGCAGTCCTTGGCCGTCGGGGTAGTTGGCTTTGCGCAGGTATTGCGAGAGGTTGTTCACGCTCCACAAGTCGTACTTCTCATCCTCGGTAAACCAGGGGAAGAGGTCGATGTCGTAGTCGGTATTGGGCAGAATCATGGCCAGGGCATAGAGGTGCGTCATAAAGGTGACGGGGTTGGGAATCAGCTCTTCCCACCCTTTTTTGAAGGTCTGGTCGATGAGCCGGGTGGGGGTGTGCCGCGTTTGATACTCCTTGAGTACCGATTTCCACGGCCCTTTGGCCAGGTATTGCTTGTAGTCCTTGCTGTTGAAAGGGCGCAAGGTGTTGTCGTAGCCGTTGCTGGGGTCCATGGAGAAATCGGCCTCCGGGGTGTAGCCCCGCATCTCGGCCACGAAGGCCGCCATGCTGGCCATGGAGCGGGGTACGGTAGTCGATTGGGCGATGAGGTTCACACGGCCGTCTTGCGGGGTAAATGCCGGGCGGAAGCGGTTGTACATGCGGCGGGCCATATCACGGTGTTGTTGGGCCCCGAGGGGAGTGAGGTCGCCCCAGCGGTGATTCATGCGGTGGTATATCGAGTCGATTTGGCTTTTCAGCAGTTTGCCTTGCGAGGTGAGCATGCTGAGCGAGTCGGCCCGGTTCATGAGTTTGTAAAGGTTGGGCACCAGTGTTTTCGAGTCGTGTGTGCGGGAACCGTGCCGGGCTATGTGGTCGACATGGAAGGGGACGAACCCTTCGGGAGCCGGCGTGTCGGTGGTGTCGTTGCAGTAGTAGGGGGTACCCGTACTGCCGAAGAACTGCGGGTTGCGATGCAGGAAATCGCGGGTCGAGGTTTGCCCGTATGCGAATGACGATAGGGCGAGCAGGAGAGCGCCTGCCGTGAGAATTCTTTTGTTCATCTAAGCACTTTTTGAGTTATGCGGGTAAATTTAGAATAAATTCTGCCGATACTAAAATTTTTTATTCATTTTTAGAATGTGGAAACGGTTCCATTTTCTTTTCGGTTTCAGTTCAAAATGTATTTTTTGTCTCTTTTCCTGAGAAAAACTTCGGTTTGATTGTCTTGTAAGAGTATTTTTTGCTTCTTTGCATTTATAGCTGCATTGGTGACTTTAATCCATGTCCCGTAAAAATCCGATATACGAAGAAGCTATAAAAGTGGGAAATAGTTATATTAAAAATTTATAGTTTATGACAAGGAAAAAGATTGAAATCGGGGATATTTTTGAAGTCCCTACGGCAATAGGAAATGCATATATCCAATACATGGCCGAAGTGAATCAAGTGACATTGATACGCTTGCTTCCGGGGGTATATCATGAACCCGTCGATTTGGAAAAATTAGTCCAGCAGAAAGAACGATATATCTGTTTCGTTCCGTTGGGAATAGCTTTACGGAGAAAATACATTCGCAAAGTTGGTTTTTCCGAAGTCAAAAAGTTCAAAGTCCCTAAATATTTCAAAGAAGTAGAAAAAGTTTGCGGAGAGTTCAAAGGGTGGGAAATTACCAATATTCAAAATAATGAATGGAGATTAGTAAAAAAACTGACAAAAAAGCAAAAAAAATATCCGCCCAGCGGAATCTGGGGTATAGAATTTTTAATAGACCGCATTGAAAAAAACTGGAACCCGGAAACTTGGGAAGACGAAAGAGTATAAATATATACGTTTACAGGCGATTAACTTTAATGAAGTAATCGCCTTTCATTCCTTTGAGAATATTTTGTTTTTTAATAAATATTCCCTTTCTTTGAGAAAAGAAACACCCCAACTTGCGTACCATGAAATTCTATCGAAATACCCTGCTGATATTTTATGCTTTCATTGCACAATCAATACCGTTTGAAGACGATAAGTAGTCCTGCCTTCAAATATAAATGATATAATTATTATGGGCTTATTAAAAAATAGAATAATAGAAATGGGATGCGATTTTTGGATCGATACCGAAGAAGATGCTCCCTCGGTCGTAACCCGTATGACCGGTATCCAACCCTCGTGGGCCACTACAAAAGGCGAAATATTCAGAACAAGACCCCACAATACAATACCCAGTAAGGAAATACCCGGGAAGTTCTTTAAACAAAACCTGTGGGAATTATCCGGTACTACCTATTTTGAAAAAGACGACCATCTGATACCTTTCAAATCGATCGATATGCTCGAAATGATAGAGAAACAGAAAAGCTCTTTCCAAAAGATTTTTAGAAACTACAAATACAAATGCCTCCTTCATTTCTGTTATGTCAACCGGCATAAACTTCAATTCCGCATTCCACCGGAACTGTGGAAGCGTATCGCACCGTACGGATTGTTGGTCGACTTCGACCTGTACCTGTTCAGTAAAAGCAAGAAAAATAACATTAACCGAATCAAGGCCGGAACCGAGATGGGCTGCACACTCTATATCGAGACCGGGAAGAATGACCCGGGCATCGTTACCGAGATGACCGGAGTATCCCCCACCCGTATCAAGCGGAAAGGATACCCCGACATACCCTACACCGAGCTCGGCACTCACCCGGTCTTCGATGAGAAAAACGTCTGGTTTTACGATACGTTCGACAACCGAAAAGCATCGAAATATTTCGATCTGGTATATCAATCCACCGAAATATTGGACTTGGTAGAAAGCCGTTTAGAGTCGTTCCGAAAAGTTTTCCGCCGTTTCAAAAACAGCGGATTGATACTCCATTGCAGTATGGGACATTATAACTTCCAGTTCAGAATACGGCCCGACATGTGGCAAAGAATCGCCAAGCTGAATATCCCGGTAGATTTTTATCTATACTACATAAGTACACCTTATTTTGACGACTAAACCATTGGACTCATGGGAACACGGAAGATTGAAATCGGGGATATACAAATGCCTTCTTCATTTCTTTTTTAGGAGAAGGTTGTCCATGTGGGGGAGAATGGTTAATTTCGCCGAGAAACTCGAAAAACAGACAAAACCATGATACGGTTTCCCAATGCAAAAATCAACCTGGGGCTGCGCATCGTTTCGCGTCGCCCCGACGGGTATCACAATCTCGAAACGGTGTTTTATCCCATACAGCTGCAAGATGCGCTGGAGTTGGTGCCGACATCCGACCCGGCTACGAGCCTTACGCTGTCGGGGATAGTCATCGACGGCGACAGCCGCGACAATCTGGTGATGAAGGCGTGGCGGCGGTTGAGCGAGCGATTCGACCTGCCGCCGGTGTCGATACACCTGCACAAGGCGATACCCTTCGGGGCCGGACTGGGCGGTGGGTCGGCCGATGCTGCCTTTCTGCTGGCGATGGCGTGCGACTATTTCCACCTGCCGCTGAGCGACGAGGAGCTCGACCGCGAGGCGGCCGCTTTGGGTGCCGACTGTCCTTTCTTTCTGCACAACAAGCCGTTGCTGGCCAAGGGGATAGGCGACGAGTTCGAACCGGTAGCTCTCTCGCTGAAAGGGTACCGTCTGGTACTGGTGAAGCCGGCCGTGGCGGTGCCTACGGCGGTGGCCTATTCGCTGGTGACTCCTGCCGAGCCCGATGAACCGGTGAGCGTGACCATTGCGCGGCCGGTGGCCGAGTGGCGCGACCGGCTGGTCAACGATTTCGAGAAGAGTGTCTTTGCCCGCTTCCCCGAGGTGGGGGCTATCAAGGAGAGCCTCTACGAGGCCGGTGCGGTCTACGCCTCGATGTCGGGGTCGGGGTCGTCGGTCTTCGGACTGTTCGACCGGGAGGTCGACCTGGCCGATTGCTATCGCAACTGCTTCGTATGGAGCGGTATGTGCGAGGTGTAGAGCCTTGATGGGAGAGGAGAACAAGTCTATGATGGATGTAGTGATTGAAACGATAAATGCGTTGTATCCGCTCTCGCCCGAGACGGTGCAGGCCTTGAAGGAGAGCGTGACCGAGTGCCGCTTCCCCCGGCGGTATCAGTTGGTGCGGGCCGGCATCTACTGCAAGTATGCCTACTTTATCGAGCAGGGCATGACGCGCTCGTTCTGGCTGGTCAACGGCGAGGAGATAACCACCTCGTTTTCGTGCGAGGGGGGCATCGTTTTCAGCATGGACGAACTCTATTACGACAAGGTGAGCGAGGAGTATGTCGAGACCCTCGAGGAGGTGGTGGCCTATCGCATTGCGCTATCGCGGCTGCGCGAACTGTTTGAGACCAATCTCGAGCTGGCCAACTGGGGGCGCATCATTCACCAGAACGAATACCGGCGGTTGCACCGTTCGCACAAGGAGCGACTCACCCTCTCGGCCCGCGAGCGGTACGAGGCGTTTCAGCAACAGTTTCCGCAGGTGTGCCAACGGGCCCAACTGGGTTACATCGCCTCGTATCTGGGCATCACGCTCTCGACACTCAGCCGGTTGCGCCGGGCCAAAAAATAGTGGGGGAGTCCCGGCCGTTTTTGATGTAGGTCAAATTTCAAGTGCGGCAACTGCTGTAATTTTGCAGTCGTAGCACGCTGCTACGAAAAACAGAAATTCATCCAGTAGAAAAATTCATCATCATGCAAAACATCTCTTCTGCCGCCTTCTCCGATACCAAACCCCATTACGAACTGCTCGACGGGTTGCGGGGCGTGGCGGCCCTCCTGGTCGTGTGGTACCACGTGTTCGAAGGCTATGCCTTTGCCGGGGGAACCCTTATCGAAGGTATCAATCACGGATACCTGGCTGTCGACTTCTTTTTTATCCTGTCGGGATTCGTCATCGGGTATGCCTACGACGACCGTTGGGGCCGGAGCCTGACGCTGAAAAACTTTTTCAAACGCCGGCTTATCCGCCTGCACCCCATGGTGGTGATGGGGGCGGTGCTGGGAGCCATCACCTTTTGCCTGCAGGGGCGGGTGCAGTGGGACGGTACCCATGTGGCCACCTCGATGGTGATGCTGGCCCTGCTATGTGCCATGTTTTTCATCCCGGCCGTCCCCGGTGCCGGTTACGAGGTGCGGGGCAATGGCGAGATGTTCCCGTTGAACGGCCCCAGCTGGTCGCTCTTCTTCGAATATATCGGTAACCTGCTCTATGCGCTGGTGCTTCACCGGCTCTCGACCCGGGTCCTGACCGGCGTCGTGGTGGTGCTGGGGCTGGCGTTGGCCGGCTTTGCCACCTTCGACGTGTCGGGTTACGGCAACATCGGGGTAGGGTGGACGCTCGACACGGTCAACTTCGTGGGCGGTCTGTTGCGCATGCTCTTCCCCTTCTCGATGGGGCTGTTGCTCTCGCGTCGCTTCAAACCGGTGCGGGTGCGGGGTGCCTTTTGGATTTGCTCACTCGTCTTGCTGGTGCTGTTTCATGTGCCCTATCTGCCCGGGACCGAAAGCTTCAGCCTGAACGGACTGTTCGAGACCGTTTGCATCGTCGCCGTATTCCCGGTATTGATTGTTCTGGGGGCTTCGGGGGCTACTACCGATGCCTTTTCGACCCGGGTGTGCAAGTTTCTGGGCGACATCTCCTATCCGCTCTATATCACCCACTATGCCTTCATGTATCTGTTTTATGCCTGGCTCATCGAGAAGGGTTACTTCACCTTTGGCGAAACTTGGCAGGTGGCCCTGTGCGTGTATGTGTGGAATGTGGCGGTGGCCTACCTTTGCCTGAAACTCTATGACGAACCGGTGCGTCGTTGGTTGAGTCGGAAATTTTTGAAGAAAGGCAAATAATTGCTATTTTTGAACCCGGAAGAGGGGAGCGGTCTCGTGCTGGTGCCGTCTTGACCAATGGAAAACAACAGAAACCAAAAAATATGATGAAGTGTAGCAAAGTATTGACCGCATGGGCTGTCGCGATGTTGGCCTGCGGTAGTGTGTGGGCTCAGGAGGCCGAATTCGATTTGTCGAGTCAGCGTTCCGAGTCGCAAGATGTGTTGGCCGTTCCGGGCAAGAAGCTCGATCACGGCGGTATTGTGGTGAACCCTACGCCGCAGCAGATGACCCTCGACCGGGCGCATGTGCTGGATTTGTCGAAGGGGGTGAACCTCAAGGACTGTCAGGGCCGTTTCTCGGCCGATGTGCCGTTCCTGACCCAGAACAAGAAGGGGGTGAAACTCACCGTCGACTATGGCGAGAAACAGGCCGAACGCAAAGGCGTGAAAGCCATATCGGGAGCCTACTGGCTGTGTGTGAATCAGAAGGGTATCGATATTGTGGGTTACGACGAACGGGGTGCCTTCTACGGCTTGCAGACGTTGCGGCAGTTGCTCGAGAGTCCGGCGGCAGCCGACGGCCGTTTGCCCTATGTCGAGGTTAACGATTACCCCGATTTGAAATATCGTGGTGTGGTCGAGGGCTTCTACGGCACTCCCTGGTCGCACGAGGTACGCATGTCGCTCATCGACTTCTACGGCAAGTTCAAGATGAACAGCTACCTCTACGGTCCCAAAGACGACCCCTATCACAGCTGCCCCAACTGGCGGTTGCCCTATCCCGAGAAGGAGGCCGAGCAGATTAAGGAGCTCATCGAGGCCTGCCGCCGCAACCGGGTCGATTTCGTGTGGGCCATTCACCCGGGACAGGATATTAAATGGAACGAGGAGGATTATCAGAATCTGGTGAATAAGTTTAACTGGATGTACGACCTGGGCGTGCGTGCCTTTGCCCTCTTCTTCGACGACATATCGGGCGAGGGTACCAACCCCGTGAAACAGACCGAACTGCTCAACCGCCTGACGGCCGACTTTGTCAAGGCCAAGGGCGACGTGGCTTACCTCACGGTTTGTCCTACCGACTACTCCAAGCTGTGGGCCAACCCCACACCGCAGGGACCTCTGGCCATTTATGGCAACACGCTCGACCCCTCGGTCGAGGTATTCTGGACCGGCGACGTGGTGTGCAGCGACCTCACGCCCGAGACGATGGAGTGGGTCAACAGCCGCATCAAACGGCCGGCTTACTTCTGGTGGAACTATCCCGTGAACGACTATGTGCGTCACGTCATTCTGCAAGGCCCGGTTTACGGGCTCGATACCACCTTGACGTCCGACGACCTCTGCGGTATCGCCAGCAATCCCATGGAGCATGGCGAGGCTTCGAAGCTGGCCCTTTACGGCGTGGCCGATTATACCTGGAACGTGGCCGACTACAACCCCATCGACAACTGGGAGCGGGGCTTGGGCGAACTGATGCCCGAGGCTCGCGAGGCATACCGCACTTTTGCCATCCACTCGTGCGATACCGAGAACGGCTATCGCCGCGACGAGTCGTGGGAGACCCGTACCTTCCGTCTGGCCGATTGGGACGACGCTGCGGCCGATGCCCTCTGGCAGGAGTTCGACCGGGTAGAGAAAGCCCCCGCTACCATAGAGCGCAACTGTGCCAACCGGGGCCTGGTCAAAGAGTTGACCCCCTGGCTCGTCGAGTTTGAAAAGCTGGGTGCGCGCGGCAAACGGACCATCGAGCTGGCCCGCCTCTATCGCACGGATGGCGACCATGCCGCCTTCTGGAACCTCTATGTGCAAAACCTGATGAGTAGCGACGACCGCGCCGCCTACGAGGCTCACAAGAGCGGAACCATGAAGTTGCAACCCTTCTACGAAAATACCATGGACGATATGGCCCACGGTTTCCTGGCTCGCGTGTGGGGCGAGACGCCCATCTATTACAAGGGCATCGGTACCTTCAGCACAATCAAGACTCCGCAGGCGAAACTGATGCTGGACCACGACACGGCAACCTATTACACGTCGGGTATCGCTCAGAAGGCCGGCGACTGGATGGGCCTCGACCTGGGCAAGATTGAGCCGGTGACCGAGGTTTCTATTCGTCAGGGCCGCAATTCGGTCGACGATGTCGACTACTTCGACCACGCCGTGGTAGAATATTCGGCCGACGGAAAGACGTGGACGCCCCTCACCGGCGAGTTGAAGCAGCAGTATGTCATCGACTGGCAGGGCGAGCCGGTACAGGCCCGATACATTCGTTTGAAACGGCTCGAGTCGGCCCGCACCAACTATGCCTCGATACGTTCGTTCGAGGTGAATCCGCCTCGTCTCGAGCGGTTGGGCTTTGACCTGAAGGCCGACGACATGCAGCAGGCTCTCTACTTGTTCGACGGCCAGCTGGGCACGAGCTATCGCAACGAGGGTACCATCACCTTCGGGGTGAAACCCGGTGTGGAGGCTTATGCTCTGTTGATGAACAGCCGGAAGGATGGCAAGCCGCTGTCCGTAACGGTGAAGCAGTTGGCCGCCGACGGTTCTGCTCTGGCCGAGGTGACGGCAACCGAACCCTTCTGTCAAGTGGTTTTGCAGCCCGGTGTTGCGTCCGTACAGCTCACGGGCGATGCCGAGATATTCGAAATCGTACCGACCCGGAAATAGGCCGACGACACGCTGTCGCAGATATACGAGGGGCGGCCCGGTGGGGCTGCCCCTTGGTGTTTTATCGGGCACGAGCGTGAGGCTGACAGTCGGGTAGGCCGGGCGTGACAAAAATACAGTCGCTATCGGTTTGGCAGTGTTTTTGATACTATATAAATGCTTGTTGAAGATAATTCTTCGAGGAGGCAGAATATGAATCGTAAAAAAAGAAAAACTAAAAATATGGCTGAAGAGAAAGACCGCGAAAAATCGCAAGTAATTGAGGACGAGGTTCCTGAAAAGAACAAAGAGGAGGCTTGTGAGCAACAGCCCCAGGATGCGGAGAAGGGCGAAACCGAAGCCGCTGCCGAAGAGGGCGAGGTAGATGAGGCTGCCAAATTGTCAGCCGAGCTGGACACGTTGAAAGCGACCATCGAAAAGATGCAGAAAGATTATCTGCTGTTGATGGCCGAGTTTGATAATTTCCGTAAACGGACCTTGCGCGAGAAAGCCGATTTGATTAAGAATGGCGGCGAGAACTGCATGAAGGCTATCCTGCCCGTAATCGACGACTTCGAACGTGGATTGGCCGCTGTGGAAAACAGTAACGATCTGGAAGCCGTGAAAGAGGGTATGAATTTGATATATAACAAATTCAAAACCTATCTCGAACAAAACGGCGTGAAAGAGATTCCCACTCAAGGTGCCGATTTCGATACCGAGTATCACGAGGCCGTGACTACATTCCCGGCTCCCGACCCTGCCCAGAAAGGCAAGGTAATCGATACCGTGCAGAAAGGCTATACGCTTAACGACAAGGTAATTCGTTTTGCCAAGGTAGTAGTGGGTGAATAACGATTTGGAGGGATAGAGAGCAATGGAAAAAAGAGATTATTATGAAGTGCTGGGAGTCGCCAAAAATGCGACGCCCGAAGAGATAAAGAAGGCATATCGTAAGAAAGCTATTCAATATCACCCCGACAAGAACCCCGGTAACAAGGAGGCCGAAGAGAAATTCAAGGAGGCCGCCGAAGCCTACGAGGTGTTGAGCGACCCCGACAAGCGGGCTCGTTACGACCAGTTCGGGCATCAGGGTGTGGGCGGTGCTGCCGGTGGTGGATTCAGTGGCGGCGGTATGTCCATGGAGGATATATTCTCGCACTTCGGCGATATATTCGGCGGAGGTTTCGGCGGATTCGAAGGCTTTGGCGGCGGCAGCAGTTCACGTGGCGGCCGTCGGCATGTGAACAAAGGGTCGGACCTGCGTGTGAAGGTAAAACTCACCCTCAAGGAGATTGCCACCGGTGTCGAGAAGAAAATCAAGGTGCCCAAATATGTAAGCTGTACCTACTGTAAGGGAACGGGTGCCGAGAACGGAACCGCCTATACCACGTGTACGAAATGTAACGGTTCGGGTGTAGTGACTCGGGTTCAGCAGACATTCCTCGGGGCCATGCAGTCGACGACGACCTGTCCCGATTGCGGTGGCGAGGGACGCATCATCACCAAGAAGTGCCCCCACTGTGCCGGCGAAGGCATCGTGCGCGAGGAGGAGGTCATCACCCTCAACATCCCCGCCGGTGTTTCCGAAGGCATGCAGCTCTCGATGGCCGGCAAGGGTAACGCTGCCCGTCATGGCGGTGTGAACGGCGACCTGCTTATCCTCATTGAAGAGGAGCCGCACCCCGATTTGGTTCGTGACGAGAACGACCTGATATACAACCTGCTGCTCGACCTGCCTACGGCTGTGTTGGGTGGTTCGGTCGATGTACCTACGCTCGACGGCAAAGCCCGTATCAAGGTAGAGCCGGGTACGCAACCGGGCAAGATATTCCGCTTGCGGGGCAAAGGTCTGCCCTCGGTCAACCGTTACGGCGTGGGCGATTTGATAGTGAACGTATCGGTCTACATCCCTGAGAACCTGAATGCGGCCGAGAAGAAACAATTCGAAGAGATGAAAAACTCGTCCAACATGCAACCTACGCTCACGACCAAGCAGCGTATATTCAGCAAGTTGCGCCACATGTTTGAATAATACACATAGGATATGATAAACGAACCGCGCGATACGTCGTCGAGATGTGTCGCGCGGTTTTTTTTGTGCCATGGAGAGACTTGTCTATGCAGGGCGATGGCTATTCAAAGTCGCTTTGCTGTTGTTCCACCTCTTTCAGTTTCAGTCGGTTGAGCTCTTGTTGCAACTCTTCGATGCGCCTTTCGCAGTCGGTCGAGGTCGATTTTGGCCGGGCGCTGGGCACAGAACATGTAATACGACAGTTTGGGTTGTCTGAAGGCATCCATGATACCCCCGTAGAAGGGGTCGGGATGGTAGCCCCGCTGGTGGTCGAACGAGTGCCACAGGCAGCCCCCCACATGTTGTCGGGGATTGCGGTAGAGCACGTCGTAGCAGGTATACCGATAGTCGGTTTTGGCATAGCCTTGAGCCTGTTTGAGCATGGGAGCCTCGCCCCAGGCCCGGTTGACCCGGCTGGGCGAGTTGTGCGAATTCCAGTCGTCGACGTTGTCGCCCCATTCGCGTGTGAAATAGCTGATTTTGGGGTCCAGCGTATCGGTGTTGAAGGCCCCGCCCTTGCCGTTCAGCGGGTGAGTGAAGTGTACGGGGAAATATTGATGGCCGAGAGCCGTCACGTCGCATCCTGCATAACAGTAGGGATAGGGATACTCTTCGTGCAGGATGTTCACGACATTCAGGGCAAAGTCGTCGGGGTACCAGGTTTCGTTGAGGATAGGTTCCCACAGCCATACCGACGGGTGGTTGCGGTCACGCCGCACCATGTTGCGAACGTCGCTGTACACGCGTTGTGCAAAGACCGGCTCCTGATTCCAGAATTGCCATCCCGGCGTGTTGACAATCACGAAGAGCCCCAGCTCGTCGCAGGCATCCATAAAGGCGGGGTCTTGCGGATAGTGGGCGTTGCGGATGACCCGCAGGCCGGCATCGCGCAGCTTCTTGGCGTCGCGCCAGTGCAGGCTGTTGGAGAGGGCGTTGCCGATGACGGCAAAATCCTGGTGGCGGTTGGCGCCGATTAAGGGTTCGGGGTAGGGCTTGCCGTTCAGCCAGAAGCCATCCTCTCCCTTGAACTCGATACTGCGGATACCTATGCGGCGATAGTAGCCGTCGACAGTCTTGCCGTTGGTATCCTGTACATACACGTGCAGTTTGTAGAGGTGGGGCGAGTCGGGCGACCACAGGCGGGGCTGCAGAACTTGACTTTGGCCCGATACCCGGTGGGCTTTCCCTGCGGCCAACGACAGCTTTTTCTCAAGGTTGAAGATGAGTTTGCCGTCGCGGTCATACAGCTGCCATACGACCCTCCCGCGGAATATCCGGTTCGACGCGTTGCGTATGTGCGTATCGATATGGACCACGGCCGATTGCTCCGATACCCGATCGTACGAGACAAACAGTCCGCCCGAAGCCTTCTCGTCTTCGTAGTTGGGGTCGGTGATGAATACGGGGTTGTGCACTACGAGCCAGCAATCGCGGTAGATGCCGCCGAAGTAGGCAAAGTCGAGCATCGCCTGTTCTTTGCCGGGAGGATAGGCGGGGTCGTCGCTATTGTCGGCCCACACAGCAATCACGTTGTCTTGACCATATTTCAGATAAGGTGTAATATCGACGATGACCGGCAGGTATCCGCCGTAGTGACTTTGCAGCAGCACGCCATTGAGCCACACTTTCGATTTGCCCATGATAGCCTCGAAGTGGAGAAACTGCCGTCTCCCTCTCCAGGCCTCGTCGGGAGTAAAGTGCTTGCGATACCACACCTCGCCCTGATAGTTGATGCAGCCGCTGGCCTCGGTAGGCAGATATTCCATTCCATCGGGGAGCGAGACCAGTCGCCAGGAGCGGTCGTCGAAGTCGTTGCGTTCGGCACCTTCGACCGGCCCTTTGTAAAATCGCCAGGCCGGGTTCATGTTGTAGACCTCGCGTCCCGTTTCGGGCAGCGCAAAGAAACCGGCCGTAGAGAACAGCGGTTGGTAGCTTTCGTTACTCCAGGAGGGTAGAATCGAGAAGAGTGCGGCGGCACAAAGCAGCAGAAGTGCAGGGCGTTTTACATGGTGTTTCATGGTCGTGACAAATGAGCGGGAGAGCCAGAATACTCGGCGGAGGGTCGGAACATGCCGGCCTTCCCGGTTGAAAATCCAAAAATACACAGAAAGATTGTGACATGAAACGGTTGGGCTGTTATTCTCATCTTGAATTGAGGATTTATGACTGTTCTGAACAAAATCGGAGAGCCGGTTGTATATAGCCTGTGGCTCTCTGTATTTGGATCGAGGGCTTTGGAAAGGAATTGAAAAGTATGTGGCAACGGTATCTATTGTTGGGTTGTAGTCTGTGTGTCGTGGTGTGTGCCTGGTGTGCACAGACCTATTCGGTAAAGGGTCGAGTGGTTTCGCGCGAAACGGGTGAGGGGGTACCCTTCGTGAGTGTGGGTATCTGGAACTCCTCGCGGGGGACGACGACCGACTCGGTGGGCGGCTATCGCATCGGCAATCTGCCGCCGGGGGCTTATCGGGTGCAGGTGTCGTCGGTGGGGTACAAGACCTATGTGTCGCCCGAGTTCCGTATTACTTCGTATGACTATACGCTCGACATCGGGCTGGAGGAGTCGCAGGTGGCACTGGGCGAGGTGAGTGTGGTGGCGGCTCCGTTTCGCAGTTCGGTCGAGAGTCCCATTGCCCGGCGGGTCATCGGGGTGCAGGAGATTGAGAAGAGCCCGGGGGCCAATCGCGACATTTCGAAGGTGGTCAACTCCTTCCCCGGGGTGGCTACGGTGGCGGGGGGCGGCTATCGCAACGACCTGATGATACGGGGCGGCGGTCCGGCCGAAAACAAGTTTTATCTCGACGGGGTGGAGATTCCCAACATCAACCACTTCAGTACGCAGGGGGCTTCGGGCGGACCGGTGGGGATTATCGATGCCGACCTCATTCGCGAGGTCAATTTCTATACGGGGGCTTTCCCGGTGAACCGGGGTAATGCGCTGAGCTCGGTCTTCGACTTCAAGTTGCTCGACGGTACGCCCGACCGTTATACCTTCAAGGGTACGGTGGGGGCGTCGGAGCTGGCGGTGGGCTCGAAGGGGCACATCGGCAGCCGCACTACCTATGTGGTGTCGGTGCGGCAATCTTATCTGCAACTGCTCTTCTCGTTGCTCGACATGCCGTTTTTGCCCCGGTATACCGATGCGCAGTTCAAGATAAAGACCCGTTTCTCGCAGGCGCACGAGCTCACCGTGCTGGGGCTGGGGGCCATTGACGACATGAAGCTGAATACCGAGACCGACCCGGCCGACGAGTCGAAACAGTACCTGCTCAACTACCTGCCGACCATCAAGCAGAACACTTATACGCTGGGGGCAGTCTACAAGCACTATGCGGGAAACCACACTCAGACGGTGGTGTTGAGCCGCAGCTACATGAGCAACAGCAACGTGAAGTATCGCGACAACGACGAGTCGACCGACGAGAACCTGACCTTGCGCCTGAAGTCGGTCGAGACCGAGAACCACCTGCGGCTCGAGAATCGCTCGTTGCTGGGCCCGTTCGACGTGACGGCCGGTCTCAACGCCGACTATGCCGTCTATACCAACCGCACTTTTCAGCGGGCTTTTGCCGAGGTGCCTCGCGAGATTCGCTACTCGACCGACCTGGGGTTGTTCCGCTGGGGGCTTTTTGCCACGGCGGGCTACAAGTCGGCCGGCGAACGGTTCACGGCTTCGCTCGGCTTTCGTCTCGATGCCTGCGACTACTCGTCGTCGATGTCCAATCCGCTTAACCAGTTTTCGCCTCGGCTGGCTCTCTCCTACAATGTGGCGGGTAACATTTACCTGAACGGCAGCATAGGGCGCTACTATCAGTTGCCGGCCTATACGACCATGGGCTATCAGGAGGACGATGTGCTGGTGAACCGCTCGCGGCTCACCTACATCCGTTCCGACCAGGCGGTCGTGGGACTGGAGTATTATATCAACCGGTGGGCCCGCCTTACGGTCGAGGGCTTTTACAAGAAGTATACTCACTCGCCGCTTTCGCTCACCGACAGCATCCCGCTGGCCTGCAAGGGTACCGACTACGGTGTTTCGGGCAACGAGGCGGCCGCCTCGACCGCCCGGGGGCGGGCCTATGGCGTGGAGGTGATGCTTCGCTGGTTGGGGCTGGGACGCTTCACGGCCCTGGCTTCGTACACCTGGTACCGCAGCCAGTTTCAGAATCCCGCTACGGGGCGTTACCTGCCCTCGGCCTGGGACTACCGGCACCTCTTCACGCTATCGGGTACCTATAAACTGCCCAAGAACTGGGATATTGGCATGAAGGTGAGGCTGATGGGCGGAGCTCCCTATACACCTTACGACGAATATGTCTCGTCGCTCATCCCGGCCTGGGATGCCACGGCCCGGCCCTATTACGATTACAGCCGCTACAATACGGGGCGGCTCAAGACCTTCTACGAGGTAGACCTGCGGGTAGACAAGTCGTTCTATTTCAAAGGGGTGATGCTGGGATTCTATATCGATTTGCAGAATGTACTCAACTTCAAGTACGACAATCAGCCGCTCCTGATCAGTACGGGCGAAACCTATGTCGACGACAACGGCACGGAGCGTTACCGCACGAAGTATATCGCCCAGCAGAGCGGAACCATATTGCCTACCTTGGGCATTACGGTGGAGTTCTGACTATTTGCGGGGACGCTTGATGCGGCGGTTTTTGTAGATGGTATCGGTTATCTTCTCGTCGAACGAGATGCCGGCATGCTGCATGAACCGTACCCGGATGGGCAGGTAGTAGAGGACCTGTTTCACGGAGTCGTCGAGAGCGGCCGAGCGTAATCGGGCGGCATCCTTTTCGGTTGTAACGATGTATTTTTTCGTTCCTTTCATCGACTCGAACCGTTGGGCTATATGAGCCAGGTCGCTGCTCGAGAAGTCGTGGTGGTCGGGGTATTGCAGCTCCTCTTGCGGGGCATGGTATCGAGCCAGATATTGCAGCATGGGCCGCGGGTTGGCTATGCCGGTGAGGACCATCAGTCCGGCCGTAGCGGGCAGATCTTTCAGAGTCAGTTCGAGAGCCGGGGCCTTCTCGGGGAATACCGCCTGCAACTTGCCGTAGTCGAGTGTGGTGAAGTAGAGGTGCTGATAGGGGAAGAGGTGCAGCCACCGCGAGATGATGTTGTATTCGATGGGCTTCATGTCGGCGGGGCATTTGGTCACAATCACGATGTCGGCCCGCGAAAGTTCGTGGCGCGACTCGCGCAGCCGACCGGCCGGCAACAGTTTGTCGAGGTGTAGGGCCCGGTTGTAGTCGGTGAGCACAATCGAGGCCAGCGGCGATACATAGCGGTGCTGGAAAGCATCGTCGAGCAGAATCACGTCGAGGTCGGGTTGCAGCTCTTTCAGTCGCTTGATACCGCGTCGGCGATTGGCATCGACGGCTACTGCGATGCCGGGGAATTTCCGTTTTATCTGGTAAGGCTCGTCGCCTATTTCGCGGGCGGTCGACGAGGCGTCGGCCAGTACGAAGCCCCGGCTCTTGCGTTTGTAGCCCCGGCTGAGCACGGCCACCCGGTATTTGGGTTGCAGCAACTCGATTAAATATTCGATATGGGGAGTCTTGCCGGTGCCACCCACCGCCAGATTCCCCACGGATATGACAGGAATGTCGAACTCTTCGACCGGGAGAATACCCCAGTCGAAGAGTTTGTTCCTGAGACCGACCCCGAAGCCGTACAACCAGCTGAGCGGGATGAGCCAACGATTTATTTTAATCGATTTGCCATACATGAGAATCGGTATCAATAGAGTTCAATATCTTCCATACGATACTGTATGGGGTCGATATTCTTGCATTGTTCCAGAGCTTGTATATACTTGTAGTTTTCACCCAGGTACGAGGCGGCTATGCGAGTCCGCACGTTGGTGTTGAGTTCCGAGAGCAACTGCTCCATGGCCGTCTTTTGAGCCGGGTAGGCGTTGGTCTTGTATTTGTCGAGGTTGGCCTTTTGGGCAGCCCAGGCAATGGCTGCATCGAGGTCGCCCAACTCGTCGACCAATCCTATCTTGAGGGCCGTCTGTCCGTCCCAAACCCGACCTTCGGCAATCTTCTTGATGGCCTCGAGACTCATGCCGCGGCCCTCGGCACAACGCGAGGTGAAGAGTTCGTAGCCCCGTTCGATGTAGCGTTGCATCTGGTTGCGCTCGTCGGGGGTCATGGCACGGTTGAAGGCACCGAAGTTGCCGTAGCGGTTGGTCTGCACACCGTCGAAGGTGACACCCAGTTTACCGGTAACCAGTTCGCCGAAGTTGGGAATCATGCCGTAAATGCCAATCGAGCCGGTGAGGGTCGTGGGGTTGGCAAAGATGCGGTCGGCGTTGCACGAGATGTAGTATCCGCCCGAGGCAGCCAGGTCGCCCATCGATACGACAACCGGTTTGCCGGCAGCCTTGATCTCTTCGATGGCGGCCCATATCTGTTCCGATCCGTAGGCGCTACCGCCCGGCGAGTTCACCCGCAGTACCACGGCTTTTATGTTTTCGTCCTTTTGTATCTTGGTGAGCTCCTCTACCAGTTCATCCGAGTGGATGCCGGTAGTCGGGTCGAGGTCGATACCGCCCTCGGCATAAACGATGGCGATTTCGTCTTTGGCCTTGTTCTTTTTCTGTTTGATTGTGGCTACCTCGTTGGCCGAAGCAAAGATGAGGTCGTCGTCGGCATCTATCCCCACTTTGTTCTTGAGGAAGCTGTCCATCTGGGGGCGATACATGAGGGTGTCGACCAGTCCTTTGGCCACCAGCGTTTTGGCGTCGACCGTAATCAGCAGTGTGTCGGCCAGGTTGTTCAGTTGCTCGACGGTGAGGTTGCGGTCTTTCGACAGGTTCTCGAGCAGGTGGTTCCAGATGGGGGTCATGTAGGCCATGGTCTGCTCGCGGTTGGCGTCGCTCATCTGGGTGTTGATGTAGGGTTCTACGGCCGATTTGTAGGTACCTACTTTCAATACCTGCATCTCAATGCCCAGTTTGTCGTAGAGACCTTTCAGGAACATCACCTGGCTGGCCAGACCTCTGAAGTCGATGGCCCCTACGGGGTTCAGCATCACGCTGTCGGCAGCGGCGCTCAACAGGTATTCGCGTTGCGAGTAGGTGTCGGCATAGGCATAGACAAACTTGCCGCTCTCTTTGAAGTCGACCAGTGCACGGTGTATGCGGTCGAGGGTAGCGATGCCTACGTTCAAGCCGCCGGCATCGATGTAGATACCGTCGATATTCTTGTTCTCCTTGGCCGTTTCGATGGCTTTGAGTATGTTGTCGAGACCGTCGCTCTTCTGTTGGTTGCCCAGCAAAAGACCCATGATGTCTTCCTGGCTGCGTTCGGTCACGCTCCCCAGGTCGAGCTTCAGGATGGTATGCGGTTGGGGAGTATATGTCGTTTCGGTCGTAGCCACCATACCGGTGAGTGCTGCAATCGAAAGGAACATCAGCAAGATGCCTGCAATCAATACGCCCAGCACACAGGCGAAGGTTGTAGTGAAAAATTTTTTCATTGTCTTATCGCTTTGTTTAATGTTTTTGTTTCATTCGATTTGACAAAGATAAACTCTTTTTCGGAAGAAAAAGCTCATGAGTCGTTTATCTTCGTCGTTTATTCTATGCAAACATAGATATAAAAATTGAATTTGCAAAGAAAATCAATAAAAAATTATCGTTTTTCGATAAAAATAAATTCTCTTTTTACTCTTCCGGTTGGGTAAAGAATTATTTTTCGGTTCTGTAATGCTTATATATTAGTTTGATAATCAATGTTATGAGCCTGCTTCCTTCCGGCTTATCGCTTGCACAGCAACTTGAAGTCGCAATATTGGCAGTGCGACTCTTCGGTCGTCTGGGTGAAGGGGCGGTCGAGGTCGAAGATTTCGTCGAGGCAGGCCGTGAGGCACCGGTCGAACTCCTCTTCTACGCGAGCGAAGTCGGTGAACAGATCCTTCTCGTAGCGGATGTTCCATTCGAATTTGTCGAACAGGTTGCGTATGATGTAGATGGCCGGGTAGATGGGCGAGGCCGGCCGATAGTTCATCTTGTACAGTTTGCAGTAGAGCAGCACCTGCAGGATGGCTTTGCGGCGTTCGGTGGCCGAGCTGTCGAAGAGCTCTTCGACCGATTTGAAGTCGAGCCGCTCCTTGCCGGTCTTGTAGTCGACGATGCGGATGCGGCCGTTGCACTCGTCCACCCGGTCGATGAACCCCTTCAGTTGCACGGCGCGTTGGCCGCTGATGGGAGCTTCGCCCGTGATGCGCAACTCGGAAGCCCGGTAGACAAACGGGGTGAGCGAGCGGTCCTTCTCGAGGGTCTTGTCGATGAGCTTGAGAATGATTTCGCCCGTGAGGTAGTCGTATCCGGTGAGCGGCCGGGGGTGTTGCGGTGTTTTGTAGTAGTCGCGGGCAAAGCACTCCTCGAGGTAGTGGGTGAGCAGCGGCTTGTCTTTGCGGATGGCGTCGATGTGGTCGGCCGTGACGGTCACCTGCTCGCGGTCGCCCTCGATGCGTTCGTAGATGTGCTGCATCATGCCGTGGTAGATGCTGCCGAAGGTACCGCTGTCGACACTCTCGGCCACCTCGTCGGGACGTTCGAGCCCCTCGATATATTGCAGGTAGAACTGCAAGGGGCAGTTCAGGTAGCGGTTGATGGCACTGGCCGAGAGGGCACTGTCGCCGCCCGATAGGAAGGCCGCCAGCTTGCGGTCGATGCCGTAACGGTGCTTGTCGACCGTGATGGTCGTGGGCGAGAAGGTGGCGATGTCGCAGTTGATCTGAATCTCCTGGATGGGCAGGCGATAGTGGTATTTCAGCTGATAGACATAGCGGCTCACCTCGCCGCTCTTGAGGCCGTCGGTACGGCTGTCGTAGAGCAGGAATACCCGTTTGGCCCGGCTTATCATGCGGTAGAAGTAGTAGGCATAGATGCTGTCCTGATGTTCGGTAGTGGCCATGCCGAATCCCCGCCGCAGGTTATAGGGGATGAAAGAGGGGGCCACCTTCTTTACGGGGAAGATGCCCTCGTTCATCGACAGGATGATGAGGTTCTCGAAGTCGAGAGCCCGCGTCTCGAGCACACCCATCACCTGCAATCCCGAGAGCGGTTCGCCCCGGAAGGGAATCGAAATCGAGGCCGCCATCTTGCCCAGCAGGCGGAAGAAGGTGTCGACCCCCATGGCGATACGTTGCTCGGTCATCACGTCGCGCAACCGCTTGATGGTGATGTAGTAGTGATACATGAACTCCCGCTCCACGGCCGAGAATCCTACGGGCGAGTTCTCCTCGTCGGTCGCCTCGGCCGGTTCGTCGGCAGCGGTATCCTGTTGCAGATATTCGAGCAGGCGGGTCAGGTAGTCGGCTGCCTCGTCGGCCGTAGCCGGGATGCGGAACAGCAGCTCGACCAGCGGGTGACGGCCCAGCTCGCCGGGCGAAACGAAAGCCCGGTTGTTGCCGTTGATGAAGGCGGTGATGCGTTGCCCTTCGTCGCCCAGACGGGCGGCGATGAAGCGGTGCCCCAGCAGTTGCTTCACGTCGATGTGGTAGAAACGCGGTTCGCCCTTCGAGAAGCGCACGTGCCGCTGCATCTGGAATATCGAATCCATGAGAGCCGCCACGGTCGTGTGTTGCAACGTGTAGCCCATGGTAATGTTGACCGTCGAGATTTCGGGCGGTATGGAGTAGAGCATGGGTAGCAGCAGCTCCTCGTCGGGGAGGACGATGGCCGTGTCGATGGCCCGCTCGGGCGACAGCTGCTTTTCGTCGATGAGCCGTTGCAGAATGTCGGTCGCCTGCTTGGCCTGCCCCACGGCCGAGGGCACCGAGATGAGCTCGATGCTGGGCACCTGCTCGATGCGTTCGTCGAGGTCGATTTTCGAGGGGAATCGCCGTTTGTTGTCGTTGAGGAAGAAAGCCGCCTTGTTGTATGGGTCGTGCAGGGTAGGGGCGTAGTAGTCCCAATAGAAATCGCCCAGCCCCGTGTCGCGCAGGTACTCCATGAATACCCGTTCGGCCTCGGTGATGGCGTTGAATCCCACGAAAACCACCTGCGTATAGGGCAGGTCGAGCTCCTCCTTGCGGCGGCAACGCTCGGCCACGTCGCGGAAAATCATCCCCTCGTAGGCCTTGTTCTGGCTGGCCAGGTCGTCTCGCAGTCGGGTGTAGAGGTCGAAAAGAATCTGCCACAACTGGATGAACTGCTGCTTGTTCTCGCTCTCGGTCGAGGGGAAGAAGAGGTGCCCCCAGAAGCGTTTGATGATGGCAATCTGTTCGTCGGTGAGGTAAAACTCGTCGATTTCTTTCAGGTCGTGGATGTTGGTATAGAGCTGTCGGGCATCGACCATGTACTTGTCCACGTCGTCGAAGTCGCCCAGCAGCATGTCGCCCCAAAAGACAAAGTTGTCGAAGGTCTCGTCGCTCTGCCGCAGCTCGATGTACCGTTTGTAGAGCATCACCAGCAGGCTGATGCGGTCGATGGTCGTGTAGGGCGAGAGCTCGGCCATGAGGTCGTTGATGGTCGTTACCCGGGGCGAGAAGAGCGGTTTGCCTGCCACCTCGGCCAGATACTTCTGGAAGAAGATGCCGCTCCGCCGGTTGGGAAAGACGAAGGCCAGTTGCGAAATGTCGTGCCCGTAACGCTCGTAGAAGGCTTGGGCTATGCGGTATAGAAAAGGAGTCATAAAGGAAAGTGCGATTTACGCTTACAAGTTTACGGCTTTTTATCCAGATTCCGAAATCTGGGCGGTAAAATGAGATTGATTTCGGCATTTTCATCGTGTCCGATGGATGGTGATGTTAAAGGATTAACAAAAAAACTCAAGTAAGCTGGGCTTTTTTGCTTATATTTGCCGACCGATAAAACGAGAAATATGATATCGATAGAAGGACTTTCGGTTGCATTTGGTGGAAATACGCTGTTCGACAACATTACTTATGTCATCAACAAGAGGGACCGCATTGCTCTGGTCGGGAAGAACGGGGCGGGCAAATCGACTATGCTGAAAATCATAGCCGGGTTGCAGGCGCCTACCTCGGGCAGCGTGAATATGCCGAAGGACCTCACCATAGGTTATCTGCCTCAGCAGATGAACCTGACCGATACCCGCACGGTGATGCAGGAGGCCGAGCAGGCTTTCTCGCACATCTTTGAGCTGCAGGCGCGCATCGAGCGCATGAACAACGAGCTGGCCGAGCGTACCGACTACGAGTCGGCCGACTATCAGGAGCTCATCGAGCGGGTCTCCAACGCCAACGAGCAACTCTCGCTCATCGGGGCCTCCAACTATCAGGCTGAGATTGAGAAGACTTTGATAGGTCTGGGCTTTACCCGCGACGATTTCAATCGCGACACGTCGGAGTTCAGCGGCGGCTGGCGCATGCGTATCGAGCTGGCCAAACTGCTGTTGCAGCGTCCCGACGTGCTGCTGCTCGACGAGCCCACCAACCACCTCGACATCGAGTCGATACAGTGGCTCGAGAACTTTCTGGCCACGCGGGCCAATGCCGTGGTGCTGGTCTCGCACGACCGCGCCTTTATCGACAACGTGACGACCCGCACCATCGAGATTTCGATGGGTCGCATCTACGACTATCAGGTCAACTACTCGCACTATGTGGTGCTGCGGCAAGAGCGTCTGGAGCAACAGCGGCGGGCCTATGAAAACCAGCAGAAACAGATACAGGATACCGAGGCCTTCATCGAGCGGTTCCGCTACAAGGCCACCAAGTCGGTGCAGGTGCAGTCGCGCATCAAGCAACTGGCCAAGCTCGAGCGGGTCGAGGTCGACGAGGTGGATACCTCGCACCTGAACCTGAAGTTCCCGCCGGCTCCCCGGTCGGGCGACTATCCCGTCATTGCCGAGGGGGTGGGCAAGAGCTACGGCGACCATCTGGTCTTTGCCGATGCCACCTTTACCATCAAGCGGGGCGAGAAGGTGGCCTTTGTGGGAAAGAACGGCGAGGGTAAGTCGACCATGGTCAAGTGTATCATGGGCGAGATTTCCCACACCGGTACCCTCAAGATAGGGCACAATGTGAAGATCGGCTACTTTGCCCAGAACCAGGCGAGCCTGCTCGACGAGTCGCTCACCGTGTTCGAGACGATAGACCGCGTGGCGGTGGGCGATATCCGCACCAAGATACGCGACATCCTGGGTGCCTTCATGTTTGGCGGCGAAGCGTCTGACAAGAAGGTGAAGGTGCTCTCGGGTGGCGAGCGCACGCGGTTGGCCATGATACGGCTGTTGCTCGAGCCGGTCAATCTGCTCATCCTCGACGAGCCTACCAACCACCTCGACATGCGCACCAAGGATGTACTGAAACAGGCCATCCGCGACTTCAACGGTACGGTCATCGTCGTGTCGCACGACCGCGAGTTTCTCGACGGGCTGGTGTCGAAGGTTTACGAGTTCGGTGGCGGACGGGTGCGCGAGCATCTGGGCGGCATCTACGACTTCCTCGAGAGCCGCAAGCTCGAATCGCTGCGGGAGCTCGAGCAGCGCAACCCGGCTACGGCGGTGACCGATAAGAAGGTAGCTTCGCCGAAGGCCGAGTCCGCACCTGCCATTTCGGCCGCCCCCGAAGGGTCGAAACTCTCGTATGAGGAGCAAAAGGAATTGGCACGGCGTTTGCGGAAAGCAGAGAAGGAGGTGGCCGACACCGAAAAGCGGGTGGCCGACCTCGAGGCGCAGATTGCTTCGCTCGAGGAGAAACTCTCTACTCCCGAAGGGGCTGCCGATACCTCGCTCTACGAGCAGCACGGGCAGTTGAAAAAGCAGCTCGACGATGCCATGTGGCAGTGGTCCGAGGCTTCGGAGATGCTGGAGCATCTGCAAAAACAGGGTAAATGAAACACATAAATATATATTGTAAAATGAAAAGAGTAATGATTTTATCGTTTGCAGCAGCTTTGATAGCCACAGGCTGTACAAACAAATCGGTCACCAAGACTCCGGGTATCGACCTGACCAACCTCGATACGACGGTGGCTTGCGGCGACGATTTCTATGAGTATGCGTGCGGCGGATGGATGCAGAAAAATCCGTTGAAACCCGAGTATGCCCGCTATGGCTCTTTCGACCAACTGCGGGAGAACAACCAGGAGCAAATCCGTCTGCTCTTCGATGAGTTGGGCAAACAGAAAGCCGAGCCGGGCAGCGTGGCCCAGAAGATTGGCGACCTCTACAACATGGGGCTCGACAGCGTGCGCCTGAACCAAGAGGGGGCCGCTCCTATTGCCGACGAGCTCAAACGCATCCAGTCGCTTTCGGGCAAAGAGGCCGTGAGTGCCATGATCGGTGAGATGCACCGTACCATGTCGGCTCCGTTCTTCGCCATCTATGTCGATGCCGATGCCAAGAACAGTTCGATGAATATCGCCGGTTGGTACCAGGCCGGTATGAACATGGGCGACCGCGACTACTACGTATCCGACGACGAGAACAGCCGCAAGATTCGCGACAGTTACACCAACTATATCAAGACCCTCTTCACCCTTTCGGGTTATACGCAAGAGGCTGCCGAGCAGGCTGCCGCTACGGTGCTGAAGGTCGAGACGGCTATTGCCAAGGCCGCTTTCACGCGTGAAGAGCTGCGTGACCCCCAAGCCGGTTACAACGTGATGACGGTTGCCGACCTGAAGAAACAGTACGACGGTCTCGACTGGGATGTTTACTTCAAGACCGTAGGTCTCGACAGCATCCAGAAAATCAACATCGGCCAGCCCCGTACGCTCAAGGCCGTGAACGAACTGCTCAAGACGCTGAGCGAGCAGGAGATGCGCGACTATCTGGCCTTCAACTGCATCGACGGTGCCGCTCCCTACCTGAGCGACGATTTCGTAAACGCCCGCTTCGACTTCTATTCCAAGACGCTGTCGGGTAAAGAGCAGATCGAACCCCGCTGGAAACGGGCTCTCAACGTGCCCAACAGCCTGCTCTCCGAAGCCGTCGGCGAAATGTATGTAGCCAAATACTTCCCCCCCGAAGCCAAAGAGCGCATGGTACAGCTCGTAGCCAACTTGCAGACGGCTCTGGGCCAGCACATCGACAGCCTCGAATGGATGAGCGATGCCACCAAAGCCAAGGCTCACGAGAAACTGAATACCTTCTACGTAAAAATCGGTTACCCCGACAAATGGCGCGATTACAGCGGCCTGACCATCGACCCGAAAGAGAGCTACTACGCCAACGTGCGTCGTGCTGCCGAGTTTGAAACGCTCTACTCGCTCAAAGACGAGGGCAAACCTGTCGACAAGACCAAGTGGTACATGAGCCCGCAAACGGTGAATGCCTACTACAACCCCACCTCGAACGAGATTTGCTTCCCCGCCGGTATTCTGCAACCGCCCTTCTTTAACTTCGATGCCGACGATGCCGTGAACTACGGTGCTATCGGTGTGGTTATCGGTCACGAGATGACTCACGGATTCGACGACCAGGGCCGTCAATACGACAAGGATGGTAACCTGAACGACTGGTGGACGCCCGAAGATGCCGAGCAGTTCAACCAACGGGCCGAGATTCTGGCCAAACAGTACGACAATATCATCGTGCTCGATACGGTTCATGCCAACGGTCACTTCACGCTGGGCGAGAATATCGCCGACCACGGTGGTCTGCGTGTAGCCTACACGGCATTCCGCAATTCGCTCAACGGGGTAGAGCCTGCCTTGATCGATGGCTTCACTGCCGACCAACGCTTCTACCTGTCGTATGCCAACCTGTGGGCCGGCAACATTCGCGATGCCGAGATTCTGCGTCTGACCAAAATCGACCCCCACTCGCTGGGCCGCTGGCGTGTAAACGCTGCCCTGCGTAATATCGATACCTTCTTCAAGGCATTCAATATCAAAGAGGGCGATCCCATGTATCTGGCTCCTGCCGATCGGGTAATCATCTGGTAATCATCCGAGATTGAGATATGGCAAAGGGCCTGCCGATTGTCGGCAGGCCCTTTGTGTTTTGTGATGGGGCTTTATCGGGAGAGTTGATTCGCGGTGGCGGTGTCGTAGACGATGCGGGCAATTCGGGCAATGAGGGCGGCGTTGGTGGTTTCGCTTTCGCGGGAGTCCTTCACCAAGACGACCAGGAAACAGAGGCGGCCGTCGGGCAGGCAGAAGAAGCTGGCGTCGTTGTCGGCAATCGTCAGGCCATTGGGCAACTGTCCCGAGCTGCCGGTCTTGTGCCCCAGAACAATCTCCGGGGGAAGGCCTGCCCTGATTTTATTGAGCCCTGTCGAGGTCTCGACGAGGGTCGTGCGCATGAAGCGGGTATGCTCCTCGTTCAGCAACGAGCCGTCGAGAATCTTTTGCAGCAGTTGTACCACCGACGAGGGGTGGGCCCAGTTGCGATAGCAGGCGGGTATATCGGCGTGCATCGAGGCCTCGGTCTCGGCGAGGTCGTACCCTGTGATGCCCGCCCGGTCGATACAATGCTTTATCGCCCCGATGCCGCCGGCATAGTCGATGAGGATGTCGCAGGCATTGTTGTCGCTCAAGGCTAGGGCATAGTGCAACAGGTCGGTATACGAGATGCGAAAGTTGCCCGAGGGATAGAGTCCGAGCAGCGGGCTGTAGGTGTCGCGGTGCATTTGGGTAGAGTCGATGGTCAAAGCTTCGTCGAGCCGGGTCCCCTCGGTCTCCATGCGTTGCAGGGCAGCCACGGCCACATGCAGTTTGAATACACTCATGAGCGGGTAGCGCACCGTGTCGTTGAGGGCAAAGTCGTCTCCGTCGATTGAGCAGGCTACACCCACCGTCGCCTTTTTGTCTTGCAAGAGCGTTTCTATTTGTTGCCGGGCAGCCGTAGCCGCCTCGGGCGAGAAGGTTCGGGCCGATACTCCGGCACTCCAGAGGGCTGCTGTTGTGATGAGAATTACAGTTTTTTTGAACATGAAGCGGTATCGATTATTGAGAGGCATAAAGATAGGTCAAACTCGCCTGTCACTGGGGGTGGGTTAGCCATATTTAACAAAAGCAGGCGATGGAATTTTTAATACCACAGCGGCGGTTGAGGCCGAACTTTTTGCCTGTCGTCGGGCAAACGGGTGTCGCGGGAGGAAGAGCGGGGGTGTCTGTATTATGGGAGTTCTGTCTTTTTTGAAGATGAAAAGCAAATTTTTTTCACACTTATATACTTTAATGTACCAACACTAAAAATCAGTTCAAAGTTATAAGTATTCTCCCACATTCCATGCAAATGGTTTGTGGGATTTTCCGTTCAAGTCATTGGATTTTTCTAATAATTTCTCTTGCATATTCCTCTGCAATGTTCTCCGCTGTGGCTCCAATCTCTTCTAATCTTGGGAATTTTCTCACAATCGCACCACGAGCAGTTCCAGATAAATGTGGCAATGCCAAGATGTTCCGCAGTCCCATTTTCTTGCACATCCTTTCAGCACTTCTGCCAAGGCACACGATTACAGTAGGTTTGACAATCTCTATCTCTTGTCTAATAATTTCTGCATACTTGTCTATATGAGCATCGGAGAACTCATCGGTTGTCTTGTGGTCATAGATAAAGAACTTGTTGGCATCAGTCAAATAAATGCCATATTCATTGGTTACCAGTCTCTTTACGAGCAAGTCCATCATTTTGCCACCCCTCGCATTCTGTCTATGCTCCAATGAGTGCAAGCCAAATGGGCTTGAAATAACTGCATCATAACATTCTCCATAATACTTGTTGTTCCTCAATGGGTCTTGTGCAACAATCATTATATGCTTGTTGTCTTTAACATTGAACCAAGTGGGCAAGTCTACACCGATAGCCCCCTTATGCAATGCCTTGATGTCAGCACCTGATTGGGAGTTGCCAATCGGAATGGTCACGGAGGTGGTGTCATCATATCCACCAAATGGTTTCAAATCCTCTGTGAACACGCCTTGCCATTCTGCACAAGTACAGTCATAAGACTTGCGCATTTGTTCGTAGCGGTTTTCTATCCTATGCAGATATTCCACACCAAGCAACCTTTCAGCAACAAGGTGTGGAATATCATAGGACAGACCGCATTCGTTACAGAATTGGTCTCGCATAGGCTTTTACTTTATCTTTTCAATATTGAAATAGCTCGGAGAGAACATTTCTTTTGTTTCAATTCCAAGCTGTTGCTTTATTGCAGCACGAATTTCTTCCGTATTGGGAGTTGTGCTATATTGCTTTACAACTTGAACGGTTGTTCCCTTTGGAACTTTACCTCCACAAACACTCTGTTTTGCGGTACATCTGAACAGATACGCCATAATACTTATGTTATTATTTTTGCCTACTCTTTGATAAGGTTTTCGGCTTCCCCTTGTGGCTGATTGGGGAACAAAAGAAAGTGCAGAGAGCCATTGCTATTTCTTCAGACAGGCTCTGGTAAAGCCTTTGGACTAAATAAGCAACAGCCTCTGCACCATATAGCATAGTGAGAGGTGGCACTTATTCCCGTCCAAGAAAAATTTACCAGATTCGTCTGAAAGGAATAAGGTTCAAACACTTTCGTGTTCTATCCAATATTTCGGTACAAATATATACCTTATTTCTCACCCACGCAAATATGGGCAGGGCTGTTGCGAGAACAAAAGTACGAATTAGAAAGCAAACATCTCTTGATGTGTGGTCTCCTTGTATGTCAATGTGGTTATTGCTTCGGATACAAATAGTATAAGCCTTTCGCCGTCTTTAAGGCTTCTTGTGTTGTATCGGTATGCACATTCAGCACAATACCAGTACAGATGTTTTGCCGACACTTTACGATATATTCCGAATATCATTCGTTTCAAGTGTGACCAGAAGTTTTCAATGCCATTGGTTGAGAATCCTGACTTGTTCACATACTGACCGTGAGAGTGATTGACTCTTTCATGTGTATATCCGTGCTTGTTCAAGCCATTGTATGCACCCCATTCGTCAGTAACGACGGTTGAACCTTTCTCTACAATCTCCTTTATCAGAGGTAGCAAGGTTTTCTTTGTGGCATCCTTTGTTATGAAGGTGTTTACCATTGAACCGGAACGGAATCCGACTACCGGCACTTTGGTTTTAAGGCTTCGTCCTTGCGAGTGCTGACCTTTCTTGCGTTTGACACTCACATAGGTTTCGTCAATCTGTACTATGTCCTTGAACTTTATTATCTTGTTCATGTTCTGTCGTATTCTGTTGAGCATGAACCAAGCGGTTTTCTGTGTTACACCAATATGCCTATGAATGTACATACTGCTCAAACCAACTTTATTTGTGAGGAACATAAAGATTACCTCAAACCATTTTCTCAAAGGAATATGTGTTCCGTCAAACATTGTCTTGGTTGTGACTGTGAAACGCTCTCGGCAATGCTTGCATTTGTATAGACCTTTGAATTCTCCATTGGTCTTCAAACTTGTAATGCTCTGCTGATATGCAGCCGCAATGAGGACATACTGGTGTGCCTCTCCATTTTGCCTGTTCAAGATACTCTCTAAATCCAGTCTCATCTTTTAGAGCATCTCTCATATCATCGAATGATTTGTAAATCTTCATTCTATAGTCTTCGCCTTTGAAATTGTAATTTGATAACATTATTTTGTTATATAAATATAATACTTTTATTTAACATATTAACTATCAATGAGTTATAATTTGATAACATTTTCAAATTATTTTTTCATTGAGTCTATACTAAAAATGGCTGCCTTGTTCGGGCAGCCATTGGCGTATCTGTTACGATGTTGCTAATTATACAAGAAAACGGCGAAATGTTATCAATTTCAAGAAAAAATTTTCAGAAATTTTCAGTTTTCAGGATTTAATCCTCGTAACGGGAGGATATTGGGATAATAAATACCATTATTTGGTACCATTCCCGCCACGAGGGGAAACAAGAAGTATCAAGGATTTAATTCTTGGATTTGGGTTTATTAGAAATATGGCAAAGGAGGCGTTTATTGAAAACTTGTACCACCAAGGCTAAATGATATTTGGCCATTTGGATTATAATCCAGTTCGGCATTAACCATATCACCATTCCAATAAAACATGTGTCTCAACATATAATTATAGTTGTCAATGCAGAACAGAGTAATGGGAATTGTAATGGTTTCACCAATATCTTGGGCGGTAAATTGGAATAGTATTGACTGACCAACAGAAAGTTTAGGTATCAATTGGTAATTTTGGAGGTCATTGGTTGTCATGTGGTCAACATAGGCACCCCATTTCCCTCCACTACCACCTCCACCCCATTGACCATCAATTGGATTAAGAACTAATATCTCGGGGGGGGACATTTCACTACTCGCTCCGCCAAACCGAGAACAGATTTCGTTGTCAGAAAGTTATCTGTTGCCATTGTATCAAAGTTTAATATCTTTGTATATGTATCAAGGCAATGATTTTAGTGTTGGTACATTAAAGTATATAAGTGTGATTTTTTTTTAGATATTTTCAATAGTATAAATTATATGAATATCAGTAAATTATTCTTGCTTTTACTACCTGTAAAATTGATGAATATTAAAAGTACGGAAGGAAATTAAACAAATAACACTAGGGAAAAGAGTCTGTTTAGGGTTAATAATATAGTGTAGTATGTGAAAAACTATACTGGAAATAACCTTTTGCATAATGATACTATGGAAAAGCAAATACCATGAACAAAGAAACCCAGAAAAGAAGAAAATAGTGGAATATAGAATCAATTAAGTATTTAAATCTAAAAAACATGAAAAAAAATCACAAGTGTAAATTTGGGCTTTTGGTGCTCTTCTTGTCTCTTTTTTTCCCGGTTGTTGCCAGTGTGATGACCCAGGGGGCAG
This sequence comes from Barnesiella sp. ET7, assembly GCF_024733785.1. Taxonomy (NCBI): domain Bacteria; kingdom Pseudomonadati; phylum Bacteroidota; class Bacteroidia; order Bacteroidales; family Barnesiellaceae; genus Barnesiella; species Barnesiella sp. ET7. Next base: position 100,061 of record NZ_JANRHM010000008.1, read on the forward strand.
GAGTGGCAACAGCGAAGACAACTCAGTCGGGCAAGCATCAGATCAAGGGTGTAGTCTCCGATGAGTCGGGCGAACCTTTAATAGGCGTGAGCGTATTGGTGAGAGGAACGTCAACAGGTGCCTCTACGAATATCGACGGTGTCTATACAATCGAGGTCCCGAACGACAACGCTGTTCTCGATTTTAGTTATGTGGGTTATCAGAAAACATCACTCTCGTTGGCGGGAGCTTCTTCGTACAATGTAGTTATGAAGGAGGAGAATCGCGTATTGGACGAGGTGGTTGTAACCGCCATGGGTATATCGAGAGAGTCCAAGACCCTGACGTATGCCACTCAAACGATCAAAAGCGAAGAGGTGACTCGTATCAAGGAGACGAACTTCATCAATTCACTCAAAGGTAAGAGTGCCGGTCTGACCATCGTTCCTAATAACACCGGTGCCGGTGGTGGTGCTTCTAAGATTGTACTGCGTGGTTCCACCTCGATTCTGGGTACCAACCAGCCGTTGATTGTGATCGACGGTGTGCCTATGCAAGACGGTATGGGTACGCAGGCTACCGACAACATGATTCTGGGTGGTAACCGCAGCGGCGACGACCTGCTGTCGACCATCAACCCCGAGGATGTGGAGAGCATGACCATTCTGAAAGGCCCGAATGCTGCCGCCCTTTACGGTAGTGCCGCCAACAACGGTGTAATCGTGATTACCACCAAGTCGGGTGCTGCGGGTGCCGTGAAGATAAATATCTCGAGTTCCACTTCGGTCGAGACCATCGCCATGTATCCCAAGGTACAACAGATCTATGGTATCAGCGACAACAATCAATGGTCGGCTTGGGGCCCGAAAATCGGAACCCGTTCGGCCGATGAAATCGCCTCGGCTCCCTATCTGATGAATACGGCTCGCAGTGCCGTGAAGGACTTCTTCAACATGGGTCTGACGACCAATAACGGTTTGACGTTGAGTGGTGGTACCGAAAACTTCCGTACTTACTTCTCGTACAACAATACCTATCAAACCGGTCTGCTTCCCGGAAACAAGTTCAGCCGTCACAATGTGATGTTCAAGGAGACTTTCTCCCTGTTCGACAAGCGAATCAACATCAATACCAGCTTGAACTGGATTCACCAGAAAACCGATAACGGCCCGGTTGTAGGTAAGGCGTTGAGTGCCCTCTATGCTCTGTATCGTACGCCGGCCGACATCGATATGCGCTATTTCAAACACAATTACCAACACACGGGTACGGCCGCCGATGATATCGTGAGCAATCCCCAGACCGGTAACCCCAAACTGGCCGGACAGCCGGTGCAAACCTGGTACTGGTACGACCAGTATCTGAATAACCCCTATTGGGTGACCAACATGAATAACGATGTGGCCAAACGGGATCGTTTGCTGGCCAATGTCACTTTGGATGCCAAGATTTGGCAAAACATTAAATATCAGACCCGTTTCAGTGTCGACTATGTGATAAACAACAACTTGAACGAAGAGTATGCCGGTATGTTCCGAACCGCATTTGACTATGTGGGCGGTAAATATTACTCCAGCAATTCTCGCTCGAGCGATATCTATAACGATCACATGCTTACCTGGAACGACCGTTTCGCCGATAAGATCGACATCAATGCTGCCGTGGGTACCAGCTTTACCCGTCATTATAATCGGAATACGAACATTACTACCGCTATCGATACGTGCGGTGTCCCCAATGCCTTCGTTCCTCAGAACAGCAAGCACAGCCGTCCCAACAACCCCAACGGTAGTGCCACTTCGGCCTACGACAGCTGGAACAACAACGATTGGAGTACGGCCGTTTTCGCTACGGCATCTCTCGGTTTGTTCGACAAGGTTTACCTCGATGGTAGCTATCGTTTGGAGTGGGCCCAGTCGTTCCAGCAATTTACGCAAGGCAGCGGTTACAAATCGTTCGACTACTATTCGGCCGGTGTCAACGTGCTTCTCGACAAGTTCTTGCCTCGCCGAGACTGGCTCAACCAGTTGAAATGGCGTGGCAGCTGGTCGGTTGTGGGTAACCCCATTCCCAATACCCTGTTTGCCCGTCAGTCTATTGACTTCGGTACGGGAACCGTAGGTACTCGTCCGCCGTTGTTCGACAATCCTCTGCCCGAAACGACCACTTCGTTCGAGACGGGTTTCGATGTATGGATGTTTGAAAACAAATTCAATTTCGACCTGACCTATTACAACTCTACACTTCGCAATCAGTTCCTGTATGTGACTACGGCCAATGGTGAGTCCAAGCCTGTCAATACGGGTGTGATTCGCAACTACGGTTTGGAATTCCAGGCCGCTTACCGGTGGAACATCAACCGCGACTGGCGTTGGGAAACCGGATTCAACATCGCTTGGAACGATAACCGCATCCTGGAAACTTACAAAACGGAAACGGGTGCTCCCTATGAAGTACAGATGGGCCCCAATGCCTTCAAGATTAAATATGTAGAAGGCGGCCGTTATGGCGATATTTATGTAAACTCTTTCGCTCGTGACGAAAACGGTTATATCAAGGTCAACGACGAAGGCGACTATGCCAATGCCGTTCCCGTGATGACCTCGGGCAAATATGAAACCTATGTAGGTAACATGACTTCGCCCATCAACTTCGGTTGGAACAACACCTTCACCTGGAAGAACCTGAGCCTCTATTTCTTGCTCGAGGGACGTATCGGAGGTAAGGTGATGTCGCTGACCGAGGCCGATTACGACTTGTACGGCCTCTCCGAGCGTTCGGCGCAAGATCGTCTGAATGGCGAGCGCGTGATGCAAAACGGCAAGGAGTATGTCCTCAAGGAGTTGCCCGACGGTTCGGGTCGCAAAGTGTCGGTAGAGAACTACTACATGACTATCGGTGCATTCCCCATGGAAGACCACGTTTACGATGCAACCAGCGTGCGCATGCGCGATATCTCGTTGAGCTACGACATGCCTAACCTCTTCGGCAAGCGACAAGGCATGACGGTGCAATTCTCGGTAAAGAACGCCTTCTTTATCTATAAGAATTCGCCCGTCGATCCCGACATATCGGTATCGGCTGCCAACGGTTACTCGGGTATCGACTGCTACACGTTGCCTACGACGCGCAGTTTCGCTTTGACTTTGAAGTTTGATTTATAATGAATTTGGGTTTAAATAATATCAAGATGAGAAAAACAATATATGCAATCGGATTCTTCGTGGTTGAATCCGTATTTTCAGTCGGTCTTTTCACTTCTTGCGGCGACCGCTTTCAGGAGGAGTATCCCTGGATGATCGGACGTCAGGAAGACATGGACAACGCTAATGAAGAGGGTGCGGGTGCCACCGATATTACTGTGCTCGAACAAGAGCTTCGTGGAGCCATCCCCTATATGATCAGCTACACCAAGGGCGGTAGCTGGCAACCTCATGCCTATCAATACCAACGGTCCAACAATATCGACAACTACGCCGGATATTGGACGACGACCAAAGGTACCTTCGCCTTCGGTGGCGCTCTGCCTACGCTTTACACCTATCCCAACGACTATCTGGGTGGCCCGATGGATAACTCGATTTTTACACAGTCGTACAATGCCATTCACCATGCCACCGAGTTGGGCAAACCCGAATGGCGTGCCGTTGCCCTGATTATTCAAGCCTATCAAGGTCATGAAATCGTCGATTTCTATGGTGCCGCACCGTTTAACGATTGGCGTAACCTGCAACGTAATCCGCCGTTGACCTATGAAAAAGGTGAGGATATTTACGCACAAATCTTCAACGACCTCGACGAGGCTATCCGTATTTTGAAGGAGCGTCAGCCCTCGCGTGATGAGATTGCCAAGATCGAAGACTTGACCATCAGAACCCTGTCTAATGGCGACTGGCGCATGTGGGTGAAGTTTGCCAACAGCATCAAGATGCGTATGGCCATGAACATCGTGAAATACGATGCCGGTACGGCACAGCAGAAATTTGAACAGGCTGTAACCGACGATATCGGAGTCCTCAGCGAGACCGATGCCCGTGACATCGCCTACTATCAAGAGCAAAATGCCTGTTCGTGGTATGTACTTGGCAACTCGTGGAACGATATTCGCCTGGGTGCCTCGTTGGAGAACATTCTCAAACGCTGCAATCACCCCTTGCTTACCCGCTGGTTCGATACCAACGCCTATACGATTAAAGACAAGTCGTCGGGTATTGCCGCTCCCATCGATGTGTATGGAGTTCGTGCCGGCATCAACATGCGTAACAACAATACCACCGGTAAGGACAAGGGCGGTTACGGTCCTTTTGCCACTCTTACGGGTGAGTTCCAATATATGCACCAGCCTTTCTTCAAACGTACTGAGAGCCTGTTCCTGATGGCCGAGGGCGCTCTGAGAGGTTGGAATACGAGAGGCCGTACGGCTCAGGAACTTTACGAAGCCGGTATACGCCTTTGCTTCCAGGAAAACGGCATCACCGACGAGTCGGTAATCACCCAGTATCTGGAGCAAACCGAAGTGAACGATGTGGATTACGTCGATCCCTATAATGGAGAGAACAATATCGCCGGTCGTGTGAACGTGTGCGTAAAGTGGAACGAAAGCGATGACAATGAGGTGAAACTCGAAAAAATCATTACGCAAAAATATATCGCCAACTTCCCCATGAGTGCCGAGGCGTGGACGACCTTCCGCCGTACGGGTTATCCCCGTCTGTTCCCGGTCAAGGTGAACAACTTGAAAGACCAGAATGTCGATACCGAGTTGCAGTTGCGTCGTATCCCTATTGTAGAAACTACGAACAATACGTTGGAAATCGCTTCGCTCGTACAGGCTCTTGGTCAGCCCAACTGGGGTGGTTCACGTGTCTTCTGGGATATTGCTAACGAAACTCGTGGCGATCAGAGTCCCGATAACGAATATTTATTGGTAGTACCGCACAACTTTTAATCTATAAATCTTTAGGAACAATGAAACGATATAGCATTATATTATTTTTGGCTCTCTTCTTTGGCGTTACCATTTTCTCTGCCTGTGAAGAGGAGGCCACGCTCGATGGTGCGACCGAGGTGTATATCACCCTCAATCCCATGGACATCTCTTTGCGGGTAGGCGATACGGTGAAGATTTCGGCCAAGGTTACCAATGTGAGCGGAAAAATCATCAATACCCCCATCGCTTGGTCGCTTGCCGACGAGACTGTAGCCAAGCTGTTGGGCGATAGCGCTATTGTAGCCGTTAATGGTGGACAGGAGAGAGAGACGACTCTGAAAGCTACGTTGGAAAATGGCAAGTATGCCATTACCTCGGTTACCGTCTTGCGCAACCTGCCCGAAGGGGTGACTTGTGTCGCCAACGACAGCACTATGCCCGAGATGACCACTAAACAAAGTTACAACATGCTGCACGACTCGGTTATGTTTGCCGTTTCGCCCAAGACCTTGCTGTATGATTATGAGCCCCAGGTTACACTCGAGGGTGTTACGGCTTATGACCCCATGACTACCATCAATTACGAGAAAGGTATTGTAACGGTTCACTTCGTTTCGCCTCGTGAGTCGGGTGAGGGAAAAGTAACCGTCACGCTGGGTGACGCCTCGACGGCGAAGTCGGGCTCTTGTACAATTACGATAGCTCCTCAAATATTCGCCACATTCTACGGCGAAGCCTATGCCAATATGCCTTACCTGGAGACTCGTCCCGGTAAGGAAATCCTGCCGATGTATTTTGCCTATACCTACGAGAAGGAGATGGATATAAATACGTCTGACACGATTCGCATTGCCATGAACGTGCAGTCGGGTTTGAAGGAAGACATCGAGAATGCCTACAGTGCCTACCGTTGGGAAATCGCTTCGGGCAGCTCGGTTGTGATTACCAGCAAGACCAACGAATATGTGGAAAACGAAGGTTTCGATGCCGTGCTTTCGGTGCGTGCCGGTGTAGAAGAGGGTGATACCGAGATTCATTGCATAACTCCCGATACGGTATTCGTTGCCACCTTCCGGGTGAAAGATTTCAAGACCCGTTATCCGGTCGACGAAATTACCGTCGACAAAGATCCCATCTCCATGCCTGTGGGGGGTACCGTGCTGTTGACAACGGGTGTAATACCGGCTACTTCTTATGCCTATCATAAACCGGTGGTCAAGGCTGCCGATCCTACCAAAGTTTCCGTAGGGGCATACGATGGCAATATGATTACCTTGCGAGGCCTTGCCCTGGGTGAAACCGAACTGATTCTTACCTCCAACGGTAAGGAAAAACGAGTTCCGGTAACCGTTACCGAGGGCATCCACTCGGTACTGTGGGTTTCGGGTAATGCCCGTACTATCTTTGCCGGCCAATCGGTACAATGGGCTATCGACGCGAAGACCCTCTCGGGTGGCGACAACCCCTATGATGTCACGTGGAAATCGACGAATCCCGAAGTAGTTAAGGCCGAACAGACCGGCAGCGATAACAAGCATGGTACAATTACGGGTCTTGCCGTTGGTTCGTCCGATGTGACGGCCGAGGTTGCCGGAGTAACGTCTGATGTCGCTACGGTACAGGTGATTGCATTGCCGGTAGATCTGAATCTGACGGCTGCCGATATCGATCAACAGAACTCGGCTATCTATGACGAATCGGGTAATCTGGTAGTGCTTGTAGCTCCTACATCGGGATACAGCCTGATTACGCTGACCCTTCCTTATAATGGAGGAAGCTACGATGGTCAATACTCGCTTGCCGGTGCTACCCTTAACATCGATGGCGCTGAAGTTGAAGTGACGTCGGGTAGTTTGACTGTTGCCACGTCGGCCGGACAGACGACCGTATCCTACAACCTTTCGGGTAATGTAGGCGGTAAGGTGTTCTCGATCGAGGTCGTTGATATACCGGTATTGCTCTAAGTAAAAAAGGTTTGGGAGGGAAGGGAGTATGAACTTATACTCTCCTCCTTCTCAAATCTCTTGGTATCAAAGAAAAAGAAAACTGAGATTACATAATTCATTATTAACCTAAAAACAATTTCCATGAAAAGAAATCTATTTTTGTTTTCCGGAATCTTGGCTCTTTCGCTCACGGCCAATGCACAAGAGTTGAAAGAGGAGTACATGACATGGCCCAATAGCCAAGGTCTTGGAGAGTATGCTTCCCAATGGACTCCGGGAGAATACCTGTTTGAAGATGAAAACTTTTACATCTCGCGTGTGAAACCCAAAGCTCGTTTCCGCAATGCCAACACGCAGATTAACGAAACATTGACCGAAGAGACCGACAAGAACCTGGTGTTCTGGGTTCCCATAGGTACCGCTTCGGGAGGTAACCCGAATGCACGGCCTAACGGCAAGTTCGATTCCGAAGTATTCAGTATGTGGTCGTATGTTACCCACTATGGCAACTGGACCGCTCCGCAAGGCTGGGTGCCCGGTGGTTTTGCCGATGCCGCCCATAAAAACGGTGTAGGAGTATCGGGTGTGGCCTCTATTCCCTGGGGCAGTTTGTCTTCCGATTGGGCTACCGCTTTGGATAACATGTCCAAGAATGCGACCATTCGTGAGAAGGTAGCCAAATTCCTTCACTATCACGGTGTAGATGGTCTCGGTTACAACTCGGAGTTCAACACTTCGAATACGACGATGCTGTCTAATGTGCGCGCTCTGAACGAAGAGGTACACAAATATTTGACCGAACAAGGAAACCCCGTAGCCGAGAACTTCTGGTATGATGGTACGAACGATAATGGTCAGATCAATTTTGACCAGGGTCTCGGTTCTCACAACAACGAAACCTTTGGCGATGGAGAGCACATCCGTACGTCACTGTTCTTGAACTACAACTGGTGGGGAACTCCGTTGAGCACGTTCAATGAGGCTACAATCAATAGCCAGGCTCCCGGCCGTAGCTTGCTCGACTTGTATGCCGGTTTCAACATGCAAGGTGGTGACCCCTCGACTTGGACGTTGCTCGAAGACTACAATGTCTCTATCGGTTTGTGGGGCGCTCACGATTTCAACATGTTGTGGGCCGACCGTGCCAACTATGGCAGTACCGATATGTCGAAACAGTTGGGTTATCAAAATGTAATCGAGCAGTTCTTCTCGAACGGCCGTCGTAACCCGATTGACAAGATTGCGGTATTCGATCGTGGCAGCCACCACCCCAACGAAGGCTGGTTCGGTATGTCGGCCTTTATGACCGCTCGCAGCTCGCTCAGCTGGGATTTGGCCACCGAGCCGTTCATCACCTATTTCAACCTGGGTAACGGTCAGTTCTTCAACTGGATGGGCGAACGTCAGAACGACAACGAGTGGTACAACATTGGTGTACAAGACTATCTGCCTACCTGGCGTTTCTGGTTTGCTTCCGAGTTCTTGGGCAAAACGGCCGACAAGGTGGTTGCCAATGGCCTGGATGCCAAGTTTACCTTCGACGATGCTTATGTAGGCGGTTCGTGTCTGCGCATCTTCGGTTCGGCAGCCGATGAATATCTGCACCTCTTCAAGACGGCTTTCACGCTGGCTTCGGGCGATAAGATTACGGTTCGTTACAAATTGATCCGTGGTCAGGCCGACATCAATCTGGCTCTCTCTGCCGTTGGTGACGAGACCACAATTCTGCGTGAGTCTGGTTTCAAGGTATTGACGGTTGCCGATAGCGAGGCCGACGACGAAATGTGGGTAGAGAAGACCTTTACAATCAGTGGTACTTTGGCTTCGCTGGCCAACCGGAATATTGCCATGGTTGCTCTCCACTTTGAGAACGCCGAGAATCTGGAACTCTACTTGGGCGAATTCTCGATTACGCGTAACGAGATGACTACTCCTGCCGCTCCTGTCATCAAGATAGCCAAAGTGCTGGCTTCTCACTACAAGGGCGTAGATGCCAAGGTCATCTTCGAAATGAACAATACCAAGCCTCTGGGCGAGCCGGTTTACAACCTCGATGTAAACGCTTCGATGTTCAAGCTCTATGCTCAACAAGAGAATGAAGAGCCTATCTTTATGGGTATCACTACGTCGTGGGCCGGTATGTACTATTCGATTCCTACCAACTTGCAGGGTTCTGACCGCATCCGTCTGGGTGTTGCTGCCGTTTCGGTCGACATGAAGAGCGATTCCGAAATCTCCTGGAGCGAGTATATGGATATGGGTGAGTACACGACGACCGACGACATTCAAATCGACAAGACGACAATCAAACCGAACGAGAGCTTCGAAATCTCTTACGTCGATCCTCGTCACGATCCTGCCGACTGGAAACTGCTCAACAGCGACGGCGAGACTGTAAAACAAGCTACCAATACGACGGTATTCTCGGTAGAAGACGGTATCTCTGAGATTGGTGGTTATGACCTGCAGGTAACTTGCAACGGTCAAACATCTACTTTCGGCTACTATGTACAGATTACGAGCGAGTCCGTAGGTGCTCTGCCCGAAATCTATACGCTGACGGTTGACGGCGAAGAGACTTCGGCCGCCGAAGTGAAGGTAGACCTCGACCAAACGCTCACACTGGGTTATACCGGTAGAAAAGCCGATGGTGCCTCGTCGCGCGGTATCGAAATCAACGACAGCTGGATTGGCGGTAACCTGAATGAAGCAGGTATCGTAGGTGGTAAATCCTTCTCGGTATCGGCTTGGGTTCGCTTTACTACGTTGCCCGAGTCTTCTGCCTTCTTCAGCATCGAGAACCGTGCGGGTGGATGGCCTGTAAACAACTGGGGCTGGATGTGGTCTAACATTACCAGCGAAGGCCGGGTTACCGCCTATACGGTTCGTGGCGACGGTAATGCTTCTCCGGTTGCCGTGAACTATACCTTCCCCAATACGATTGTATCGCCCAATGCTTGGAACCATGTAGTTCTTACCTTCGAGTATAACGATCAAGGTCAATTCCGCTCGCTCTTCTACCTGAATGGTGTTCTGCAAGAGTCTACCTGGACCTACGGTTCTTCTGCAAGTGGAAAAACCGAGGATTGGGTTCCCAAGGCAAGTTACGATGTTTCGGCTTCCGACTGGTTCTGCTTCGCCGGTGGTCGTGGTGAACAACCGGTTACCAACAACGGTATCGTTGACGACCTGTTGATTTGGGACGGTGGCATGACTCAAGAAGAGGTGAATCAAGTGAAAGCCGGTCTCGATGCTTCTGACCTGCCCGACAAGGTAATCGCTTACTGGGATTTTGAAACCGATGCCAACGACCAGAATTATTTCTTGTCGAAAGGTTCGAAAGAGGGTGCAAAAGCCTGCTCGTTCAAACTGGTAGCTTCGACGGCTCAAGGTTCGGGTGTGCAAACTCCGCAAAGACCGCTCTACATCTCGGGTTGTCCGTTTATTGCCGGTACTGCTTTCCAGGTAGAAACTCTCCCGACGTGGACTGCCAAACGTGGCGAGCTCTCCGAATCGACCGGTACCGATACCGAAGGTTCTACGAAGCTGACTTACAGCAAGAGCGGTGATTATACCGTTACCTTGACGCTTGAGAATACGCTCGGCTCAGACACGAAGTCCTATCCGGTATTCCTGGTCGATCAGAAAGATGCCGTAGAAGATGGCGTAGCCGATGAGATGCGCACCTATACGGTTGAAGATCTCCTCTTTGTAGAGTTTGCCGAAGCCGGTGCTTATCAAGTAGGCGTATACAATGTTTCGGGTATGCTTGTGGCTCAGGAAGAGGCTACGGTAGCTGCCGGCCAGCACATGAGCATTACGCTCGGGGCCAAGGGCGTTTACGTGGTTAAGGTGATGAAAGAGGGTAAAGTGGTTCGCACGGTTAAGGTGCTGAATCGCTAAGCCGATAATGCCTTTTCCCCGACGGGTGTCCTGGCTTCGGAGCCGGGTTGCCGCGGGATAAGGCCATAAAGTCCAAGCGGGGGCTGTGTCGTCGTAGACGATGCAGCCCTCTCTTTTTGTATCCGGGTGCATGGGGCGGGAGATGTGAGCGGGCCGCTCGATAAGTGTGCCGTATAATTTTGATTTCTATTCGGCTTGTACTACTTTTGTCCATCATGTCATTGCCCGTCTGTTTTGCCCCGTTGCAAGGGTATACCGATGCGGTGTACCGTTGTGCTCATGCCTCGCTTTTCGGTGGGGTGGCTGCCTTTTACACGCCGTTTGTCCGCATCGAGAAAGATGATTTTCGCCGGAAGGATTTGCGCGATATTGCTCCCGAAAATAACCGGGGTATGACGGTGGTGCCGCAGTTGATAGCCTCGCAGCCCGACGAGTTGTGCCGGTTGGTCGACGGTATAGCGGCCTGCGGGTATCGGCGTATCGACCTCAATCTGGGGTGCCCGTTTCCCATCCTGGCGAAGCGGCACAAAGGGTCGGGCATCTTGCCTTTCCCCGACGAGGTGGAGCGGCTGTTGCGCCCGCTCGAGGGGTATGGCGGGATAGATTTCTCGGTGAAGATGCGGCTGGGGTGGGAGAGCCCCGACGAGTCGTTGCGCCTGTTGCCGCTGCTCGAGAGCTCGCCGGTGCGACAGATTACGCTCCACGCCCGGGTGGGGCGGCAGCAGTATAAGGGCGAGCCCGACCTCGACGGCTTTGCCTGGTTCTACGAGGCGTGTCACCTTCCGCTGGTCTATAATGGCGACTTGACTACGGTCGAGGCGATGAGGAGCATCGAGCAGCGCTTCCCCCGGCTCTCTGGCCTGATGGTGGGGCGGGGATTGCTGGCTCGTCCCTGGTTGGCCGAGGCCTATGCCGGCGACGGAGCAATGCCGCCCGATGGTTACGCCCGGGTGGCCCGGCTGCACGACCAGGTGTTCACCCGCTATGCCGGGGTGTTGCAGGGGGTGCATCAGTTGCTCGCCCGCATGGCTACGTTTTGGGAGTATCTGTTGCCCGACGTGGACCGGCGGTTGAAGAAGCGGGTGTTGAAGGCGCGGTCGGTCGAGGAGTATACCGGGGCGGTGCAGAATCTGTGGCACTCGTTGGAAGAAAACCGGTAGGCGGGTAGGGATTTTTGTGCGGAGGGGCGTTATATCTTCAAAATCATCAGGCAGGTGTCGAGGCGTTGTTCCGGCGAAATTCCCGGCTTTTATTTGCTTTTGCGTTTTTCTTTCACTATCTTAGCCAAAAAGGAAGCCGTTTGGGCTTGTCGCTTTGTATGCCGCCTATTTGTAACACTACCTAAAACGCTCCATTATGGAAAAAGAGATTGTGTTGTATCGTACGTTCGACTCGTCGGTCGAAGCGAATATCGTGAAGGATGTGTTGGAGACAAACGGTGTGCCCTGTTTCCTGTCGAACGAGATTTTCTCGAGTGTGCTGCCGCTGACCAATTCGTCGGTGGGGGCCATCCGGCTCAATGTCTTTGCCGAAGATGTGGACAAGGCCGACATGATTTTGAGCAGCACGACACTCCCCGAGAGTAAAGAGTAACTGTTTTTTCCCGAATTCTTTCTGCTTGTTTTGGACGCCGCGTGCTTACCCCACGAGCACATGGCCGGCATCGGGTGCACCCTTGACCGTTTCGCTCGCTTTGGGGGCGAATTGGGCCGCAATACCCTGTTTTATCTTGAAGCCGGTGATTGCTACGAGTATCGACATGAGGGGGCTCAGCAGGTTGAAGAAACAGTAGGGCAGGTAGGTGAGCGTGCCTACACCCAGCACGGTAGCCTGGGTCATGCCGCACGAGTTCCAGGGGATGAGCACCGAGGTGACCGTCACCGAGTCTTCCACCGTGCGGCTGAGCAGCCGGCTCTCCAGCCCGCGGTTGTGATACAGATCCTTGAACAGATTGCCCGTGAGGATAATCGACAGATACTGGTCGGCCGTGCAGGCGTTGAAGAAGAGGCCGGCCCCAACGGTCGAGCATACGGCGCTCTTGGGCTTGTGTACGAACCGCACGAAGAGGTTGGTGATGCTGCTTATCATGTGGCTGGCCGACATCACTCCCCCGAAGCACATGGCGCAGATGATGAGCCAGATGGTGTCCATCATGCCCCGCATGCCCCGGGTAGCCACCAGCGCGTCGATTTCGGGGTGGCCCGTCGAGAGGGCGGTGCTGCCGAAGACCGACGTCATCAGACCTTTGAAGCCGGTGGCGAAGTCGAGGGTATCGCTCTGGGCGATTTGCAGCAGAACGTGGGGCTGGAAAATGAGTATGCAGATACCGGCCACAACCGACGAGATGAAGAGGGTGATGATGGTCGGTAGCTTGACTACGATCAGGATTCCGGTGATGAGAGGCACCAGCAACAGCCAGGGCGAGAGGTTGAACTTCTGGGCCAGTGTGTCGGCAAAGAGGGCACTCTGGGCGCTGTCGGTGTGGCTCATCGTCAGTCCGGCCACCGTGAAGATAACGAGGGTAATGACTATCGACGGCACGGTGGTAACCAGCATGTAGCGTATGTGGGTGAAGAGTTTGGTACCCGTGGTCGACGAGGCGAGCACGGTGGTGTCGGAGAGCGGCGAAATCTTGTCGCCGAAGTAGGCCCCCGAGATGATGGCGCCGGCAATCCATCCGGTGTCGAATCCCATGGCCTTGCCTATGCCCAGCAGAGCCACACCTATGGTGGCGATGGTGGTCCAGGAGCTGCCCGTGATGACCGAGACTATGGCGCAGATGATGCAGCACGAAGCCAGGAAGAAGCGCGGCGAGAGGATGTGCAGGCCGTAGGAGATGAGCGTAGGCACCACGCCGCTGAGCATCCAGGTGCCCGAGATGGCCCCGATGAGCAGCAGGATGATGATGGCCGGGGTCACCTTCTTGATGTTTTTGGCCATGCCCTCCTCGAGTACGCTCCATTTGTAGTTATACAGTCCCATGGCCAGGGCCACGCATACGGCCGAGGCGACGAGCAGCGACACTTGGCTGCCGCCCATCAGGGCATCGCTCCCGAAGATGGGGATGACCATGGCCAGCAGGGCCACCAGTACAACCAGCGGGATGATAGCGATGAGGGGCGCAGGTATTTTGGTTTTCTCGTTCATGTCGGTTTTATTCTGATTTCGTTTGCAAATGTAATAATAATGCAAATATTAGCGGCTGTTTTTCGGGAATATTTGAATATATACACGTATTTTTATCGTATTATATAATAAATATACATTTATATGTAGAAAAAAGACCGAACAGAAACTGACGGTTTCTATCCGGTCGGGGTCGTATGAGTATGAATGTCGTGTATCAGAAGTGGAGCATCACGCCGGCTGAGAAGCTGCGCATCTGGGGACCACGGCTCTGCTGCAAGACGTTGAAGGGCGAGAGCTTCACGTAGAAGCCGAAGGTACCGTATCCGCCCTGGGCCATGATGTCGAGATTGATGGGGTTGGGCTTGATGCCCTTTTCGAAGAGTTGTATCTTCTGGCCGTCGGCGGTGGTATATTTGGTTTTGGTGCTGCTGTAAGTCTTGATGCCAATGACGGGACCCAGCGAGAAGAAGATGGGGCCGTGCAGGAATTTGTGGGTTTGCCACTCGAAGAGCAGAGGCACGGTGAGGTCGACGGTCTTCAATCGCGAGAAGTCGAGGTCGGCACCCTCGGGGCAGGGCACGACGCTTATTTTCCCCTCCTGTTTGACGAAGTAGCGGTTTTCGTTCATGACGTAGTTGCGCCAGTCGATACCCAAGCCGGTGACGAATCCCCAGTTGTTGCCGCTGATGGGAGTATAGACGGTGATGAAGTTCCAGAAAATTTCGAACGAACCCGAGAAGTCGAGCGAGATGCCGTTGGGGTTGTTGAGGAAACGCATGCCGTTACCCATGCCGTTGCAGAAGCCGAAGCCTACGCCCGACCAGTGCGGGTCGAAGCGCTTGCGTTTCTTCGCCTTGTTGCCTGTGATGAGGTCGGAGAAGGGGAACGCTACCGACTCGGAGAGTTCCCACGAGGTTTGCCGTTTGCCGTCGGCGTAGCGCGACTCGTAGAATTTCTGGTAGGGTGTATCCCCTTCGAAAACCTTGACCGATACGATGTCGGCCGAGTCTTTGATTTGAATCTCTTTTTGGTTGAAGTAGACGGTGGTGTCGCGTTCGATGTCGGCCGCCACGACAGGCAGGGCGAGCAGGAGCGCAGGCAAGAGCGTAAGAATAGGTTTCATATCGATATTGTTTTTTTTATTGTTTCTTGTTGATAAAGAGTTTGATGAGTCGGTCGAGCTGCGTGTGGCCCTCGAGGTAGATGAGGGTGGCATCGTCGGGCGACAGCTTGCGGAAGAGGATAAACCGGTTCTCTTCGCCCGGTGAGGCCGGGGGCAGTTGGTAGTAGCCGGCTATGGTGTTGTTGCCCGATTTCACCGTTTCGCTGTTGTTGGCCTTGGAGCTGTCGGCTCGCACGGCCGCTTCGAAGAGGGCCACGTCGTCGGGGCGGTCGGTAATGGCGATGCTGCGGAAGAGCGAGAGGTGGTACTCCTTCAGTTTATCCCCCTTGATGAGGACGACAACCGCCTGCTTGTCGTGGTTGTACTGCCCCGCGAAGAGGGGGGCGATGGCCAGACCTTCCTGAGCCTGTGCAACCGATGTGCCGACGAGCAGTAGACAAGTGATGAGTATTTTGTATAACCGTTTCATAACGAGCATGTTTAAGGTATGGATTCGAGGGGTGAGAAGATGGCGTCGAGCTGACTCTCTACGGCGACATCGGTCGAGGCAAACTGCGATACCGACTGTTGCATCTGCGAGATTACCGCTTCGGGGTCGGTCTGTTTTTCGCCATAGACATAGGCTACACAGGTATCGCGTGGTGCCGTGGTGTAGTAGACGATTCCGCCTCCCAGCATCAGGGCTATGCAGGCGGCAGCCGCCCAGACCCGCAGCGCGTGGTGCCGGGTGGCATGCACGCGGGGAGCCGTCTGACGCCGGCCCATCTGGGTGTAGGCGAGTACGGCCCGGGTGTCGTCGTAGCGGTCGTCGGCCTCTCCCGAGAAGAGGAACTTTCGCAACTCCTTCTCTTCGTGCAGCGAGGTTTCGCCGGCGTAGTATCGCTCGATGAGCTGCTCCCAGTCGTGAGGGGTGCGGGTGCTGTGTGTCGATGATTTACCGGTCATGGTCGTATTGTTTTTTATATTGTTCGCGTATGGTCTTGCGGGCTCTCGACAGATTCATGCGTACGGCTGTCGGTTGCATCTGCAGCTCTTGGGCAATCTCTTCGATTTCGAGTCCGCGGAAGTCGCGCATCTCGAGTATGGTCCGCTGGTTCTCGGTCAGGGTACTGTCGATGAGTTGCCGTACCGCCTTGAACCGCTCGGATACGGCGTCGCTCTCGGCAGTCGTTTCGTCGTCGCAGCTATCGCACTGGTCGGGGTCGTACTCGGTGAAACGGGACTTTTGCCGGGCCCGGTCGATGCAGAGGTTGCGGGTGGTGGTGACCGTCAGGGCCGAGGCCTCCTGTTCGTCCCGAATCTTGTCCCGCAGGGGCCACAGGCGGCAAAAGGCATCCTGTATGGCATCGGAGGCGTCGTCTTCGTCTTGAAGAATGCGGCGCGACATCGACAGCAGATTGTCTCGCAAACGCGTGAAAGCCGATAGCAGCGGTTCCTGTTTCATTGTCGGGGTTTGAACGACTTGGGTTTCTCTTTTTGTTTTCTGTAAATGTAACGAACGGCAATCGGCTTTGTAACAGAAAAAGCGGAAAAATTTTTATCGGTCGGGCGATGACAGGGCACAACGGGGTCGGGCGCTATGACGCCGGATAGAGGTTCGCCGTTGACGAACAGTTGGTTAGAAGTCGAATCGCAGACCGGCCTGCAGATTGAGGTTGAAGGGTTTCTCTTTGCGGATGGTCGAGACCTGCGACCCGTCGTCGAAGTAGTAGGCCACGCCCGGTTCGGCGTAGAGGTTGACGTGAGGCGCCAGCTTGAGGGTGATGCCGACGGCTGCCGATACCGACCATTGCAGCGGGTCAATGCTCAGCCGCTCGTCCTGATTGAGCGACGGGCGGTCGTTGGCTTCGTAGTGCGACGACAGGCTGCCATAGATGCACTTCTCGGCCATGCCGCCCCCGATGACATAGAGGTTGAAATAGCGCTTGCGCAGAAAATTCCATTGCAGCTTCAGGGGGATACCCAGGTAGTGCAACTGCTGTTTCTGGGTGTAGTAGGCGGCATCGCCGGCCATGAGGTCGGAGGCGAGGTAGGTATATACCAGTCCCGTTTCGAGAGCGAGAGCCGGGTTGAGCGACTTTTGCACCGTGACGCCTACCGAGATGGGGAAGTGGTGCTTCACGTCGGTGGTAGGTTGGGCGTTGATATTTTGCAGCATGATTTGCTGGTAGGGTGATGCCGATGCCTCCTTGCCGTTGGGCGTCACGCCCGTTTCGGGCGAAGGAAGGCTGGCCATCTCGGCCGTAGCGTAGGGGGCCAGGTTACCGAATCCGCTGCGGTTGTCGGCGGCGGTAATGAGGCTGTTGCCCAGCGAGAGCCCTACGGTCCAGCTTCCGCTTGTGCGGGTCTGTGTGCGGGTCTGTGTGCGGGCCGGGCGGTAGGCGGTCTGTTCGCTCTCGCTCGAGCGGGGGTAGAGCGAGTAGCCTTTGCGCGTACGCGGCGATGGTGTTGCCGGTTGTGCCGTTTGTTCATGGGCTTCTGCCTCGTAGCCCGGTTGGCCGGTTGTGGAGGTGGTGTCGGGTATGACCCGTTGTAATTCGGCTATCGGTTCGCTCTCCGCTGTCGGCAGGGAAGCGGCGGGAGTGACAGGCCGACAGGCTGCCCGAGCCGTGTGGCCGTTTGCCGGCGATTGGGCTTGGGTATAGAGCGGTGTTGCCGGGTTGGAGGCAGAGGGCTCGTTGGAGAGGGCGGGGGTGGGTTGGCCCGTTGTTGGACGGTCGGCTTGAGCCGTTTGCAGCGGAGTCTCGTGGGCGGGTATTCCCGGCGAGAGATATTGCAGCCCGACGAAGCATCCTATCAGAATGGCTGCACAGGCCGCGGCAGCCCACAGCACGGCCCGCCGGCCCACGCGCACCCGGGGGGCCAGCTCTTCGCTCAGCCCCTCCCACACCTCGGGCGGGGGCGTGACCGAATAGTGGTCGAGCTGTTTTTGCCAGCTCTTTCGCCAGTCGTTACTGTTTTTATTCGTCTCCATGTTGTGCCAAATATCTTTTTATTCGACTCATCAATAAGGTGCGTGCCCGGTATAGCTGCGACGAGGAGCTTTTCTCGTTGATATGCAGCAGGCGGGCAATCTCCTTGTGCGACTTGTTCTCGAACGTGTAGAGGTTGAATACCGTGCGGTAACCGTCGGGCAGCTCGGCAATGAAGCGGAGCAAGACCTCGGGGGCGATTTGTTGCACCAGGCCGTCGTCGGTCGAGTCGGGATCGGCCACCTCGGGAGCCTCGTCGAGGTCGACATCGAAATGCTGCGCCTGTTTCCGCGCCTCTTCCAGCGCCGTGTTTACCATGATGCGGCTCAACCACGCTTTCAAAGAACCCTCGCCCCGGTAGTCGAACTTGTCGAGCGAGGTGAACGCCTTGAGGAATCCGTCGTGAAGCAGGTCTTTGGCCGTCTCGCGGTTGCCGGCGTATCGGATACAGAGGGCAAACAACTCGCCGGCATACCGTCGGTAGAGTTCGGCTTGCGCCGAGGGCTCCTTCTGCTTGCAACGCGCTACCAGCTCTGCTTCGTTCATGGGGTGAATCCTGTTATTGAATAAATGCAATGATGTAAAAATACTGCATGGCAGGCGATAGAAAAATTGTTTTTCACTTTTTAACAGTAGCCGGTGCAGTATTTGGAGGTCGTGCCCGTTTATCCCATAAAAGCGAATAAAATTAAATACAAGAAGATATGAAAATGAAACACATGCTGTGGACCGGATTGCTGGGTGTAATCCTGTCGTGCGGGTTGACCTCCTGCGGCGATGACGAAGATGGTTATTACGTGCCCTATTCCTATGCCGTGGGCGATATGGTGGTCGAGGAGGGACACTCGCCCTATATCCTGCTCGATGATAAAAAGACCATGTTCCCCTCGAACGGCGACCGGTTGCCGAGTTACCTGACCAAGAACGGCAAGCGGGTGATTGTCAACTTCACCTTTCTCGACGGGCAGCGCGAGGGGTACGACTACTACATTGTGGTTAACGACATCGACTCGGTATTGGTGAAGAATGTGATACCTATTACTCCCGAAACGACCGACAGCATAGGCAACGACCCGATGAACATATTGAGCATGTGGACGAGCGAAAAGTACCTGACGGTACAGTTCGAAACGCGCGGTCTCGGTAGGGAGAAGCACATGATCAATCTGGTGCGCGACTATTCCGAAGCCGCCGCGCTCGACGAGGAGGGCTACCTGCACCTCAACTTGCGGCACAACCGCATGGACGATCCCGACCTGGACCATTTCCTGTGGGGGGTAGCTTCGTTCCGCATGGACGATATAAAGCGTGAGTTCCCCGACATAAAGGGGTTGAAAATCGAGGTTCGCACGCTGCATGACGGTACCCGCGACTACACCTGCGACTTCGACTATACCGTAGGTTCCGGCTCTACAACCACCGGGACCAGCGAGCGAAGTCTGACCGCCACCTCGGTACGATAGACAGAGAGTAAGTAAGAAGATAGTGTGGCACGAGGGGTTGTGACGGAACGCAAGTTCACGTACACAACCCCTCGTTGTATCTATTCTGCGCTATCTGGGATAACAGGGGGGAATCCGATTCTCCCCAAATTATTTCATATGCAGCGCCTCCATGAACCGGGCAATCACCTCGGCATTACCCGTGTGCTTGCCGTCGTCTTCGCTTATCTTGCAGGTGTCGTTGTAGAACGACCACGATTCGGTGATTTTGGCCGCAATGAGCTTGATGACGATGTTCATCGGTTTTATGCCGTCGAAGTCGTTGGTAAAGTGGGTGCCTATCCCGAACGAGGGTTGGCAGTAGTCCCGGGCATACTGTTGTATCTCGATGGCCTGCTGGGTATTCAGGGCGTTGCTGAAGATGATTTGCTTGCTCTTGGGGTCGATGCCCAGCGAGCGGTATTTCTCCACAATCTTCATCAGCTGCTCGTAGTTGTCGCCGCTGTCGATGCGCAGTCCTTTGAAGAGGTTGGCAAAGTCTTCCGAGAAGTTCATGCTGAATATGTTCCACCCGAAGCTGTCGTAGAGGAAGGTACCCAACGCACCGCGGAAGGTGTTGCGCCAGTAGTCCATGGCCATGTGGTTGGCCATCTGCGGGCCGAACATGCCCCCTATGGCACAGATAAATTCGTGAGCCATGGTGCCCACCGGCAGCAGGTCGTGCTTCATGGCCAGGTATACGTTGCTGGTGCCGACAAACCGGCCGGGCCATTGCTGGCTGTGGTCGCACGCTTTCAAGGCACGCACCACGGTATCTTCGCTCTCGAACGAGGCCCGGCGGCGGGTACCGAAGTCGCTGAATACGCACCCGGCCTCCAATAGCCGTTTGCCTTTTTCGCTGGTTTTCGTGTAGTACGCGTCGTAGTCGAAGTGTTGGTTCTGGCCGGTCATGGCGTAGTAGAGTTCCGAGATGATGGCCAGCAGTTTTACCTCCAGCAGAATGGTGTTGGCCCAACTGCCTTCGATGTCGACATGCAGGTGCCCCTCCTCGTCCTGACGCACCTTCACCCACTCGTGGTTGTAGCGGAAGCCCTTCAGGTAGGTGTAGAACCAGGTGGGGATATAGCGGCACTGCCGTTTCATAAACTCGATTTCTTCGTCGGTGATGATGACCGAGTCGAGCATCTCTATCTGTTCGCTCAGAGCCTGGGCAAATCCGGCCGGATAGACGGTGTTGTCGCGGTCGGTAAAGGTATATTTCACCTGTGCTCGCGGGAAGTTGTCGATTACGGCACAGCACATGGTAAACTTATACAGGTCATCGTCGGTAAAGTGGGTGATGATTTGTCGCATGACGAAAAGATTTTGAAATCATATTCTACTTACAAACATACGGAAAAATCTTCGATTTATAACAAAAGGGGAGTATACAAAAAAACCACCTTCGTGAAAGAAGGTGGCTTTTTGTTGTCCGGGAAGGATTCGAACCCTCACAGGCGGAACCAGAATCCGAAGTGCTACCATTACACCACCGGACAAGCTTTGTTTTTGTTTTGCGACTGCAAAGTTGCAATTTTATTTTTATATGGCCATCATTAGAGGCACAAATTTTCTCGTGTTTAATATTTTTTTACACTTCATCCTCTCAACGGGAGAGCCGATTCGATTACCTGATACGACTCTTTCATCAGCCGGTCGAGGTCATGTCCTTGATTCTTATCGGGATAGATGGGCGGATGTATGGTGAGGATGATTTTTCCCGGTTTGAAGTTGTAGGTGGTGCGGGGCATCACGGCGAAGGCTCCGTCGATGGTGAGGGGTACCACGGGGAGCGAAAACTCTACGGCCAGCTGGAAGGCTCCGCGTTTGAAGGGACGCATGGCACCGGTCCAGGTGCGGGCTCCCTCGGGGAATACGACGAGCGACATGCCGCCCTGCAGGGTGGCTTCGGCCTGTTGCAGGGTCTCTTTCACACCGCTGGGGGTGGAGTTGTCGACAAAGATATGGCCGGCGGCGGCGCAGGCGCTCCCCACGAAGGGGATGTGGCGCAGGCTCTTTTTCATCATCCACTTGAAATTGTGGTTGAGGTAGCCGTAGATGAGAAATATGTCGTAGGCTCCCTGGTGGTTGGCCACGAATACATAGGAGGTATTTTTGTCGATGTTTTCGCGCCCGCGTACTTCGATACGTACCAGCGAGAAGATGCAGAAGAGCCGCGACCAGATGTGGGCGGGGTAGTAGCCCCAGACGTTGCCTTTGCCCAGGCGGCACCCGATGAGGGTGATGATGGCGGTGAGCAGGGTGAGTACGAGCAGGATAGGCATGGCGATGAGCCACTGGTATAGGAATGTAAGGATACGTAACATGGACTGTTTCTTTTTCGTTTGATGTGGTTTGGTTGCAAAGATAGTGTACCCCCGAGGTAGAAACAAATTTTAAGACGATGAATTGATGGCCGGGGTGTGTCGTGTCGGCTCCGGACCAGGTTGTCGGACATAAGAAAAGGCGGCTTTGCGGGCCGCCTTTTCAGGAGTTTGTGCAGACGAGGTTTATTTCGTTTTGGCTTCTACATCGGGGGCAATGAGTTTGTAGCCCTTGCCGTGGATGTTGATGATTTCGATCGACGGGTCGTCTTTGAGGTGTTTACGCAGTTTGGTGATGTAAACATCCATGCTTCGTGCGTTGAAGTAGTTGTCGTCGATCCAGATGGTCTTGAGGGCGAAGTTCCGCTCGAGAATCTCGTTGACGTGAGCGCACAGGAGGCTGAGCAGCTCCGACTCCTTGGTGGTGAGTTTGGTGCTTTTGTCGTCGATGGCGAGAACCTGTTTCTGGGTATCGAAGGTGAAGCGTCCGATCTTGTACATGGTCACCTCTTTGCCCTTCTTGCCCTTTACGCGGCGCAGGATGGCTTCGATACGGAACACGAGCTCTTCCATGCTGAAGGGCTTGGTGATATAGTCGTCGGCACCGATTTTGAAACCTTCGAGGATGTCTTCTTTAAGCGACTTGGCAGTCAAGAATATGATGGGGACTTCGCTGTTTACGGTACGAATCTCTTGGGCCAGTGTGAATCCGTCTTTTTTAGGCATCATCACGTCGAGCACGCACAGGTCGTATTTGCCTTTGAGGAATGCCTTGTATCCGCTTTCACCGTCGGAGAAGAGGTCGGCGGCATAGCCTTTGGCTTGCAGATACTCTCTTAACAGCATGCCCAGATTCTCATCATCTTCGCAGAGTAGAATACGCAATCTTTCTTCCATAATCATTTGTTTTTTATTAGTGGTAGTGTAATTATAAATGTCGAACCTTGGTTAATCTCGCTCTCTACGCGGATGTCGCCCTTGAGGTCGGTGATGATTTTGTGGACGTAGGCGAGGCCCAGTCCGAAACCTTTCACGTCGTGGCGGTTGCCGGTAGATACGCGATAGAACTTGTCGAATATCTTTTTCAGGTCTTCCCGTTTGATGCCTATACCGTTGTCGCGAATCGAAATCTCGACCTTGTCGCCGATGGTGCGGGTGCGGATGAAGAGCGAGAGGGGCTCCTCTTCGCGGCGGTATTTCACGGCGTTGTCGAGCAGGTTGAAGATGACGTTGGTAAAGTGCATCTCATCGACCGATACGATGGCATCTTCGGCTTCGAGGTCGGCGTCGATTACGCCGCCATACTTCTCGACCTTCAGTTTGAAGGTGCTCATTACGCTGGTCACGATGTCGTTCACGTCGACGTTGTGCAGTTTCATCAGCGTCTTCTGCCGGTCAAACATCGACATCTGCAGCACCTTCTCGACCTGGAAGCGCAGCCGCTTGGTCTCGTCGTTGATGACGCCCGAGATGTGCTGGAACAGGGCCGGGCTCTTGGCCACCGAGGGGTCGTTGAGCATCTGGGCCGCCAGCGATATGGTCGAGATAGGGGTCTTGAACTCGTGGGTCATGTTGTTGATAAAGTCGTTTTTCATCTCGGTGAGCTTCTTCTGGCGGAAGGCTACGATGATGGTAAACAGGAAGGTTACCAACAGGATGAAGGTGAAGGCAAACGAGGGTATCATGAACTTGACCGAGCTCGATATGTAGTTCCGCTTGGTGGGGAAGTAGACCTTCAGGTAGTTGATACGGGCCGGCGGATCGTTGGGGAAGATGGCCTGGGTGAAGAGGTTCCCTTCGATCTTGGGATCGTACTGGTTGGAACTGTAAAGAATCTTTTCGTTCTTGTTGTAGATGGCAAACTGGAACGGCAGGTTGAGCCCGTTGTTCTCAAACTCCGATTTCAGGTAGGTCTCGAGTTTCTTGATGTCGATACGCTCCATCACGGGCCGCGTGCTGGCCTTGCTGAGCATGTTGAGTATCACCTCGTTGAGCAGTCCCTTCTGGTAGAGGTATTGTCCCTTGCGGGCCTCTTGCATGTTGCGGTAGGTGCTGATGAGGGTGTTGTGGTCCTTGGGCTGCGGAGCTGCCGGGGTGATGATGGTGCTCGTCTGCTCGCGGAAAGAGAAGCTCGCCACCGAACCGTCGGGCGACACGATGGAGAACTGATGGTGCGTAGTGATGTCTTGCTGGTCGTTTCTCTGTTCGTAAGAGGAGAGCATTTTCTTTTCCTCTTCTTCCAGGTACTCGTCCAGATAGCGTTGCGTTTCGTCCAGTTCGAGGCTTGTCGATACCGCATACAGGCTCCGTTTAACGGCTTCGGTAAATTGCTCGTTCCTCATTTTTATCATGTTCTCCATATACATGATTTGTATATAGAGCAACCCGATAAACGTGAGTGCCATAATGATGGCCAGTAGCCAGATTGTTGACTTTTTCATTGCGTTTGCCTCTTTGTTTTTTCCGGTTGAACGGGTGCGGTGCTTGTGTTTTTTACATCATTTGCACAAATTTATTACATAAACACCGAATCCGCTATTTTTGTTTTATTTTATGAAAACCTATAAAAGCTTATTGTTTAACACTTTCCCGCAAATTTAACAAATAAGTGTTTATATGCAAAAAAGCCACTGGGAAAAACCAGTGGCTTTTTAATTATTTAACAAAACGGGGCTTTATTCGTCGGTTTGTTCAGCTTCGTAGGCCTTGAGCAGCTTCTCTTGAACGTCGGAAGGAACGAGTTCGTACGAGGCGAATTTCATCGAGAACGACGAGCGGCCGCCGGTAATCGAGCTGAGTGCGGTCGAGTAGGACGACATCTCTTTCAAGGGTACCTTGGCGGTAATCTTTTCGAAACCCTTTTCGCTGGCCATACCCATGATGATGGCGCGGCGCCCTTGCAGGTCGCTCATCACATCGCCCATGACATCCGACGGGGTGAGCACCTCTACGTCGTAAACGGGCTCGAGAATCTTGGGCCCGGCGTTGCGGAAGGCTTCGCTGAAGGCGTTGCGGCCGGCCAGGCGGAAGGAGATTTCATTCGAGTCTACCGGGTGCATCTTACCGTCGTAGATACAAACACGCACGTCGCGGGCATACGAGCCGGTGAGGGGGCCTTGCTCCATGCGGTCCATCAATCCCTTGACGATGGCCGGGATAAAGCGGGCATCGATGGCACCGCCCACGATACAGTTGCAAACCACCAGCTTGCCGCCCCACTCGAGGTCGATGGTCTGGGTGTCGCGCACGTTCATGCGGTACTCCTGGTTGTTGAACTTGTAGGTGTCGGGAGCCGGCATACCTTCGTAGTAGGGCTCGACGATGAGGTGAACCTCGCCGAACTGTCCGGCACCACCCGACTGTTTCTTGTGGCGGTAGTCGGCACGGGCTGCCTTGGTAATGGTTTCGCGATAGGGGATGCGCGGCTCGATGAATTCGACAGCGAGTTTGTCGTTGTTTTCGATACGCCATTTGAGGGTGCGCAGGTGGAATTCGCCCTGTCCCGAGACGATGGTCTGTTTCAGCTCTTTCGATTGCTCGATTTGCCAGGTGGGGTCCTCTTCGTGCATGCGGGTGAGGATTTCGCTCAGCTTCTCGGCATCGGCCTCGTTGACCGGCTTGATGGCCCGCTGGTATTTGGGAGCCGGGTATTTGATGAAGTCGAAGTGATATTCACAGCCTTTGGCATTGAGGGTGTTGCCCGTGCGCACGTCTTTGAGCTTGACCGAAGCGCCTATGTCGCCGGCCTGGAGTTCTTCGACCGGGGTGCGTATCTGGCCGCACACGCAGAAGAGCTGGGCCAACCGCTCGCGGCCGTCGCCACGATCTACGTTCACGAGGTCGTCGCCTTGGTGTACCGTACCCGACATGACTTTGAAGTAGGAGACCTCGCCGATGTGGGGCTCGACTGTTGTCTTGAAGCAGAAGAGGCTCGTGGGGCCGTTGGCGTCGGGGGCTACCTCTTCGCCTGCGGTGTTCACGGGTTTGGGCATCTCCGATACGAAGGGAACCACGTTGCCGAGGAACTCCATCATACGGCGTACACCCATGTCGCGCAGGGCGCTCACACAGAATACGGGGTAGATGCTGCGCGTTACCAATCCCTTGCGGATACCTTCGCGCATCTCGTCTTCGGTCAAGGAGCCTTGCTCGAAGAATTTCTCCATCAGGGTCTCGTCGTTTTCGGCAGCGGCTTCGACCAGTTTTTGATTCAGTTCCCGAGCTTTTTCCATTTCGCTTTCGGGAATGTCCGATATGGTGGGCTTGCCGCCTTCGGGCGACCAGCTATACATTTTCATAAGCAGTACGTCGATCATGGCGTTGAACGACGGTCCGCAACTGAGCGGGTATTGCACTTGAACGATTCGGTTGCCGAATGTCTCGCGCATCTGGTGGATTACGTTTTCGTAATCGGCCTTTTCGCCGTCGAGTTGGTTCATGGCGAAAAGAATGGGTTTATTCAGGCTTTCGGCTGTACGGAAGATGTTTTGAGTTCCTACCTCGACACCGTATTGCGAGTCGATGACGATGACTCCCGTATCCGTTACATTGAGGGCGGTGATGGCGCTACCCACGAAGTCGTCGGCTCCCGGGCAGTCGATCACGTTTAGTTTCTTTCCTAAAAATTCGGCATAAAAAACTGTGGAAAATACCGAGTATCCATACTCTTTTTCCACAGGGAAATAGTCCGATACGGTGTTCTTACCTTCGACGGTCCCGCGGCGTTTTATTACACCACACTCGTAGAGCATAGCTTCTGCGAGGGTGGTCTTACCCGAGCCTTTACTTCCCAAGAGGGAGATGTTTTTGATTTCGTGAGATTGGTAAACTTTCATGATATTAAAGTTTTTTGATAAAACAAGAACGCTTGTGGCGCGTTTGAAACAAAGCGTTCGCAAATTAGAAATTATATTCCGAAAAAGCAACGGTGCAAACTATGTTACAAAACATTGTTTGTGAATCGAAGTTTTGTACTTTTGCACCTTGATGGCTGGTATCTATATACATATTCCGTTTTGTACGAGTCGCTGTGTCTATTGCGACTTCTTTTCGTCGACCGACTCGTCGTGGCGCGGGCGCTATGTCGAGGCGGTGTGCCGCGAACTGCAGTTGCGTCGCGACGAGCTGGGGGGAGAGCCGGTGTCGACCGTCTATCTGGGCGGGGGGACACCCTCGACGCTCACGGTGGCCGAGCGGGCCCGACTGTTCGACGCCCTCTCGACGGTGGTCGACTGGGGGGCGTGCAGCGAGGTGACCCTCGAGGCGAATCCCGATGATGTGACTCCCGAGTTTGTCGCGTCGCTGGCCGATACGCCGGTCAACCGCTTGAGTATGGGTGTGCAGAGTTTCTCCGATGCCGACCTGGCCTTCCTGCGCCGGCGCCATACGGCCCGGGGGGCTGTCGAGGCGGTGGAGCTTTGCCAGGCGACCGGCTACGACAACCTCAGCATCGACCTCATCTATGGACTGCCGGGCCAGACCCTCGAGGGATGGCAGGCCAATCTGCAACAGGCGGTATCGCTGGGCGTGTCGCATATCTCGGCTTACAGTCTTATTTATGAGGTGGGCACGGCCCTGTGGCGCATGCGCGAGCGGGGCGAGGTGAAGGAGTGTGACGAGGAGTTGTCGCTGCGGATGTTCGACGAACTGATAGACCGGCTGGCCGCTGCCGGATATGAGCACTACGAGATTTCCAATTTTGCCCGCGACCGGCGGTATGCCCGGCACAATACCTCGTACTGGACCGGGGTGCCCTACCTGGGGCTTGGTGCGGCGGCTCACAGCTACGACGGTCGGGTGCGGCGCATCAATCCCGCTTCGTTGCGCAGGTATGTCGAGGCTGTCGAGTCGGGGCGAACGGCCTGCGACGAGGAGTGCGAGAGCCGCGACAGCCTCTACAACGAGCGTATCCTTACCTCGCTGCGCACCTGCTGGGGGCTCGATTTGGAACGGTTGCGGGCCGACTTCGGCGAGGAGCGTCTGCAATATTGTCTCGAGCAGGCACAGCCGCACTTGCGGGGCGGACGGCTCGCTATCGACAACGGTGTGATGCGTATTACCCGCCAGGGTATCTTCACCTCCGACGATGTGATGAGCGACCTCTTCTGGGTCGATTAAGGGGTGATGTCTCTTCCTCTCTGCTTACAGCTTCAGCTTATAGCCAAATGAAATAAAGGTGTTGAGTTGCTGGGGAGCCGTGCTGATGAGGTGCTCCTCACGCACCTTGCACTCGATGGCGTTTTTGTTGTCGATGCGGTATTCGACTCCGGCGTCGTACCATACCCGGTCGAACTCACCGGCGTGGCTGCCGTTGAGCATGAGGAATATGTCGGCGTGGAAGAAGGGGGTCCAGCGACTGTCGGGGATGGCGTAGCTGAAGAGCAACTTGTTCCGCCACTTGTTCACCGGTTTGCTGGTGCCCACCGTGTAGGTCGACTCGAATCGCGAGCTGAGCGACATGGACCACCGGTTCACCGGGTAGGAGAAGGTAGCCCCCAGGTGGTACCGGTTGCGGTTCTTGTAGGTGCCCGGGGGAGTCTGCTGGTTCATGTAATAGTAGAGCACGTTCAATTTCAAATACTTGGGTATGGCGGTATACGATACCGTGAAGATGGGCATGTAGCGCTCGTAGTATTTGCCCAGAGTCCATACGTTTTGCTGCAGTTGCAGGTTCACCCGGCCGAACTGTTTCGACACGGTGAAGTTCCACAACGAGCCCACCTGACTGCTGTATTCCCGGGCATGGGCCTCCGGGGCGGTGCAGGCCAGCAACAGGGCTGCGGTGAGGATTGATTGGTAGAAAAACCGTTTCATGCTTATTCGTGATGATAAGGTTCGTTGTTGAGAATAGTCATGGCCCGGTAGAGTTGTTCGGTGAAGATGAGGCGAATCATCTGGTGCGAATAGGTCATCTTCGAGAGCGAAATCTTTTCGTGAGCCGTCTGGTAGATGCGGTCGGAAAATCCGTAGGGGCCCCCCACGACGAAGACCAGCCGTCTGGCCACGTTGGCCATCTTCTTTTCGAGATAGGCGGCAAACTGCATCGAGGTGAACTCCTTGCCGTGCTCGTCGAGCAGCACGATGTAGTCGCCGGGCTGCAAGGCCTTCAGGATGAGGTCGGCCTCCCGTTCCTTTTGCTGGTCGGTGCTGAGGCTTTTGGTGTTGCGCAGTTCGGGGATGACAATCGTCTCGAACGGCACATAGTGCGCGAGCCGTTTGCTGTACTCCTCGATGCCAGCGACAAAGTACGGTTCCACCGTTTTACCCACGACCAGTAGCGATATTTTCATGCTGTTTTGTAAATTTTCTGCAAAATTACTATAAACAAAGAGTAAAATCAAACTTGTTTTGCTCTTTCCCTTGTGTTATCTTTGCGGTTGCTTAAAAAATATAAAAACAGAAAGATATGAAAACTACCGAGCAGTTGGTCGACGAGTTGATCGACCTGGCATTTGCCGAGGATATAGGCGACGGAGACCACACGACCTTGTGTTGTATACCCGCAACGGCCATGGGAAAATCGAAATTGCTGATTAAGGAACCCGGTGTATTGGCCGGTGTGGAGGTAGCCCGCGAGATATTCCACCGCTTCGACCCCGAGTTGAAGATGACCGTCTATATCGAGGATGGAGCCGAGGTGAAACCCGGCGATGTCGCCTTTGTTGTTGAGGGACGTGTGCAATCGCTTTTGCAAACCGAGCGCCTCATGCTCAACGTGATGCAGCGCATGAGCGGTATCGCTACCATGACCCGCCGTTATGTGAAACGGCTCGAGGGGCTGCACACCCGCATACTCGACACCCGCAAGACCACGCCGGGCATGCGCATGCTCGAGAAGGCTGCCGTGAAGATAGGCGGCGGGGTGAACCACCGCATCGGGCTCTTCGACATGATTTTGTTGAAAGACAACCATGTCGATTTTGCCGGCGGTATCGAAAACGCCATTACCCGCTGTCACCACTATCTGAAAGAGAAAGGCAAAGACCTGAAGATCGAAATCGAGGTGCGCAATCTTGACGAGCTGCGCGAAGTGATGCGCGTGGGCGGCGTCGACCGCATCATGCTCGACAACTTCTCGCCCGAGCTCACTCGCGAGGCGGTGAAAATTGTCGGCGGCAAATATGAAACCGAGTCGTCGGGCGGTATCACCTACGACACCATACGCGACTATGCCGAGTGTGGCGTCGACTTCATCTCGGTGGGTGCGCTCACCCACTCGGTGAAGGGGCTCGACATGAGCTTCAAGGCTTGTTAAGCAAATAATCGTTTTATCAATAGGCAGCGCCCTGAAAGTTACAACACTTTCAGGGCGCTTTTGTTTTCTGCCTTGTGCCGCGCGGTAGGGGATGCGTGGCTCTGCACCCGGGGGGAGGTCCTGCATGTTCCCGGGATAGGACTATGTATTTGGATGTATTTATTGTTGAAAATGAGGTAGATATGATTCGTAGCCCTAAAAGTAGGCCCAAAAAGGGCTATGGTTTTTTAAGGGTGAATATAGATATTTGCAGAAAAATCAACATTTATTAGTATTCACCTTAAATATTAAAAACTATGTATTGTCAAAAATGTGGAGCTAACCTTGAAGAAGGTTCGGTAGCTTGCCCCAAATGTGGAACACCTACGGGAATCAATAGCGATGTAAAGTCGGGAGCCAGTGAGAAGAGCCGTTTGGTTGCTTTCCTCTTCTGTTTCTTTTTAGGTAGTCTGGGTGCACACCGTTTCTATGTAGGGAAAACGGGAACGGCCATAGCGATGTTGTTCACGCTCGGTGGATTAGGTATCTGGACCTTCATCGACTGGATTATGATTTTGGCTGGTAAGTTCACCGACAAAGAGGGTCGTACCTTGCTGAATTGGTAAGACGAACAGAAATCTGCTTGAACCGTGAGATGCTTGATGACGTGTCACGGGTAATTTATCCCCAATCTGTAATATAAAGGCAGTAAAGACAAAATCTAAATAACTATTTGTATTAAATAAAATTATCAAATTAAACAAAATTATTATGAAAAAGACTCTTTTTGTATTTGGACTTGCCGCTATTGTGGCTATGATGGCATCTTGTTCGGGATCTGGAGAAGAACCCAAAAACATTACTCCAACAACTACTGAGTTTTCTGCTGGAGAGGTGGCAAAATATGTGGAAGTAGTAGATCAACCTGCCGAGTTGACTTATACGGAAAAAGAATACTATCAATACTTGCGTCTTAAGGTTACTTTGAAGCTGATACAAGACGGAATTAAAGATGTGGATGCCCGTGATATTCACTTTCAGTCTTCTTTCTTAGGAGGGGTTTATATTAATCTTGTCGATGAAAGTGGGTCAAGAATTGACGCTTTGAGTATGAGAAGTGAAGATGATCTTAAATTTAAGAAATTCCTTACGGGAAACATGGGCGATACGGCCGTATTCGTGTTTGAAGTAAATTATGGTAATGATGAATTAGCACGAGAACGCTTTAAGAATGCTGTACAGTTTACCCCTGATGAAACTCCTACTAGCATTGTCTTGGGAGGGGAAAGTAATGCCACTGTATCGGATAGTGATTCCAGCGACGCAGCAGTTTCCAGCGATAGCGATGGTGAAGATTGGGATTCCCTGCTGGATTCGTATGAAGAGTATGTCGATATGTACATCTCGTTACTGAAAAAGGCCAGTTCCGGCGATTTGAGTGCCGTGTCGGAGTATACGAGTTATATGAGCAAGGCTCAGGAGGTCAGCCAGAAAATGGCGGATGCTACGAGCAAATTGTCTCCTGCTCAATTAAGCCGGTTCAATAAGATTAACCAGAAGATGCTTCAGGCTGCACAAAACATGAACTAACTTTTTTCATCGCATCTCGAGGAGTGAGCCCCGGCAGACAATTCCGTGGATGCCGGGTGTTCACGCCTCGGCGGGCGATGGGGTGCCGGAGAGTTATGCAGATTGATATATACACATTAAATATTCGGTTATGAAAAAAATTTTGTTTTTGCTGGTGGGGCTGTTAACTTCGATAAGCCTGTTCGCATACGACGATTTTGATATTATTGAAGGGACAACTCCTATCAGTTTGCCCACAGACGCTCTTATCGTTAACGGCCAACCGATACTCTGCGATAGAATGACTTGGGAAATCGATGATTTTGGCGAGTTGGGTAAGACGGTGCGGCTGATACCTACTTTTTCGGGGGAGACCTTGCAATATTTGAAATCACAAAATGTGCTCCAGTCTTTTAATTTTTTTGTCTCGGGGAAAATCTTTTTGGTTCGTATGAAGGACATGGATGCATATGGTATTTGTCGGGGAAGTGTGAACAAGCCCATTATATGTGCCGTGTTGGCTACGAAGGACGGTAAAACCAGATGTATCATTAACAAAACAGCGGAGTCTATGGTTTTCAACGACTTCTATAAGGGTATGCCGAAATCGGCCGTGGAAGAGTATGCCTCCAAAATCGGTACGAGCCGGTTCGTCTTTATGGGTAATAAAGGTGGACTCAAATGCTACTCCTTGAAGTTCCTGGACATGAAGAAAGAGTATAACATCTTTGGCGATTACCACTATGAGGTCAATAACAACAAAGATTATTGCTACTTCTATTTCGATGCCAATAACAAGCTGGTGAAGTGGATACAATTCATGTAATAGCGTATGGATTGTTCCATTTGTGAAATGAAAGAATTACGGGTGTTAATGTGTCGCTTTTTAAATATTTACTGCTATTCACAGGGGATTGTTGTATAATTTAATATCAACGTCGTGAAAAGAGGGGACGGGCTCCGGCTGTAAGGTCGGGGCTCGTTCCGTTTGCGGGCGGTCAGAATCCCAGCTTCTTGCCCAATCGGGCCATTATGCGTACGAGCGAGTCGTGCTGCGCGGGTGGGAGGGTGTTGACGGTGGGTAGCGAGGAGCACAGCGAGTCGATGGTGTGATGTTGGCGGGTGTATACCGCAAAGGCCACATCGGTCTCTTCGGCCACTGTGCCGTCGGGGTGTGGCGGATATTTCTGCACAATCGATTTCAGGTAGGGCATCGTGAATCTGTAATAGGGACCGGCGTACATGATAGCCATTTCCTTGTATTTCTGTTTTTTTATCTGGGCAATTGCCGGTTCGTAATAGGGGGCGAATTCTTTTTCGAAACGCTTGCGGAGCACTTCCCGGCGTTGCAGCTTTTGGGCGAGTCGGGCCTGCTCGGTCTCCTGGGTATAGGAGGCTACTTTTTCGACAATCTGCTTTTCGGTTTGGATAGAGTCCTGCAGGGTCTGTGCCTTGATTTCATCGGCCGTTTTCTGATATACCGAGTCGATGCCTTGGGTGATGCGTTGCTCGATTTGCATCGTTTCGTTGTGCCGATGGATAAGGGATGCCGTGACCGATGCGGCCACGATGAGCACGGCGGCGACCGATGCGACGATAACCGGCTGGCGGTCCCGGCGTTTGATCAGGGCACGCAGGGCCTGTATGTTCCGGGGCCGTTCCGACGGGTCTGTCTGGCTGCACCGGCGGGCTATATGCACATATTTGCGGCCTCCGAAAATCAGGTTTATCAGGCGGCCGAGCGTGAAGATGTCGGAGGTCGTCCCGGCCGACCCGGTGCCGTTGAGAATCTCGGGGGCGGTGTATCCGTCGGAGCCGCCGATGTAGCCTTTGTAGGCACTGTCGGCGCTGGCCGAGAACCCGAAATCGATGATGCGGGCCGCCTTGTTGCCGT
Source organism: Barnesiella sp. ET7 (assembly GCF_024733785.1). Classification (NCBI taxonomy): domain Bacteria; kingdom Pseudomonadati; phylum Bacteroidota; class Bacteroidia; order Bacteroidales; family Barnesiellaceae; genus Barnesiella; species Barnesiella sp. ET7. The sequence goes on from NZ_JANRHM010000008.1 coordinate 133,544, forward strand.
TGACAATGATGTTGTCGGGCTTCAGGTCGTTGTGTATGATGCCGCGGTGGTGCAGGTAGTCCATCCCGTCGAGAATGTCGTTGAGCACCGATTTGCGCTCATCCAGAGTGGGATTGGTCGCTACAAATTCGTCGAGCGTCAGGCCGTCGATATATTCCATGACAATGGCCGGCCCCACGGGGGTGCTGGGGTTGAACTCCAGGGTGTTGACAATGCAGGGGTGATTCAGGTTACAGGACAGCTCGTATTCCCGGCGAAGAATCTCGAGCAGCATCGAATCGTCGGCAACCGGTGTCTTGAGGATAATATACTTGGTCCCTTTCTGCGCCTTGTAGATGCGGAACATGCGCCCTTCGCTGATTACCCCGAGAATGGTTATGGATGTATCGGTTGGCTCCGTTTCCAGGTATGTAGGCTTGGAATATATCCTCATGATTCGCTATTTGTAGTTCGGGAGTAAATATAGCGATTATAATGAGAGTCTGAAAAAAATATGGTAATAGAAATTGGCGGACAGGCAATAATCGGTGAGCGGTGCGATGCCGTTACCGGGTGGAAAACCCGGATTACAGTTTCTCGAGAATGGTCAGCCCGTTGTCGAGGCCCATGGCATATCGCTGGCACAGTTCGCCCCCATGTACCAGATTGTCGACAAAGAGCGGATAGTGTTTCATCAGTATGCTGCACTCGAAGCTGTCGCCGTTTTGCAAGGTAGAGTTTTTGCAGTCGATGGCCTTGAAGGTGCGACCGCCCTGAAATTCGATGATGCACACGCGGTCGGGCAGCCACCCGATGCGTAGCCGGTCGCCCGGGGCGAGTTCCTCGACCCGGATGGAGTGATGGCTTTGCAGAATGTCCGATTCGGTTTTGGAGTCCTGTTTCAGATGGCTGCAGAATGCCTCCCAGTGGTTGAACCCGATGTAACGGCATAGCACGTCGAGCGTGCGGGTATAGGTGGTGCTATACCCTTTGATGCACCCCCAAAGGCGGCGCAGGGTGTTGTCGGCCAGATGTTCGTTGGTGATACGTTCAATCTCTGCACCGAAAAGGGTAAAGTCGGATCGGCTCTCTATCTTGTGACCGAAACGCTTTTCTGCAGCCATCTTCAGGGCTGCTATTTGAGGTAAATCTGTTTGTACTGCCATATCAATAGCGAAGATAGATAATAATCTTTACAGAAACCAAACAGATGCAAACAAAGAACCAAAAAGGACCGCGAATTTGCAAAGTTTCTCAAAATGTGGTGGCTGCAGCCGTTTTATTGGGGTGGATGTTTATTGTCTTGGTTATCTGGGTTATCCTTTTGGTCGTATGGCCGGATGGGAGTGGATATTCCCCTTTTTATTGGCCGGTGTGGGTCCTTCTATGTCCGGCTTCGATAGCCGGCCAAAAACGAGAGACTGATTTTGAATTGAGCCGGGGAGGAAGTAATATAAGGAGCGGCAGGGCCCATATACACTTCGAGGCCGCACTCGTTTGCCGGGTACAGCCTCGAAATGAGATTTATTTGTCTTTGTTTTACAGGATTCCTAATTGTTGAGCACCAGGCGGAATACCATATCCTCGGGGCGCTGTTGGGCAAAGTCGCTGTATTGCACATAGAAGGCCACGCTGCCCGGCATGTAGTCGTAGGTATAGGTCTCGGTCCAGAGCATCTCCTGGCCGCTCTGGGCGTCGGTGCTGCCCCGGTGTATGGTGTAGGGCAGGGGGGTGATGACCTCGTCGTTGGTGCCGGGCGATTGTACCAGGTAGCCCAGCACGTAGCCGTTGAGGTAGAGGTCGTCGGTGATGTCGGCATTTTGGAACACATACATGTAGTAGGTGTTGAGCCCGTCTTCGGTGGTGACGAGTTCCCAGTCTTGCGACTTCACGGTGTAGGTGTAGTATTTCCAGTACATGCCTTCGCCAGGTACTCCCTGCGGACCTTGCGGACCCATGGGACCTTCGCAGGAGAACAGAGCTAAACTTATGATAACCAATAATAAAAGCTTTTTCATTGTCTCTTTTCGAATTAACGGTTTGGATAACAGATTGGAACGGAGGCTCTTGCGGGTTGTCGCCGCGTGCCGTACGTGACCGAGACTCCCTGTTCCTTTCGCAAATATAACAAGGAGTTGCAAAAAACAGTTCTGTTTTCGGAGAATTTAATTTTTTTAATGAACCGCGATGGTGCGTGGGGTGTATGCGAGAGGGATAATGTCGTAGACGAGTGTGTCATGTGCGGTTTGCGAACAACTGTTGCACTCTGTGTGTTTTATTAAAAATACCGATTTGTTATAAAATACTTATGTTCATGCCAAGGGTGCCGAATAATTTGTACCTTTGTCGCGGAGAGACAAAGATAGAACGGGGCCTGCAACAGGGCTTTGCTCATCGGGTTCTGTTTTTGTTGGCATAATTGCGAAATTAGGAAAAACTATGACAGATCGTACTTCCCCATTGATTCTCGGTTCCGAGCCTATCGGTAAACTGTTGGTACAGTATTCGGTGCCGGCTATTATCGCGATGACTGTTACATCGCTCTACAACATCATCGACAGTATCTTTATCGGCCATGGAGTAGGGGCGTTGGCTATCGCCGGTCTGGCCATTACCTTCCCGTTGATGAACCTGGTGGTTGCCTTTTGTACGCTGGTGGGTATAGGCGGTGCCACCATCAGCTCCATCTTCCTGGGGCAGGGCGACCAGGTGCGGGCTACCGAGGTAGTGCACAATGTGTTGTTCATGTGCATTGTCAATGCCATCTGCTTCGGTGGGTTGACCTTCCTGTTTCTCGATCCCATTCTGCTCTTCTTCGGTGCCAGTCACGACACGTTGCCCTACGCCCGCGACTTCATGCAGGTGATTCTGCTGGGTACCCCCATTACCTATGTCTTTATCGGTCTCAACAACGTGATGCGGGCCACGGGTTATCCCCGCAAGGCCATGCTCTCGTCGCTGCTTACGGTGGGGTGCAACGTGATATTGGCCCCTATCTTCATCTTCTCGCTGGGTTGGGGCATCCGGGGGGCTGCACTGGCCACGGTAGCTTCGCAAACGGTAGCCATGGTGTGGGTGCTGGTGCACTTTTCCAATAAAAACAGTTTCGTTCACTTCGACCGCCGTTATGCCCGGCTGAAGGCCCGGGTGGTAGGCAAGATTTTCTCGATAGGCATGTCGCCCTTCCTGATGAACGTGTGTGCCTGCGTGGTGGTGATCTTCATCAACAACGCGTTGCAGCGTACGGGCGGCGACCTGGCCATCGGTGCCTACGGTATCGTGAACCGCACGCTCATGCTCTTTGTGATGATTGTGATGGGTATTACTCAGGGCATGCAGCCTATCGTGGGTTACAACTTCGGTGCCAAGCAGTACGACCGGGTGCGCAAGGTGTTGCGCTACGGCATCACGGCTGGAGTGTCGGTAATGACCGTGGGCTTTATCTTGAGCGAGTTGTTTCCCCATGCCATCGTGGCCCTCTTTACTACGAGCGAAGAGTTGGTAGACTTGTCGGTGGTGGGGTTGCGCATCTGTTGTGCCATGTTCCCCTTTGTGGGTTGTCAAATTGTGATTTCCAACTTCTTCCAGTCGATAGGGCGGGCGCCGGTGTCGATATTTCTCTCCCTGTCGCGGCAGTTGCTTTTCCTGCTGCCGTTGCTGCTGATATTGCCCGATTACTGGTCGACCAACGGGGTGTGGTGGAGCATGCCCATATCCGATTTCATTGCATTCGTGATAGCCGTCGTGGTGCTGATGATACACCAGCGGTCTATCCACAGAAAATATCAAAGTGTTCAATCTTAAAAGTAAGGAGCTATGAAAAAGAGATTAACCATTGCGCTGGTTGCGCATGATAACCGCAAAGCCGATATGGTGGAGTGGGTGAAACACAATGCCGAGTTGCTGTCGCACCATCATCTGGTGTGTACGGGTACGACGGGACATTTGGTTAAGGAGGCTTTTGATGAGTTGCATATCCCGGCCGATGTGACCTGCATGAACTCGGGTCCGTTGGGTGGCGATGCCGAAATAGCCGCATTGGTGGTGCGCCATCAGGTCGACTTGGCCATCTTCCTTATCGACGATCTCAACCCGCAACCGCACGAGGCCGATATACAGATGCTGTTGCGTCAGTGTCGGGTGCACAATGTGCCTATTGCCTGCAACCGGTACAGCGCCGATTTGATGATTACGAGTACCCTGTGGGATGACGAATCCTATGAGCCCAGTGAGCCGAAATATATCTATTTCAAACGATAAGAGGTTCTTTGGATATATACGTCAAGCGGGCACGGCCGTTCTCCAGTGAGACGGTGCCGTGCCCGCTTCGTGTATGTGTAGGTGGTTATCCCTCGATTTCGCTCAGTTCGAGCCAGCGCAGGGTCTTCTCGTCGAGCAGGTCGTTGACCTCGGGCAGCCGTTTCGATTTTTCGGTCAGCTCGTCTACCCCGAGGGTACCGCTGCAGAGGGCGGTCTCGATGCTCTTCTTCTCTTCCTCGAGTGCGGCAATCTCTGTTTCGAGTTGCTCGAGCTCCTTCTTCTCCTTGAACGAGAGGCGCCGGCGGCTGTTCTCGGCAGAGGTCCGTTTTTCGGGGGCCGCCTTTTTGCTCTCCTGGCGGGCGCGTTCGGCCTGTTCGTTGCGGGCCTTCTGCTCCTGAGCCTCGCGCCATTCGCGATAGTCGGTATAGTTGCCGGGAAAATCCTTTAGTACGCCATTTCCCCGGAATACCAGCAGGTGGTCGACCACCTTGTCCATGAAATAGCGGTCGTGCGAGACGACAATCACACACCCCTTGAAGTTGCGCAGATAGTCTTCGAGCACGTTGAGGGTGACGATGTCGAGGTCGTTGGTGGGCTCGTCGAGCACCAGAAAGTTGGGGTTGCTGATGAGTACCGTGCAGAGGTAGAGTCGCCGCCGCTCGCCGCCGCTCAGTTTGTAGATGTAGTTGTGCTGGGTCTCGGGGGTGAAGAGGAAGTGTTGCAGGAACTGCGAGGCCGAGAGCTTGCGGCCGTCGCCCAGTGAAATCTCCTCGGCGATGTCGCGCACGGCGTCGATTACCTTCATCTGGTCGTTGAACTGCATGCCCTCCTGGCTGTAATAGCCGAACTTGACCGTCTCGCCGATGTCGAACCGGCCCCGGTCGGGCTGTACCTGGCCTATAAGCATCTTGATAAAGGTCGACTTGCCCGTACCGTTATTGCCCACGATACCCATCTTTTCGTAACGGGTGAAGGTGTAGTTGAAGTCCTCGATAATCTTCAGGTCGCCGAAGCTCTTGGTGATACCCTTGGCCTCGAAAATCTTGGAGCCGATGTACGACGATTTCACCTCGAGCCGCACCTGCCCGGCGGCTTTTTCGCGGCGGGCCTTCTCCTGCAGGTCGGCAAAGGCGTCGATGCGGTATTTGGCTTTGGTGCCCCGGGCCTGCGGCTGGCGGCGAATCCATTCCAGCTCGGTGCGCATGAGGTTGCGGGCGCGGTCTATCTCGGCATTGTGTATCTCGATGCGCTCCTCGCGCTTTTCGAGGTAGTAGCTGTAATTGCCCTTGTAGCTGTACAGGGTGTGGTCGTCGATTTCGACAATCTGGTTGCACACCCGGTCGAGGAAGTAGCGGTCGTGGGTGACCATGAGCAGTGTGGTGTTGGAGCGTCGCAGAAACTCCTCGAGCCACTCGGTCATATCGATGTCGAGGTGGTTGGTAGGCTCGTCGAGAATCAGCAGGTCGGGTTCGGTAATAAGCACGTTGGCCAGCGCCAGGCGCTTCAACTGGCCGCCCGAAAGTTCCCGTATCGGTTGGTCGAAGTGGGTAATCTTGAGTTGCGAGAGTATCTGTTTGGCCCGTTGTTCATAGTCCCAGGCCTTGGCATGCTCCATGCGGTCGAGCAGCTCTTGCAGCCGGTCGGGGTCGTTGGCCTGCAGGGCCCGTTCGTAGTCGGCGATGAGGCGCACCGTTTCGTTATCGGATTGGAAGCAGGCTTCGATGACTGTCAGCTCGGGAGCGTACGAGGGCGACTGTTCCAGATAGCCTACCCGCAATCCGTTGCGGCAGGTGATTTGCCCGTTGTCGTAATCCTCCTTCCCGGCCAGTATATTGAGCAGAGTGGTTTTGCCCGCTCCGTTTTTGGCAATGAGTCCCACGCGGTCGCCCTCGCCGATGCCCAACGATATGTTTTCGAACAAGATGCGGTCGCCAAACGATTTGGTAAGATTCTCTATCTGTAAGTAACTGATCATAGTCTGATGTTAAACGGACTCAAATTTACGACAAAAGTAGCGATTGGGCAAATGACTCTGTCGGTCGGTGGTGAAAAAGGGGAGGGTGGGGCATGGTCTCGTGTGTTTGGGTTGTGCGGTATGTTTGGTAAAATCGTCATGGAATCCATTCTGTCATTGAGTCTGAAGATAAAAACCGAATGAAAAATCTTTTTTTTGCAAAAAAAATAACGATAAAAATAGTTGCAATTAAGAATAAAGTCCTATCTTTGCAAAGTTTGATTGTGCTCAGTGACGCAATCGTCGTGAGTGCTACCAATCTTGTTATCCTATCTATCTACCTGAAACACAAAAAAAACACACAACGCCGACATTATCCGTTATTGCAAGACTGTTAAGCATTTGGTCGGAAGTGCAAGGTCTTGCGGGAAATCCTTCTCGCCTTTATCTTTTTTCATGGGAACAGTAAAAATCAGCGGGGAAATAGACAAAAGAATATTTTTCCGTTCACTACCAGACTCTCATAAGAATAATAAATGGATAGTTTTAAGTTTCTCCTCTATGTCGCATCGGCAATAGAGGAGAGGTGCCACGCCGAGAGGGGGTGAAAAAAAGGAATAAAAAAGGAGGCTGACAGGGAATACATTAAAACTCCTCCCCCTGTGTTCTCCGTAAGGAGAATATAGGGGAGGTGTCACGCAGTGACGGAGGGGTTGAATACACTCATATAAAAACTTTATTCCCACTTTTTCAACCCCTCTCCTCGGGGCTATCCCCTCGGTTTCTCCCCTATATCACTGTCGTGCCACAGGGGAGAAATGAAGATAGTTCTCCTGCCCTTTGGATTGCCGGTAGTAGTGGATAGATTCCTCTTCCTCTGCTTGGCGATAGCCGAGAAAGGGGAGGTGTCACGTAGTGACGGAGGGGTTGAAAATCTCTCGGTCACAGTATCTCTCAACCCCCTCGCCTACGGCACTCCCCCCTATATTCCCCTTGCGGGAAACACAGGGGGAGAGTTTAACTGTAACTTCTTGGCATTTACAGGAAGCGCAGAAGAGGCTCCCCCTCGCCTGCGGCGCTCCCCCTATATTCCCCTTGTGGAGAACACAGGGGGAGAGTTTAAATGTAACTCCTTGGCATTTGCAGGAAGCGCAGAAGAGGAAACCCTACGTCACTGCCTACGTCACTCCTCTATATTTTCTTGCAGAAAACACAGGGGGAGAGGTGAATTTTCCTTTACATCACCCGCACAGGAACTATTCCGGGTTAAATTTTTTTAATAATAATTTTGTCGTGTAAGTTTGTCAAAATGTAAAATAAACTTTACATTTGTGGCGAGAGAGAAATCCATCTATTTACAAACCGAAATCAGTCATGCTTATGAAAAAGATTTTTCTGTTGCCCCACAGCTTTAAGAAAGTCGGTTGGGCTATTCTCATTCCCACCTTTATTATCGGGCTTATGATGTTTGTCGACGGTTGCAACGGTTTCCCCACCTATTTGCTGAAGGGGATAGACCCCGCCAGCGGGTTGTATCGGGTGTTGACATCGAATGTGATGATCGGTCTCCTCAACAACATAGCCATCATAGGCATCAGCGTGGGCAGTCTGTTTGTGGTCTGTTCGCGCGAGCCGATTGAGGACGAGCTCATCACTCAGGTGCGGCTCAACTCGTTGCTGGTTGCGCTTTATTTGAATACGGCCTTTGTGGTCGTGTCGGCTCTCTGTTTCTATGAACTCGACTATCTGTGTGTCATGATCGGGAATATATTCACGGTCTTGCTGGTCTTTTTGGTAGTGTATGAGGTGAAGTTGTGGCGCCTTAAAAAATCGTTGAGCCATGAAGAATAGGATACGGGCCGAACGGGCCGAGCTTCGCATGACCCAGCAGGCACTGGCCGAAGCTACCGGTGTGAGCCGGCAGACCATCAATGCCATCGAGACGGGGCGGTTTGTCCCCTCGACCATCTTGGCTTTGAAGATTGCCCAGGTATTCCAGAAACCGGTCGAGCAGATTTTCCAGCTGGAACCGGGCGACTGAACGGCGGGGGAATACCCCGAGAGATTGAATTTGAATAAACGGCAAAAGGCTGCTGCCTCGCGAGGGGCAACAGCCTTTTTTATGCGGTGCGGGGCAGAGTGGGGAGCCCCGGTTGTTATGACCGTCTGTCGCTTTTTACAGCGGGTCGTATCCGGCCTCGGCAATCAGGGCCTTGTCGTCGTTGACGCCCGACCCCAGAGTGGTGAGCATGTCGCCCATGAGCAGACCGTTGAGCCCGGCCAGCAGGGCCTGTTTCTGAGTGTCGCGCGAGAGGCGTGCCCGGCCACCGGCAAAGCGGATGAAGGCGCGGGGCAGCACGAAGCGGAAGATGGCGATGGTCACCAGTATATCTTCGTCGCTGATGGGGGCCGTGTGTTCGAGCGGGGTGCCCGGTATGGGGCTGAGGATGTTCATGGGTACGGAGCAGACGCCCAGCTCCTTCAGTTCGAAGGCCAGCTCGATGCGTTGCTGCAGAGTCTCGCCCATGCCGATGATACCGCCCGAGCAGATTTCGAGCCCCACCTCCTGGGCTGCGCGGATGGTCTCCTTTTTCTGTTCCGAGGTGTGCGTGGTGCAGAGTTCGGGAAAGTAGGACGAGGCGGTCTCGAGGTTGCAGTGGTAGCGCTTCACGCCGGCCTCTTTCAGCTTTTGCAGCTCCTCCCGCTTGAGCAGGCCCATCGAGGCGCACAACTGCAGGTGGGTTTCGCGGCCCATGCGGCGGTACAGGTTGCAGAAGTAGTCGAGGTCGGAGCCCTGCACGCTGCGGCCGCTGGTCACGAGCGAGAGCCGCCTGATGCCCTGCGACTCGTGGAGCCGGGCCATCGTCATGGCCTCCTCTTCGGGTATGGCGTCGTAGGTCTCGATGCGGGTGTTGTAGTGGGCCGACTGGGCACACCACTTGCAGTTTTCGGGGCAGTGACCCGAGCGGGCATTGATAATGGAGCAACTGTCGAGAGTGCGGTTGCAGAACTTCCGGCGGATTTCGTCGGCCGCGGCGTAGAGTTCGGTGCGGTCGGCATGCAGAGCCAGGTCGATGGCCTCGTCGGGAGTAATCTCCCCACCGGCCAATATGCGGTTTTTAATCTCTTGTAGCATGGTTTTTCGGTTTTATGTCCCGAACCATCGTCGGGTTTCGGGAGTACAAATGTAGATTTTTTTGTTGAACAATCGGAGTAAATGTCCTCGATAAAATGGACTGTGGAAAAATGTGAGAGACTTAGGCCTAAGTTAAATGTTTTGTTCTTAGGAAGATACGAGAAAGTGGTAAATTTTTTTGTACAATACTATTGCTATCTGCGAAAAAATATCTACTTTTGTGCCCGGGTAAGTCCTATACGGCCAGCTCCTTGTGAATCCCCCAGGGCTTGACCGCAGCAAGGGTAGCCGGTTGTAGCGGCGCGATGTAGATAGCTTACCCACCTGCCTCTTTAGCTCAGTTGGCCAGAGCACGTGATTTGTAATCTCGGGGTCGTTGGTTCGAATCCGACAAGAGGCTCAAAAGATAAGGCACCAGAAACGGGTGCCTTTTTCTTTTATAGGGTATTTTTTAAGGTAGAGTATACGATGGAGGCTATAATCACACAGATGATTATCCTGTTCATTCTGGTAATCGTCGGTTATGCTTTGAGCAAGATGAATATGATGGATGCGGATTTTGACCGCAAGTTGTCCAACTTGGTAATCAATGTCACTTGTCCCTGTCTGATACTCTCGTCGGTGATGGGCGACACGCTTCCCGACAAGACCCTGATTCTGCCTCTGCTCGTTGTCGGTTTTGCCACCTATATTCTCTTGATTGGGGCGGCGTTTCTGTTGCCGCACTATATGCCGGTCAAGCCTATGGAACGGGGCATATACAGTTTCATGCTGGCCTTTGGCAATGTGGGTTTCATCGGGTACCCCATCGTGGCCTCGATTTTTGGTCCCAGTGCCGTATTTTATGCCTGTATACTCAATTTCCCCAGTACGTTGCTGATTTTTGTTTTCGGAACCCTTTTCATTTCGGGCGACCAGGGAAAGATGCGCTTCGACTGGAGTACGCTGTACAGTCCGGCCATGATTGCGTCGTATCTTTCGATTCTGATAGTGGTGACCGGCTGGATTCCTTCGCGGGTCATTACCACACCTTGTCTTCTGTTGGGCAATATCACGGTCCCGGCTGCGCTGCTCATTATCGGTTCGTCGATTGCGCAAGTCCCCATCCGCCGGATGTTCGGCAACCCCTCGATTTATCTGATGTCGGCTTTGCGTCTGATGTTGATACCGTTGCTCATCCTGTGCCTCTCGCGTGTATTCCGTGTCGATGAAACCATAGCCGACATCAATGTGGTACTGTCGGCTATGCCTGTAGCCTCGTATGGCACGCTGTTCTGCATCAAATACAAGCGGGGCGAGGTGATTATGGCCGAAGGCACCTTCATCACCACGCTGCTCTCGGTGGTGAGCATTCCGCTGCTGACGATGTTTCTGTAACCAAACTTTACGCCCGCCGGTTTGTTGAAGAGATAAACTCTTTAACAACAAGCAAAGATGAAAAGAATCGTCTATTATCTGCTCCCGGTACTGGTGTGTCTGGGGGTAGGATTTGCGGGCAGTCTGTTTCAGGCCCGGTCGATGGTCGAGTGGTATCCGTGGCTCGACAAGTCGGTGCTTACCCCTCCCGGTGTGGCCTTTCCCATAGCCTGGACGTTGCTGTATGTGTGTATGGGCGTCTCGTTGGGACGCTTGATCGATCGGGCCCGCGACCGCATGCTCTTCACGATATGGGGTGTGCAGTTGGTGCTCAACTTCTTGTGGAGTCTCTGTTTCTTTACCTTCAGGTATCCGTTGCTGGGGCTGGTCGATATTCTGCTGCTCGATGTGCTCGCGCTAATCTATATCGTGGGGGCCTATCCGCGCGACAAGGCGGCATCGTGGCTCTTTGTCCCCTATTTTTTGTGGCTCTTGTTTGCGACTTATCTCAACGGGTATATATATTTGTATAACTAAACAGACAGAGCTATGGAGATTGTACATGATGTACCGAAATGTCTTTTCGAGACTACGGTCGACGGCGTCAGAGCCTATGTGTCGTATGTGATTACCGACGGTTGCCTCGATATAGAGCACACCATCGTTCCCCCCGAGATTGGAGGCAGAGGCATTGCTGCTGTCCTGGTAAAGGCAGCGTATGACTATGCCCTGTCGCAAAACCTCACACCGCGGGCCTCGTGCGAGTATGCCGCCGCGTGGCTGAAGCGTAACCCCTCGTATCTGAACCGATAGCTTTGCCCGTCAGCAGAAACCTATGGTGTGGCGGGGTCGTTGCCCGTCGACGTCGAAACAGGTCACGTCGTCCCGAAGTACCGTGGCCTCGGCCGGGGCTTCGTGTGTGTGGCTGATTCGCAGGTAGGTATTCTGCATGATGGTGCGCGAGATGATTTTCATCGTGCGGGCGTTGGCATAGCACGAGCGGCGGTCGGCTGCCAGATGCCTGATGTAGCGCCGCATGACGGCCTCGGCCTCCGGGCCGATGGCAAATCCCTTGTCGGAGAGCATCTGCTTCAGAATTTCGAACAGTTCGTCCTGGGTGTAATCCTCGAAGATGAGGGTGTGGTCGACCTCGGGGGCTCCGTTGTCGATCAGTTGCTCTACCAGCTCTTGGCGGGGAGCCCGATTCTCGGCAATGATGAGGGCGTGGGCACCGGGCAGGGTCGAGGTATACTCGGCCAGTTTGATGCGCAACTGTTCGCTGTCGAAGGTGTTGGCGGCATTTTTGAATTTGGGAGAGTCGCCGTCGATGAAGAGCAACCCCTGTTGCGATCGCTTCATGGCCTCTTTCAGCACTTCGTCGACCTTGTAGTCGGGCACGTTGTAGAGCTGTTCGCCCTTGATTTCGGTAAAATTGCCGTTGTCGAGGATATTCATCGCTTTCAGCAAATCGGTCATAATCTGGGCCACGGTACTCTTTCCGGTGCCGGTATTGCCGGCAAAACTCCATTTGAGCGGAATCTCTCCGAAGAAGTTCTTTCCGTTCCGGTGCAACAGCCGCGCTACCGTAACAAAGTTGTGAATGGCAGCCTTGACCTGGGTGAGCCCGATCATGCGGTCGAGCCGGGCCAGAGCCTCGTCGATGGCCGTTTCGTCGAACGGTTCGGTGACGACGAGCGATTTCTCGTCGACATGTTTGGGTATATCGTCTCGCTCGATGGTGATGAGTGCCTGCCGGTTGTCGCCGGGAGAATCGTAAATTCCGCTTTTGTTGAGCCGGGTAGCCATGGCCGGCAAAATCTCCGACTGGATAATCCGATTGACGAAACGGGCATTGCCGAAGTGGCGGTCGCGTTTCTTGCTTTCGGCTTTGATGAGCTGGGAGAGGGCTTCGCGAGCTTCGTCGGTGAGGGTGTATCCCTCGCGGCGTATGGTGAGCTCGGCAATCTCGAGCAGCTCTTTGGGCGAATAATCTTCGAAATGGAAGGTGAAGGGGAATCGCGATTTCAGGCCGGGATTCGATTCCATCAACTGCTCCATCTCGGCCGGATAGCCGGCCAGAATGACGATGGTGCCGAAGTTGCTGTCCGAGAGTTTGGGCAGCAGCGTTTCGATTACCCGGTTACCATAGTCTCTCCGGTCGCCATCCTTGTCGTTGGTGTAGAGGCTGTAAGCCTCGTCGATGAAGAGCACGCCGCCCTTGGCCGCTTCGATGGCCGCCTCGGTCTTCTGCTCGGTGTCGCCAATCCATTTTCCTACCAGTTTGCTGCGGTTGGTGCAGACGACATGCCCCTTCTCGAGCAGCCCCATCTTGTGGAATATCTCGCCCATAAAGTCGGCCACGGTCGTTTTGCCGGTACCCGGGTTCCCGGTAAAAATCATGTGCAGGGGCGGGATGGTCGCTTTCAGTCCCGCCTTTTTGCGGGCGGTCAGCAGCTTCACGTAGTTGATGTGGTCGGCTATACTCTGCTTGAGCGAGCGGAGGCCGACCATCTCTTGGAGGGCATCCATTGCATCGCGTTCTCCCGGTTTGGATTCCGACGCCTCTTTGATATTGCCCACAGGGGGGCGGGTCTGTATGGTGTAGAGGTTGTATTCGCCGGTCTGCTCCTTGCCTATATGCAGAGGGGCATCGATGATTTTGTCGCCGAAAGCCCAAATCTCCACGGTATAGTCGCCCGGTTCGTACTGGTCGAAGTCGACCGACTCTTGCATGATGTAGAGCAGGTTGTTTTCGTTGTCGGGCTGACTGGTAAAGAACCCGGTCGTATAGTAGGTGGTGATGCCCGTGGAGTTCTTGATTTTCAGTTCATACTCGTAGGAGGCGGGTTCCTTGTCCTTCCCTATGCAACACAGCCCTATGGTGTAGCTTTCGTCCTCTTTCGGGGCGATGCCGATGTAGTTGGCAGGGGGTGTACTCTCTGGGTCGACTATCTCGCTTGGTTTGAAAACCAGGTAGTTGTTTATCTCGAAAACTTCGTCGTATTGGTGGGGCAGATTTACAAACGAGAGCGACAACTCCTCTTCGCAGGTGGGCGAAAAGGCTCTGATTTTCCACTCTCCGGTAGGGTCGTCGTTCAGTTCTACGGAGAATCGAGAGAGGAGCGGGGTATCCAATTCGGTCCAGAAGGTGCACGACAGGTGGTTCTTGGCATAGGTTCTTCCCTCGGGCGAGAGCAGCTCGAACGTGATGGTGTCGTCCCACCTGATTTCCTCGTCATCGTCGTAGTTGATGGCAACGACGTTGGTCGAGATATTTATCACTTTCACCCGGTCTATGGCATATTGGGTACGTTGCGTTTCGAACGAAACGGGGGTGTCCAGCGAGTCGCATATCTGTGCATGCAACGGGCTGACGTGAGTCTCCTTTCCCTTTTTGGGATCCCAATCGAAGTCGAAAAAATCGTCCAATGCCGACTCTATGGGTTCTTTGTCTTCATCTCCCTTGAATACGATAGTCTCTTTCTGGTGAGGGGTATCCGAGGTAGTCCTCTTCTTTTTCATGGTATCGAGTACAGTAATAATATTCTTATCACGAAGATAGGAATTTATTACCGAAGCGACAAATAAAAAGGGTAGAGATTACTCCTTGCCGAAGTCGAACATTTTGCTGCGGGCCAGCATGCAGGCTCCCACGACACCCGCCTTCTCCTGCAGTTTGGAGAGGACGATGGCCGAGTCTTTGTTGACCAGGTTGAGCGAGTATTTGCGTACTGCGCTTTTGATGGGTTGCAATATGTAGTCGCCGGTCTGGGCGAGTACGCCTCCGATAACCACGAGCTCGGGGTTGAGCAGGTTGATGAGCCCGGCCAGGTACCGGCCCAGTTTCTGACCTATCTCTTCGGTGAGCTCGATGCACAGCAGGTCTTCCCGGTTGGTTGCCTCGACAATGTCGGGCAGAGTGAGCGACGCCTCGTCGTGCTCGATTCGTTCGGAGAGAATCGACTGTTTGCCTTCGTGCACGCAGTGCAGCAACTCCCGATACAGCGCTTCGCCCGAGACTTCGGTCTCGAGGCATCCCCGTTTGCCACAGTGGCACAGCCGTTCGTTGTCGAAGACTCCGAAATGGCCGAACTCGCCGCTGAATCCCGATTTGCCTTTGTACAGCTTGCCGTCGAATACGAGTCCGCTGCCCAGTCCCCAACTGAGGTTGATGAAGATGATGTCTTTCTCACCTTTGACTACCCCTTTGACCATCTCGCCATAAGTCATGGCCCGGGTATCGTTGTCGATGCTTACGGCCACACCTACTCGTTCGGTCATAATCTCGGCCAGGGGACGCTCCTCGAAATTGAATTGCGAGAAGCTGTATCCCGACTCGGGATTGACCCGGCCCGAGATGTTGATGCCAATGTTGAGTATCTTTTTCTGGTCTATGTTGATGGCTTGCAAAAAGTCGCGTATATGGTCGCATAGGAGTTCGAGTCCTTCGGGGGTATTCTCCAACTGACATTTCACATCCATGCGGGTTTCGATAATTCCGCCGATGAGGTTCATCAGCGCAAAGTTGATAGAGAACTTTTTGATGTCGACACCGATGAAATAACCCGAATCGGGGTTCAGTCCGTAGAGCGTAGGAGGACGCCCCTCGGCAGTCTCCATCTTGCCGTAGCTGATGATGTAGCCGTCGTCGAGCATATCGGAGACAAACTTGGTAGCCGTGGGTACGCTTATGTTCAACTCCTTGGCCAGGTCGGGCAGGGTAGACGACTGGTTATAAAGATAGTATCCTATGATTTTTTTCTTCATGGCGGCACTGCGGGTGCCTTTTTCGATTTCGGAGAGCAGGTTCATGGTTTCAACAAAGGGATTATCATTTATGCAAATGTAGGATTTAAATCTTAAGTAACTAAACTTTTTTTAGGAATAAGTGGCAAAAATTGATGCTTAAGTGTATATTTGGGAAAATATAAGATACGGCCGACAGGGTCGAAGGGTGGGAGGATGGAGTTTCCGGTTGTTCCTTTCCTTTGATTATAGATGAGAGTAATCGGTCGAAAATTTGGCTTGTTTATGAAAACGATACAATGTGGAGTAGTGCTGGGATTGTGGCTCGTATTGGCGAGCTGCGGCGGCTCGACGGGCGGCAGTCGTGAATCTGTAGGTTTGCCCGACTATCCTGTGCCGGGAGGCGTTTCGGCCCCCTTTGCCGGGATGGTGGGCAACTATATGGTGGTAGGTGGCGGCTGCAATTTCCCCGATGTGCCGGCGGCCGATGGGGGTGTGAAACGGTTTTACAGCAGCCTCTATGCCTTGGATATGGCTCGGCCCGACAGCGGTTGGCGGGTGTTGCCCGATTTGCCTCAGGCATTGGCCTACGGGGCCGCGGCCGAGACCGACGAGGGGTTGGTATGCGTAGGTGGTATGGATGCCGACTCGGCGGTGACGCGGGCTTTCCTCATCGAGTCACAACCGGGGCCCGATAGCGTGGCCGCGTGGGGCTTTCGTGATTTGCCGCCGTTGCCTGTGGCTATCGACAACGGAGCTGCCGCATCGGTCGACGGGGTAGTCTATGTAACGGGCGGAAACCAGTCCGATGGCGGTCGTGCCCTCTATGCCCTCGACCTGAAGAGTCGGGTCTGGACCCGGCTTCCCGACTATCCGGCTCCGAATCGGGTGCAACCCGTTCTGCTGGCTGCGGGCGGCAAGCTCTATCTGGCCGGAGGTTTCAGTTACGACCCGTCGACGCGCACCTGTACGATTCCTGCCGATATGGTGCCCTACGATGTGGCGACCCGGCAGTGGGGCAATCCTGTGCCTTTCCCTGTCGCGCCCGACGGTGGACGGTATGCCATCTCGGGAGGGAGCGGGGCTGTTGTCGGTAATTGCCTGCTGTTGACGGGAGGCGTAGATTATAAAATATTTAAAGAAGCCATGGAAGGCAGGGCTCCCGCCGACTACATGAAGAAACCAATCGAATGGTATCGATTTAATAACGAGGTGCTTATCTATAATACGACCCGTGGCGACTGGTCGGTCTCGCCCTCAGTCGAGGGGCTGAACCGAGCCGGAGGGGTGCTGTTGCTTGACGATTCGCTCTTGATAATGGTATGTGGCGAGGTGAAACCTGGTGTAAGGAGTTCACAAATAGGCGCTTTTGAGTGGCGCGATACCGATGGCGCTACGTCTGTCGTACCGGCGGGAAAGGTATACTCCTCTGAGCAGAAGGAGCAAATTTGAAATGAAAGATATTTTTTCTTCGTTCTACTTGTTTTAATAAATATAAAATCCTAAATTTGCCAGTAGTTAATAAAATAATTTACTAATAAAAGATATGGAAAAGATAGTAGGATTGATCGATGCTCCGTTTACGCCGTTTGACGAACAAGGAGAGGTGAATTTAGAGCCCATCGAGGCTTATGCCCGCATGTTGGTGAAGAACGGCCTGAAAGGTGTATTTATCAACGGTTCGTCGGGCGAAGGCTACATGCTCACCGAAGAGGAGCGCATGCGACTGGCCGAAGAGTGGGTGAGAGTCGCCCCCGCCGGATTCAAGGTGATTGTACATGTAGGCAGTTGCTGTGTGAAAGAGAGTAAACGGTTGGCCGAGCATGCCCAGAAACTTGGGGCTTGGGGTATTGGAGCCATGGCGCCTCCCTTCCCGAAAATCGGTCGCATCGAAGAGTTGGTGAAATATTGCGAGGAGATTGCTGCCGGAGCACCTCAACTTCCCTTCTACTATTACCACATACCGGCCTTTAACGGTGCTTATCTGCCCATGACCTCGTTTCTCGAGGCCGTTGACGGCCGCATTCCCAACTTCGCCGGTATCAAATATACCTACGAAAGTATCTACGAATACAACCAGTGCCGCCTCTACAAAAACGGCAAATACGACATGCTGCACGGGCAGGACGAAACCATACTCCCCTCGCTGGCTATGGGCGGCGCACAGGGCGGTATAGGCGGTACGACCAACTACAACGGCATCAATCTGGTAGGAATTATCGATGCCTGGAACGCCGGCGACATCGAGAAAGCCCGCGAGCTCCAGAACTTTGCACAGGACGTCATCAACGTGATTTGTCACTACCGGGGCAACATCGTGGCCGGTAAGCGCATTATGAAACTGATCGGGCTCGACCTGGGCAAGAACCGCACGCCGTTCCAGAATATGACCGACGAAGAAGAGGCTCGCATGAAGGCCGAACTGGAGGCTATCGGATTCTTCGAGCGTTGCAACAAGTTTTGATAGGAGGCGATGACAATGGATACTCGAATTTATCTGAGCTATTGGGCCGAGCGGTATAAAAACGACATGTTGAACAACATCATGCCGTTCTGGCTCAAGTATGGCCTCGACCGGAAAAACGGCGGGGTGTACACTTGTGTCGACCGCGACGGCAGCCTCATCGACACCACCAAGTCGGTGTGGTTTCAAGGTCGCTTTGCCTTTACGTGCAGTTATGCCTACAATCATATAGAGAAACGCCAGGAGTGGCTCGATGCCGCCAAGAGTACGCTCGACTTTATCGAGGCCCACTGTTTCGACAGCGACGGCCGCATGTACTTCGAGGTGGCCGCCGACGGTACTCCGTTGCGGAAACGCCGCTACGTCTTCAGCGAAAGTTTCGCCGCCATAGCCATGGCCGAGTATGCCCTGGCTACCGGTAACCGGGAGTATGCCGAAAAGGCTCTCGCCCTCTTCAAGGCCATGCGCCGTTTCCTTTCGACTCCCGGCATACTCGAGCCCAAATACCTGCCCACGGTCGAGGCGCAAGGGCACTCTATCACGATGATTATGATCAACGTGGCTTCGCGCATCAAGAAGGTAATCGACGATCCCGAACTCGACGAGCAGATTGCCACCTCGCTTTATGCGCTGGAGCACTACTTCATGCACCCCGAGTTCAAGGCTCTGCTCGAGACGGTAGGTCCCCGTGGCGAATTTATCGATACCATCAACGGCCGGGTAATCAATCCCGGGCACTGCATAGAGACCTCGTGGTTCCTGCTCGACGTGGCAGCCGACCGGGGTGGCGACGAGGCAATCGCCCGTCTGGCCCTCACCATACTCGAATGGTCGTGGGAGTGGGGTTGGGACAAGCAGTTCGGCGGTATCATCAACTTCCGCGACTGCAAGAACTATCCGCCGCAAGATTACTCGCAGGACATGAAGTTCTGGTGGCCCCAGACCGAGGCTATCATCGCCACGCTCTATGCCTACAAGGTGACCGGCGATGAAAAATATTTGAAGTTACACACGCAGATAAGCGACTGGACATACGCCCATTTCCCCGACGCGCTGTATGGTGAGTGGTTTGGATACCTGCATCGCGATGGCAGTGTGGCCCAGCCCGCTAAGGGGAATCTCTTCAAAGGCCCGTTCCATATCCCCCGCATGATGACCAAGGGGTATGAACTGTGCCAGGAAATGCTGAATAGATAATTGAGCACGACCGGGAGCACAAGAGGGGACTACTTGTCCTTCCCGGTCGTAGCTTTTTTTTAATAGTTTGTTTATAAATCTTTATCGTGAAGACCTCAAAAATTTATCCTTGGATTGTTGTTGCTCTTTTGTGGGGTGTCGCTCTGCTCAACTATATGGACCGGCAGATGCTGAGTACCATGAAAGATGCCATGCAGGTCGATATTGTCGAGCTGCAGTCGGCCACCAACTTCGGTTGGCTTATGGCCATCTTCCTCTATATTTACGGATTCATGAGCCCCGTGTCGGGCATTATCGCCGACCGGCTGAACCGCAAATGGCTCATTGTGGGCAGCCTGTTCGTGTGGTCGGCAGTGACCTACCTCATGGGTATTGCCACTACCTTCAATCAGATTTTCTGGCTTCGGGCCCTCATGGGGGTAAGCGAGGCTCTCTATA
Source organism: Barnesiella sp. ET7 (assembly GCF_024733785.1). Taxonomy (NCBI): domain Bacteria; kingdom Pseudomonadati; phylum Bacteroidota; class Bacteroidia; order Bacteroidales; family Barnesiellaceae; genus Barnesiella; species Barnesiella sp. ET7. Next base: position 153,074 of record NZ_JANRHM010000008.1, read on the forward strand.
TTCCGGCGGGGCTTTCGCTCATAGCCGATTATCACACGGGTAAATCGCGCTCGCTGGCAGTGGGCATTCACATGACGGGTCTCTATACCGGCCAGGCTATCGGCGGTTTCGGTGCTACGGTGGCCGCAGCCTATTCGTGGCACACGACTTTCCACTGGTTCGGTATCATCGGCATCGCCTATGCCGTGGTGTTGACCCTCTTTCTGCGGGATAAAAAGCCCGATGTGAATCTGGAGAAGCCGGTGCCCGAGACGGCAGCACCGGCCAAAGAACCGGTGTGGGTGAGTCTGAAGTCGCTCTTCAGCAGCGTCGCCTTTTGGGTGATTCTGCTCTATTTCGCCGCTCCCAGTCTCCCGGGATGGGCTACCAAGAACTGGCTGCCCACGCTCTTCGAGGAGAATCTCGATATGCCCATGTCGCAGGCCGGTCCGCTCTCGACCATCACCATAGCCGTGTCGTCGTTTCTGGGTGTCATTATCGGTGGAACACTCTCCGACCGCTGGGTACAGAAGAATCTGCGGGGTCGGGTCTACACCGGAGCCATCGGTTTGGGCCTCACCATACCGTCGCTGCTCCTGCTGGGCTATGGCCACAGCATCGTGGCCGTGGTGGGCGCCGGACTCCTCTTCGGCATCGGGTATGGCATGTTCGATACCAACAACATGCCCATCCTCTGCCAGTTCGTCTCGGCCAAGCAGAAGGCCACGGCCTACGGTATTATGAATATGGTGGGCGTTTTTGCCGGAGCCTTCATTACCAGCCTGCTGGGCCGATGGACCGACGGCGGTAACCTGGGTAGCGGCTTTGCCATGCTGGCCATTGTGGTAGCCGTGGCACTGGCCTTGCAGCTCTACTTCCTCCGGCCCAAGACCGACAACATGGAGTAGCCGGTCTCGAAACTTGAAACTCAAATTAAAACAAAAAGCTATGATACTTACCAATTTACAGAATACCGCCCGTATCGAGGCGCTTCATCCGCGGTTCAAGATGCTGTTCGACTACGTCAAGAGCCACGACATCCTGCACACACCGTGCGGCCGCATCGAACTCGACGGCGACAACCTCTTCATCAACAACGTCAACCCCGAGTGCATGCCGGCCGAAAAGCAGGTGCTGGAGGTACACCGCGACTACATCGATGTGCAGATTCTGCTCGAGGGTCGTGAAACCATGGGGTGGAAGGCGCTCGAAGATGTGATCGACGAGGTGAAACCCTACGACCCCGAGGGCGATTGCGCACTCTATGCCGACCGCCCCACCTCGTGGCTGCACCTCGTGCCCGGACAGGTGGCCGTCTTCTTCCCCGAAGATGCTCATGCCCCGGTTATCGGCGAGGGTAAGATTCGCAAGATGATTGCCAAGGTGAAGATAGAGAAGTAACGGGAAAAATTCTGTCGATGATAATCTAATGAACGCTAAGGAAAATTCCCGAATTTCGTTTAACCATCAGGCTGCCGTTTACGATACGACTCGATATGGAGCCCATGCGAGGAGACTGTATCGCTCGATATTGGAACGAGTAGTCTCGTTACAGGGAATAAGTAGTTTGTTGGATGTAGGGTGTGGAACTGGAGAGATGCTCTATTTAATTCGCTCCAGATGTCCGGCCATGAATTTGTATGGTATTGATATATCGGAAAAGATGCTCGATACAGCCCGTTCGAAATTGGGAGAAAAGGCCAGCTTGTTTTGGGGCGATGCTGAATATCTTCCATTTGATGATGGCATTTTTGACCTGTTGATATGCAACGATTCATTTCATCACTATCCTGCTCCGGCAAAAGCCCTTTCGGAGTTCCGTCGGGTGCTGAGGCCTGAAGGCCGTCTGTTGATAAGCGACTATCACGTCGGTTTCCCATTGAGGCAGTTGATGAACCTGTTTATTCGCTTTGGACGTGATGGAGACGTTCGCATATATTCCAGAAAAGAGATTGTTCATCTGTTGAGCGAAGCTTCGTTTGGAGACATATCGTACGAATCGGTCCATACTACGGGTTGTATTGTTATGGGGAGGAAGACGGAATAGTGAGTTTTACATGCTTGCCCATTGTGCAACGTTACATGCTTGAAATAATGCCGGACAATGATCTATATTTCGAAACCTTGCGGCTGGTGCTTCGCCGTTGGAGCGAAGCCGATGCTCCGTCGCTCTATCGCTATGCCAGCGATCCGGAGGTGGGGCCTGTGGCCGGATGGCCTCCTCATACTTCGGTGGAGAACAGTCAGGAGATTATCCGTAGTGTGCTCTCGGCTCCAGAGACCTATGCCGTAGTGCTTAAGACGACAGGTGAGCCGGTGGGGAGTGTGGGCATCATGTTTGGCGATGGAGTGCACAGTGCCGCCATGGAGGCTGCTGATGCCGAAATCGGCTACTGGATAGGTCGTCCCTATTGGGGACAAGGACTTATCCCCGAGGCAGTGCGCTTTCTGTTGCACCGCTGTTTCGAGACCCTGGGGATACGGCGGGTGTGGTGTGGTTATTACGATGATAACATGAAGTCGCGCCGGGTGATGGAGAAGTGTGGGTTTACTTACCACCATACTGAGACGGGAAAAGTCTCTCCGCTGGGCGATGTGCGTACTGAACATTTTATGCTAATCACTTCGGACGAGTGGAATAGACGGATAGAATAAAAATAGACAGTTATGACCGAATTGCGTCAGATACCTAATGTGGGGAAACGGACCGAGCAAGAGCTCTTGGCCATGGGATATACCTCGATAGAGTCGTTGCGCGGGAAGAGCGGAGAGGAGTTGTATGTCGAGGAGTGCCGCTTGCGAGGTTGCACCATCGACCGTTGTCAGCTTTATCTCTACCGGGCCGTATCTTATTTTGTCAATACCGAGCACCCCGACAGGAACAAATGCAAATGGTGGCTGTGGAAAGATGAGGTGGCCAACCCTTCGCCTTGTGGCGCGGTATGTGCCGAGTGCGGTAATTATCCGGCATCGTGCCGGGGATGCCGGGCCATCGAGGGGCAGGTCTTTTGGTTGTCGTATACCGGCGACGACGAGTGCCCCGTCTACCGCTGTTGCCGGGAGCAGGGGCGGGCAAATTGCGGGGGTTGTCCCGAATTGCCTTGCCGGCGTTTCACCAAAGACCCCACGATTAGCGACGAAGAGAACGAAGCCCACCTGAAGCGTATGGTCGAACGGTTGAACAGGACGGTACGGAACGACCGGCCGGTTTCGAAATAGCATTTGTTTTGAGAGAGGTAGTTATATAAAGGAGACGGCCCCGACGCACGATTGGCGTCGGGGCCGCTTGTTTAGGATTATAGTTGAAATTTAGAATATCTCGGTGACGATGCGGATGTCGCTGCGATCGGCAAATTGCAGGGTGAACCAGATTTTGCCCTCGCTGTTCACCTTTTCGATGGTGGCGGTGCAGCTCTCGTACTGTACCGGGTCGTTGTGGCTTTCGCGGGTGGCCACAATGGCGTTGCTCAGGGAGCCCTTTTGGGTGAAGTCGCCCTCGGCCGAGAAGCGCAGCAGTTTGCCCGTCTCGGGGTAGAGGAAGGCGTAGGAGCGAGTGGTGGCGCTGGCTGTCGAGCCGGTGATGTCGAGACCCGGTTCGCAGCTCACCTGCAGACCGGCAGTCTTTTCGGTCTCGAGCGAGGAGCCCGTCCACGACTCCACGCGAGGGGTAGAGTTGATGGTGAAGCCTATCTGGTAGGCATTGGCCGTGATGGTAAAGGTGTAGTTGCGGCTTTCGCCCGAGTCGAGTACCACCGTGAGCAGGGCCTTGCCCTCCTTGAGTGCGGTGACCGTGAGCACATTGCCCGACCGGGTGTAGTCGATAATGGGGTTGTCGGTCGTCAGGGTATAGGTGGTCGACTTGGGCAGTTTGAAGGCTACCGACTCATCTACCCGCAGGTTGAACGCGGTTTGTTGACTCTCTTCTTTCTCCTCCTTGCAGCCGCAGAGCAGCGACAGGGCTATCAGGGAGGCTACGATATAACGGATATATTGCTCTATTTTCATAATCGGTTCCATTTAGGGTTATTCGACAATTTGTACACGCATCTTGCCTCGCGAGGCCGAGGTGGAGAACTGGACCGTATGGAGCCCCGGCGTAAGGTTGGCGGGGTTGAATTGGGTGGCCTTTTGTCCGTCGATGGTCCATTCGACCGCCACATCGGTGTTCAGTTGCAGGGTCACGGGGCTGTCGCTCTTTTTGTAGGACGATTTCAACCCCACAATCTCGAGATAGGTGATTTGCGACGAGAGTACCGAGCCCGAAAGGGCGATGTCGGTAGCCGACTCGAGGTCGTCGCTCGTGAGGCGCAGCGTGGCGTTGTGTGCCCCGGTAGTTTGGGGCGAGAAGGTGACGGTGAGGTTGATGCCCGTCGTGTTGAGCGCATCGGCTGCAAACGAGGTCGAGGCTATGGTAAATTCGCCGCGATCGTCGTTGAGAATCTGGGCTGTGACGGGCGAAGTGAGGTTGCGCCCCTTGAGGTAAACCTCGGCATGTTTCGAGGTGCCGTCGGCAATGTAGCCGAAGTCGATGCGGTTGCTCGATACGGTGATGGCCGGGGTTGAGGTCTGTCCGCCCGAGAAGCTGAACTCATAGCCGATTGAGTCGCCCCAGATGTACTCCACCAGATTGGGGTAGTCGATGTAGGGGTTGCGGTTGCCCTGGAAACTGTAGACGGCGTTGTTGCGGTCGATCTCCTTCTGGCTCACGGGGTCCTGTCGGTGCCACTTCAGCAGCAGGGTTTGGCCATAGGCATTGAGGGTGGGGTAGGCGTTCTGGGCAAACATGGTGTTGGCCAGGGATTGCCAGGTGTAGTTTTGGTAGCAGGTGACAAAGTAGAGATACATGCGGGCGAAATCGCCTTTGTACTCGTCGGCCGGCTCGAACAGGTTGGTGGCCTTGCCGTTGGCATAGCCGGTGCCTATCTTGCTCACCCCGTTGTCGAACGAGGGGGTAATCACCTCGCCCAAAGCGTAGTTGCTTTTGGCCATATTGGCGCTGGCATCGGCCGGCGTGAGGTGGTGCAGGTCGTAGCTGGCGTCGTACTGGTAGGGATAGCCCGGCGTTGTATCGTCGTAGTTGCTGTCGCCCCACCAGCTTTTGGGCACACTGTGCTCGATGTTCATCCCTTTGGCGGCTCCGCTCGAGAAGCTGTAGGTGTTGTTGGAATACATGTCCCACACTTTACCGTTGGGCCTTACGTCGCTCTGCTTGAATACGGTCCAGGTGCAGGCCCCGTCGTAGTTGCGCGAGCCATAGGCGATGCGGGTGTGGTTCTTGAGCAGGTTGTACAGCTCGGTCTTCAGTTCGGCACCGCTCTTCCCCTCGAGGGTATTGGGGTAGTAGTCCCGGGGCATGTCGGCCATCAGCGAGAAGCAGGCGGCGCATAGGGCGGTGATAATCATTACATATCGTCTCTTCATACTCTCTTTATAAAAGGGCCACAAAGGTAGTGAGAATGGCTCGATTTGCCAAGTCATTCGCCGCTTTTAGGTTTTCTTATGGTTTCGGGGGAGCGGTCGGGGCCGGCTATTTTGAATGCGGTGCAACGATTTTTGGCACTGTCGTCTATGAATATTGTCGCAAAAGTGATACCTTTGTACGCTAACGAATATTCGAAAAAAGAGTTTCTGATGGTAAAAAACGAAGAGCCGAAAAGTATCGTGCAGTTTGCCATGGAGTGGGGCGTGTATATGGGGCTCTACTTTGTGGTCAAGTTTGTTTTCGAGGTGTGTAGCATGGACTCCTTTTTCTGTAATGCAGTCTCTCTGCTCATGCTGTTGTGTATCCCCGTAGTGGTTTATTATGCCATGCGCAAGTACGACGTGATGAGCGGGACGAAGGCCTATTTCGCCCAACTGTGGATGATGGGTATCATGCTCTTTTTCTTCACGTCGCTCATCAGCAGTCTGGCCCAGTATATCTATTATGTCTATATCAACCCCGAGTACATCAAGATTCAGTTCCAGTCGGCCGTCGAGCTGATGGAGGCTCTGAATCTGATGGCCAAGGACCCCTCGTTGCTCGATGCGATGAAGGAGGGGCTCGAGAAGGGCAACGTGCCCACGCCGATGTCGGTGGTGGTAGAGCGCATGTGGGTGAATCTGTTTTTCGGGTCGTTGCTGTCGGCTGCGATAGCGTGGCTCGTGAAACTGCGTGCAAAGTCAAATCATACAAAACAATAGGAATATGGATATTTCGGTAATCGTACCTTTGTATAACGAGGCCGAATCGCTGCCCGAGCTGACAGCGTGGATCGAGCGGGTAATGGCCGCCAACAAGTTTTCATACGAAATCTGGTTTATCAACGACGGCAGTACCGACAACTCGTGGCAGGTCATCGAGTCGCTGCGCGAGAAGAACCCCTGCATCAAGGGGGTGAAGTTCCGTCGCAACTACGGCAAGTCGCCGGCGCTCTATACCGGTTTCCTGCGGGCCGAGGGCGATGTGGTCATCACCATGGATGCCGATTTGCAGGACAGCCCCGACGAGATACCCGAACTCTACCGCATGATTACGGTCGACGGTTACGACCTGGTGTCGGGGTGGAAAAAGAAACGCTACGACCCGCTCTCCAAAACCATACCCACCAAACTCTTCAACGCCACGGCCCGCAAGGTGTCGGGCATCAGGAATCTGCACGACTTCAACTGCGGATTGAAGGCCTACAAGAAGGAGGTGGTGAAGAATATCGAGGTCTACGGCGACATGCACCGCTATATACCCTACCTGGCCAAGAATGCCGGGTATGACAAGATAGGCGAGAAGGTGGTCCATCACCAGGCCCGTAAATATGGCAAGACCAAGTTCGGGCTCGACCGGTTTGTAAACGGTTATCTCGACCTCATTACCCTGTGGTTCTTCTCTCGTTTCGGGGTGAAACCCATGCACTTCTTCGGGTTGCTGGGCAGCCTGATGTTTGTGTTGGGCTTTATCGCCGTGATTGTGGTGGGGGCCAACAAGCTCTATTGCCTGTACAGCGGGTTGCCCTATCGGTTGGTGACCGACTCGCCCTATTTCTATCTGGCTCTCACGGCCATGATTCTGGGCACCCAGTTGTTCCTGGCCGGTTTTGTGGGCGAATTGATTTCGCGCAACTCGAGCGAACGCAACAACTACCAGATAGAGAGCGAGCTGAAATAAAATCGAATCTGTCGAAACTCTTTGAATAGTATGAACGAAAATAAATATCCCGATTTGCTTGCGTTGGTGAAGGCCCGCAAGTCGGTGCGCGCCTTTGCTCCGGCCAAGGTCGAACGTGCCAAACTCGAATATATGCTCGAAGCCGCCCGGCTGGCACCGTCGGCCGTGAATTTTCAACCGTGGTGCTTTGTGGTGGTGCGCGAGGCCGAGCAGCTGAAGGCGCTGTACGAGTGCTACCCGCGCGAATGGTTTGCGGCGGCTCCGGCCTGCATCGTGGTGTGCGGCAATCACGAGGCTTCGTGGAAACGGGCCTCCGACGGCAAGGACTTCTGCGATGTCGACGTCGCCATTGCTACCGAGCATCTGGCCCTGGCTGCCGTTGAGCAGGGGCTGGGCACCTGCTGGGTGTGCAACTTCGACGTGGCCCGTTGTCGCGAGGTGTTGAATCTGCCCCCCTCGTGGGAACCCGTTGTGCTTCTGCCCGTAGGCTATCCGGCCGATGCTGCCGAAACGGAGCGGAAGCGTAAACCGTTTAACGATGTGGTGAAATGGGAGCGCTTCTGAGAAGATCCCGGGCCGCCTGGTGGCTGTGGCTGTGTGGTTACGCGCTGCTGTTGGGCAGTTGCGGCAGCGACGGTTGTGTGGAAAACCGCAACAGCATACCGCGGGCTCAGTTCTATGCCTACAATATCAACGAGCAGGCCCTGGCCATCGACTCGATTTCGATATACGGGATTGGGCAGCCCAACGATTCGATGCTGCTCGACTCGGCCGTCGCGGTCAGTCAGGTCTATCTGCCGTTGCGCTTTACCCAGGACTCCACGCAATATGTCATTCGCTATTTGCAACAGTCGCTCGCGTCGCCCCGCAACAACGACACGCTCACGTTTGTCTATCGAGCCTATCCCTATTTTGCTTCGATCGACTGCGGTGCCATGTATAACTTCAGCATCGAGACTTGTCGCTATACCCGCCATGTGCTCGATTCGGTAGCCGTAATCGTGCACGAGATTACCAACGACGACGTAGAGAGCGTGCGCCTGTATTATACCGTTCAAACCCCCGAACCCGATGAGGAGTAAACTGTTCATATTGTTCCTGCTGGTGGCCCTGACGTCGGTGGCCCAACGTCGCATTACGCCGGTCGACCCTACGGCCCGGCGCGATACGGTTGCGACTACGCAACCCGACAGTGTGGTGGCCCCCGAGCCCGAGGAGCCCAAAATCAAGGGGTATATCTATCCTCTCTTCAACGGCTTGACGGTGAATGTAAATATACTCGACGGGGTGACCAAACTCTTCGGTCAGAGTTACGGCAACTACGAGATAGCGGCCGAGCTCGACCTGCATAATCGATTCTTCCCGGTGTGGGAGATTGGGTTGGGCTATGCCGACAATACCCCCGAGGAGCTGAATTTCACCTATCGCACCAAGCCATCGCTCTACAACCGCATAGGCATGAACTACAACTTCGGTTACAACAAGGAGGAGATGAGCTTCTTCTACATCGGTGTGCGATATGGATTTTCGTTCTTTACCTACGACATCGACAACATCACGATGGAGTCGTCGTACTGGGAAGAGACCGAGCAACTGAGCATGACCGGGCAGAAGTCGTGGGCCCACTGGGGCGAACTGTTGGGCGGTTTGCGTGTTCAGGTCTATAAGAACTTCTATATGGGTTGGACCGTGCGCTACCGCATGATGTTCAGTTACAAGAAGAATGCCGATTCTCAGCCTTGGTTTATCCCGGGCTTCGGTCCCGAGGGTTCGCCCTTTGGGTTTACCTATACGGTAGGGTATCGCTTCTCGTTCGGTAAGAAGGATAAGAGCAAGAAGAGTGAAGTCCAGCCGGTTGTAGAATGAAAAAGTGATTGTTATGTTGGAGTCTGTCGAAAATTCGTTGCATGCCGTAGCCGGTCTCATGTTCGATACCACCGAGATAGGGTATACCTTGATTTATGTGATTTTGATCGTACTCATTGCCGTGGTGTGCGATGTGGTTTGCAAGCTGCTCATCAACAAACTGTTGTTGCCGGTTATTCGCCGTACCAAGTTCGAATGGGACGACCATCTGTACGACAAGAAGGTGGTGGCCCGGTTGGCAGCCTTGGCGCCGGCCTTTATCCTCTATGCCTTTTTGCCTTCGGCATTCGAGCCGGAGGGTAGCTGGTATGTATTGACCGAACGCATCTGCAAGGTCTATATCATTGCGCTGATACTCCGTTTCCTGAACGGCATGCTCAATGCCTTTCTCGACATCTTCAACGAGAAGGAGGAGCTGCGCCACTACCCCATCAAGGGCGGTATTCAGACGTTGCAAGTGATACTCTTCTCAATTGGATTTATCAGTATCGTGGGTACCATCATCGACGAGTCGCCTGCCCGGTTGTTTGCCGGATTGGGAGCCTCGGCAGCCGTACTCATGTTGATATTCAAAGATACGATTCTGGGCTTTGTGGCCGGTATACAGCTGTCGGCCAACAACATGCTGCACAAGGGCGACTGGATTACCGCCCCGGCGCATAATGCCAACGGTATCGTGCAGGACGTTACCCTCAACACGGTGAAGGTGAGAAACTTCGACAACACGACCACGACCATACCCCCTTATGCGTTGGTTTCGGGTTCGTTCACCAACTGGCGCAGCATGTTCGAGAGTGGCGGCCGCCGCATCACGCGGCAGATTCTGCTCGATGTGAATAGTATTACCTTTCTCGATGAGGAGGAGCTGCACCAGTTCGAGTCCAATTTCCTCATTGGCGAGTTCGTATCGCAGCGGTTGCAGGCCATTGCCGATGCCCGTGCGGCCGGTAACCGGTTTCTGGTCGAGGAGTTGCGAGTCACCAATACCCTGCTCTTCAGGGTCTATCTCGAGAACTATATCCGGCAGATGGGAAAGTCGAACCCCGATATGCTCTACATGGTGCGCTATCTGCCCATGGCCGAGAAGGGATTGCCCGTAGAGCTCTATCTCTTTTCGTCGGAAAAGGTGTGGAAAATCTACGAAGGCATAGCCGCCGACCTTATGGACCATACCCTGGGCATCACTCGTGAGTTCGGGCTGCGTATCTATCAGTCGCCTGGCAGTTACGATTTTCAGTCGCTCAAAGATCGGTTGTCGTGACCGAATATTTTTGCTCTTCGTTTTGGGTGTGGAATAAATAGTCATCCGCACGCTTCCTTTTTTGTCGATCGAAAGGTGTACGATCAACTGTGACCAATCTGTTTTCGTAGTGCAGGTCCTATTTATTTGGTCTTGTGCTGGTGCTATGCCGCTTGGCGAGTCAAGAAGTGAAGGGAGAATAAGCATTTATTAACGCTTGAATGGCTAATATTTGTTTTGTTATGTATCTATATGTTAATTAGAAGAAGAATTCTTAATGGGAATTAGGGCGTATACCTATTCTTTCTTATATTTATCCAAGGAAAAAGTGCTTATATTCATATTCTTGTGGTGCTATGATTTCTAAACGTGTCATTAAGGCTTTGTATAAGAAGTATTCGAGCCCGCCTAAAACCTTATCCGATTTGAATCTCGATGAGTTTATGACTCTTTGCGGGACGCTGTATGGCGTTACCATGACCGACGATTCCATCACATTTGCACAGATGAGCGACGACAATCCCTTCCGCACGATTCTGTTGCGGAATATCTACGGGATTGAGAAGTTTGAGTATCATGTGGCTCTGGTGTCGTCGACCTATATTCTGTTTTTCAATCGCGATGAGGTAGATGTAACCGTCCACTTCAAACCCGAGCCTTCGAACGTATTCAAGCGTTTCTACTATTGGATTAAGTATCGGTTTTTCCACGAGACGGGCCGCTGAGGGGTGTCGCGTCTCTTTCCTGTTTGTTCTCCTGTTTTTGCTCTCTCATGCGGTAGGGGGCGGTTTCTCTCTCTCTTCTTTTCATTACCTTTGTAAAAAATTGTATTATGGTTCGAACGATAGAGATTACATTGCCTCACTACGGGCGAGGCTATCACCTGGTAACGCGAGAGATTTTTACCCGCTTGCCCGAGTTGCCGCAAGCCGGTGTGCTCCATCTGTTTATCAAGCATACTTCGGCGGCATTGACCATCAACGAGAATGCCGACCCCGACGTGCGTCGCGATTTCGCTTCGTTTTTCGACAGGGCAGTCCCCGACGGTGCTCCTTACTTCCGCCACATTTGTGAGGGCGACGACGACATGTCGGCCCATATCAAGGCCTCGTTGCTGGGCCCGTCGCTGACGATTCCCATTCGCGACGGTCGCCCCGACCTGGGAACCTGGCAGGGTATCTATCTGTGCGAGTTCCGTAACGATGGCGGGGTGCGCCACATCGCCGCCACTATCGTAGAGTAGCGGGGGGGACCGAGCCGGAGCGTCTCGTCTCTCGTGGGGTATGAGAAAGGGCCGCCTCGCGCGATAGCGAAGCAGCCCTGTAATGCGTTTATACGGTTGCCCCGGGGGGGGTGAATCGTTTACAGCGTGTAATCGTCGTCCATGTTCAGGTCGGCAAAGCCTTCGTCGTCGAGCTCCGACGGGTCGTAGGTTTCGTCGCCATAGAAATCTTCGTCGAGGTCCGATGTGTTGTTGGCGGAATTCTTCTTCTCCAGTTCCTCGAAGTCCATGGTCTGTTGCGGGGGATTTCCCTCTTTGCGGGTGCAGATGGGGGCATCGAGGTCTTTGCCCGGCTCAATCTCTTTCAACTCCATGAAGAACATGCGGTCGGTCATGTAGTCGAATACGAAAACCAGCCGTTGGCCCTCGTCTTCGATCAGCTCGCTCAGTCGGGTCGAGGACATAATCCAAGTATCTTCGTCGGAATCTTTGCCCATGTCTACGAGCGTGATTTCGGTCTTTTTCTCCCAATCGTCGTCACAAATGAAAAACGAGGTCATTTGATCTTTGGTGAAGCCCACCGAGTCGAGTATGGCATCGTGCAAATCGAGAAAGGTGGCATCGGAGTCTATGCAGATTTCCCGTCTGAAATTGTCAACTTCGTCCGAAACAATTCTGAATTTATAGATCATGATGTTGTGTAATTAGGTTCTTTTTTTGGATATGTAAAAGTAGTAAAAAACTTTCGCTTACCAAATAATGGCAGTAAAAATATAGGGGCAACACTTATATTTCGGCAGCTGTCGGCCTCGAGGGTAGGGCGATACATGTATTTAAAAGAGGCGAGGCATATCGTGGTGATATGCCTCGCTGTTGATATACAAGTCGATAAGCTCTTTCTGATCGATTAGAAGCACCAACCTACGCGCAGCGACGGGGTGGCATGGAAGCCGAACGAGGTTTGCAGTATAGCTTGGTTTCCCTTGTCTTCGGTGGTCCCGTTCTCTGATATGGTAGTAGTTAGGGTACGTTTGGTATCCAGCGATTCATACCCCAGACCAAGCTCGAAACCCAGGTAGAGGCCTTTGCACAGGTACACATCGACACCGGTGAATACGTTGATGCCGAATCCCAGTCCCGGATTCTTGATTATGGTCTTATTTTCGCTGATTGAGCTGCTGGTCGTCTCTTTAGTTGTAGAGGACAGTAATCCGATTTCGCCTCCGACATAAGGCGATATTCTTTCATATTTGGTAAAGTGATACTCAAAGCCGGGCATAATAGAGAATATCGTTTGCGTGTTGCGGTGGTAGGTCTCTATGTCGTCGTTTGTGCCGTTGGGGGTAAAGTCGGTTGTCTTTTGCGACGATGTGTTCAATCCCAGTTTCAAGCGCACGGCCATCTTTTCGTTCAAGTGCAGACGCACTTTGGCACCATACTCGGGCAGGCTGAAGCCACCATCGGTAGCACCGCCGGGCGAGTAGCTCAACTCGGTGGATACGGTCATGGCATCGGGCTTGTACTTTTCCTGTGCATTCACACTTGTCAGTACCAGGGCTGCCAAAGCTGCCGCTAAGAAAATCTTTTTCATGGTTTCTTTTTTTCGTTTTTCCTACTCTTTCAATGGTTTTCGGATACCCCATCATATTATTCTACAATATGCAAATATATTTAAAAGTTTCGAACTGTAAAATTATTTCATTAAAATATTATCGAATTTTAAAATTTTATTCGGAAGATATTGTCGATTTGCAGACGGGCGAAGTGATGTTTATGAGTAGCGGTACGGGAAAAACACTATCAATAAGCGGAATAGCTATGATTGCCGTTTGAGTCTGGTCGCTCCTCAAACCGGTGATTTGGGAGTACGATTGACCTTTTAAGGTGAGATAAGAGCCGTTTGCCGATAGACGACAGGGCTGAAAAAACAGAGGCCGACCCCAACATTTTTATGAGGTCGGCCTCTGCCATTGCTTTATCGTGCAGGCTGTTAAAGATAGCCTTTGATGATACCGCGTTTGGAGTTGCGCACAAACATGACGATTTCGTCACGCTCTTTGGTGGCAGGCAGTTCGGCCTCGATGCGTTCGATAGCGTCGCTGTTGTTCATGTCCGACAGGTAGAGGTACCGGTAAATCTCCTGGATGTTGCAGATGGTCTCGTTGCTGAAGTTGCGACGGCGCAGACCGATGGAGTTGATACCGGCGTAGGAGATGGGGTTGCGTCCTACCTTGATGTAGGGGGGGATGTCTTTGTTGACGTGCGAGCCGCCCTGTATCATCACGTGTGCACCGATGTGGCTGAACTGGTGGATGAGGGTGCCCCCGCCGATGACGGCATAGTTGTCGATAACCACTTCGCCGGCTACCTGGGTAGCGTTCGAGATGATGACGTTGTCGCCTACGACGCAGTCGTGGGCGATGTGCGAATAGGCCATGATGAGGCAGTTGCTGCCGACTACGGTTTTGCCTTTGGCGGCGGTACCGCGGTTTACCGTCACACATTCACGCAGGGTAGTGTTGTCGCCAATCTCTACAATGGTATCTTCGCCGTTGAATTTCAGGTCTTGGGGAATGGCCGCAATGACTGCTCCCGGGAATATCTTGCAGTTCTTGCCGATACGTGCGCCTTCCAGAATGGTTACATTGGAGCCTATCTGAGTCCCTTCGCCGATGACTACGTTTTTATCGATCGTAACAAACGGCTCGATTACCACATTATTGGCAATCTTGGCATCGGGATGGACGTATGCTAACGGTTGTTTCATGTTTTTTCGTTTTAGTATTTATTTGTTCTTGATAATCTGTGCCATAAATTCGGCCTCGGTTACAATGCGTTCACCTACGAAGGCATAGCCTTTCATGTAGGCACATCCCCGGCGTATCTCCGACATGAGCGACAGGTGGAAGATGATGGTGTCGCCCGGAACTACTTTTTGACGGAATTTGACATTGTCGATTTTCATAAAGTAGGTCGAGTAGCGCTCGGGCTCTTCGACGGTACTCAATACCAGCAGACCACCGGTCTGAGCCATGGCCTCGACTTGCAGAACGCCCGGCATGATGGGCTCGGCGGGGAAGTGGCCCTGGAAGAAGGGTTCGTTGCCCGATACGTTTTTCACACCTACGATGTGGCGTGTACCCATCTCGATAATCTTGTCGACGAGCAGGAAGGGGTAGCGGTGGGGCAGCAACTGGCGGATGCGGTTGATGTCCATGAGCGGAGCCTTGTTGGGGTTGTAGACCGGGCATTGGATGTCCTGACGGCGTACCTCCTTGCGGATGAGGCGGGCAAACTGGTTGTTGATTTTATGCCCCGGACGGGTAGCGATGATGCGGCCCTTGATGGGTTTGCCCACCAGAGCGATGTCGCCCAGGATGTCGAGCAGTTTGTGGCGGGCCGGCTCGTTGTCAAACTCGAGCGGCTTGTTGTTGATGTAGCCGAGTTCGTCTACATGCTTGTGGGGCACGCCCAGCAGGTCGGCCAGACGGTCGAGCTCGGTCTGCGAGGTCTTTTGGTCGTAGATGACGATGGCGTTGTCGAGGTCTCCACCCTTGATGAGGTTGTGCTTTACGAGGGGCTCTACCTCTCTCACAAAGACAAAGGTGCGTGCACCGGCAATCTCTTTCTTGAAGTCGTGCAGGTCGTCGAGGCTGGCAAACTGGTTGCTCAGTATGGGCGAGTCGAACGAGATGAGGGTATTGATGCTGAACTCATCGTCGGGCAGAACGACAATCGACGAACCGCTCTCTTCGTCGTGCAACTCGATTTTCGATTTAATCAGGTAGTATTCCCGTTCGGCATTCTGCTCTACGAGGCCACAGCGTTCTATCTCTTCGGCATACACGGCGGCACTGCCGTCGAGAATAGGCAGCTCGGGGGCATTTACCTGAATGAGGCAGTTGTCAATTTCGGCGGCATACAGGGCAGCCATAGCGTGTTCGATAGTGCCTACACGGGCATCGCCTTCGGCAATCACCGTGCCCCGGCTGGTCTCTACTACGTTTTCGGCCAGCGCTTCGATAATGGGTTGCCCTTCGAGGTCGATACGCTGTATCTTATATCCATGATGTTCGGGGGCGGGGAGGAAGGTTGCGGTGATTTCCAAACCGGTGTGTAATCCTTTTCCGCTCACCGAGAAACTGTTTTTGAGGGTTTTTTGTTTCATCGATATTGAGTTTTATTTGTTTTTCAGTTGTTCTTTCAACGACTCTATCTCTTTGGAGAGCTCCTTGACCGTGCGAGTCAGTTCGGGCAGACGCTTGATGTAGACCACCTGCCGGGCAAACTCTTTGGAGGGGACGGCGGGGTAACCCATGATGACGGCATCGTCGTCGACGTGGTTGGGGATACCCGACTGAGCTCCCACCTGAATGCGGTCGCCCAGTCTGATGTGGCCGGCCACACCCACCTGGCCGCCTATCATGGCGTGGCTGCCCACCTTGGCCGACCCTGCGATACCGGCCTGGGCGGCAATAACGGTGTGTTCGCCCACCTCTACGTTGTGGGCAATCTGTATGAGGTTGTCGAGTTTCACCCCTTTGCGGATGATGGTCGAGCCCATGGTGGCGCGGTCGATGGTGGTGTTGGCACCTACCTCGACATTATCTTCGAGAATCACGTTGCCTATCTGGGCAATCTTGGCATATTCGCCGTTGGCCTGCGGAGCGAACCCGAAACCGTCGGCTCCGATGACAACGCCTGCGTGCAGGGTGCAGTTGTTGCCGATTACGCAGCTGTGATAGATTTTCACACCCGGGTAGAGGGTGACGTTGTCGCCGATGGTGACGTCGTTGCCCACATATACCTGCGGGTATATCTTGACATTCTTTCCCAGTTTTACCCGCTCGCCAATGTAGGCAAAGGCTCCCAGGTAAATATCGTCGGGGAGCGTGACCGATGCGGCTACGTAGTTGGGTTGTTCGATTCCCTGCTTGGCCGTGAGCGAAGCGTTCACCAGGTTGAGCAGCATGGCCAGGCAGGCATAGGGGTCGTCTACCTTGATGAGCGTGGCCTCGATGGGATGCTCGGGCTCGAACTCGCGATGTACCAACACAATGCTGGCATGAGTCTGGTAGATATAATGCGTGTATTTGGGATTGGCCAGGAAGGTGAGTGTCCCAGGGGTGCCTTCTTCGATTTTGGAGAGGTTGCTCACCTCGACCGAGGCATCGCCCACCAGCTCACCATGCAGAAAATCTGCTATTTGTTGTGCTGAGAATTTCATATTTGTTCTCTGTCATAAGGGTTATACAATCGGCAAATTTCGCAATTTTTTTTCAAATTCTGGGTAATAACCCGACGAATTTATTACAAAACAATTACAAGCAGGGTTTGCGGTTGGGTATATTCACCTGATATCCCTGATTCCATAATAGATGGAGCAGGAAGTTGTAACCGATTGTAATATATTGGATATTATCTTTTTACATAGGCTTTGCTCTACGGGTTGCAATTTGTCGGTTTATATCTTTTCCCAACCGTAAGGTTTGGGCAAAGACAAGGGGGGACGGTTTGTAGTTGGTCGTGACCCTAACCAGCGTTTGTACCAGGGGCGATTGTCTTCGAGAGAGGAGGCATATAGGCGATAAGCATGGAGCAGCAGTTGCGCCTGTTCCCGTTGTTTCTCGACCTCGGTGAGCTCTTTGAACAGCGTTTGAAACTCATCCATTTTGCCGTTCAACAAGAGGCATGTGCCTAAATTGAGGGTAGCCAGCAACCGGACATCCCGCTCGGTGGCCTGTTGGCGGATGTCGTTGAATATGAGCTCGGCCTTCTTTTTCAGGTTGGCTCTCAACAGGCAGAGGGCATAGACCATTTGCTCGTGGACAGACGGGTTTTGTATCTCGTCATAGCGGGCAATCGCTTCGGCATAGTCGCCTTTTTCGTAGGCCGAGGAGAAGAGTGATTGCAAGGGTGTTGCCTTTTTTTTCTGCAACATGGAGAGCACTCGTTCGATTCTTGTAACGATTGTTTGTCCCAATGGAATGTCGGCAGATACCTCCGGGCTTTGATAGGTATAATAGGAGTTGATCAACAGCTCGAGTACCTCTTTCTGGTCAAAGCCGTATTTGACGGCAATCTCCAACCGGTAGTACAGGCAGAAGAGGCCGAGCACGATGAAGCGGGGTATCTGGGTTTGGATAAAAGATTTTTCGAGAAGGGCCCAACCGTCCAGCAGGGCGGTGAACATATCCTGCGGGGTATACAGTTGCTCTTCGGGCGATTGTTTTTCCCAGATCTGGTATAAGAAGAAATAGGCCTGGCCGACGTGTTGCAGTTCATAGGGCTCCCATATCGTAGAGTCGGTGGTGATACCTAATTGTACGAGGGTGTTGTTCAGCTCTTCCCACTTTTCGTCAGGCTCGTCCGATACCTCTTTATGTATATCCCACAAGTGGCAGGCGGCAATTAACAAGAAGTGCCGGCATTCCATGTTTTGAGGGTCTGCAATCAGAACTTTCTGGAACAGGTCGAATTGTTTTTGGTAGCAGGTCAAGGCCCGATTGTTTTCGTTGCGGTCTTCGTAGTAGGTGCCCAATGTTTCATAGGTAATGCCCAATTCGATGGTGTAGTGGTCGTTTTGCAAGTTCTGTTCGTGCAGGGCGGTACGCATCTCGATGGCTTGGATAAGGAATGGCAAAGCTTTTTTGCTGTCGTCCATATCGACGTAGGCTTGCCCGGCCAGGTGACAGAAAGCGGCTATGGTGTCAAGAAACTCGGTGCGGGCCGAAATCTGAGGTATATAGGTTTGAGCCTCTTCAATCAGTCTCCGTTGCTTGTCCCGGTTGGACGTGCGGCGATACAGGTCGAGCAAGTGCAGGCAGCTGGAGAATATATTGTATGCGAGTTGAATGTCGTGGGGTGAGGCCTGGTAATTCTGCTTGTCTTTCGAGTAGGAACGTGTAAACAGTTTTTCGGCGAGTGCGTAGTCTTTTTCGTTCAGGGCCGCCCGGCCTTTCATTTGGTCGCCTATACTGTCCGGTATCTCTTTTTTATCAGCCTCCAGCGAATCGATAAGCTGGGCGTACTTTTTGGTCGTTTGGAAATCTCCCATGGCTTCGGCCGAATCGAGTATCTTGTAATAAAGCTCTTTGAGCAGTTTCCAGGCATCGCTGTTTTCGGGGTGGCGGTCTGCATACGCTTTGACGCTGTTCTCGATACCTTGGGCAAACTGCAAGGCAATCTCCTTTCTCCACCAGTTCAGTTGCGGATACAGGTACTCTATGGCTATCTGGTATAATCGGGTGTAACCGTACGATTCCATCATTTCCCAAAAATCATCGTTGTTAACCCGTTCTCGATTGTATTGATGGGCTTGATCCCGTGATAGGCAGAACATGTTGATAACCCAGGGCAGCATTGCCGGAGCATCTGATTTGATGTTTTCGGTTATTTCGGTAACCGTCGTTTCCAGATTTTCGTTACTCAGGTCGGGGTCGATGCAAGTGTATGCGGCGGTTAAGGGCAGATTGGCCATCAGACAGTAATAGACCTCTTTTTGAGATGCGTGGGGGCGGTTCTTGCCCGGGCCGAGGTAGTATAGGGACAGATTGAAAAACAGGGCTTGCTTGGTCCTTTGAGAGGGCAGTTTGCTGAGCATTTGTGATATGTGCTGGTAGGTGAAATACCAGGTTCCCGACTCGTAGTCTTGGACAAGTATGTCTTTGAGATAGTGGTGTATGTTGGAGAATGCGAGCGGGTTCCACGATGGCCCCAGCAGCACTTTGAGGTCGGTTTCGCTCAGGCCTCGGTAGGAGAATGCGAGCAGAAACAGGATGTTCCATAAGAAATTTTTGTCCACGTCGTGCAGCAGGCGGGGAATGATGGATTGAATGATGAGGTGTGAGGGGAAGACCGGAGCTTCCTGCACACACTGGAGCAGGTAGTTCTCCAGTCTTTTTTCGTTGTCGGTCTCGCTGCCGGAGTATCGGGCCTTGGCATAGTCGGCCTCGTCGAGCGAAACCAGATACCAGACCAGGAGTTTTATCCATAGGGGGTTGTAATAGGCATAATATCCGTCGGGACTCCATTCGAGAGGTTCGTCCCCGGTGTATTTTTTGGATAGAATCAGGTCGATTAAGGAGTCGGGTATGCTCTTGTGATACAACCGGCATTGCTCCTGAAGAAGCAATAGCGCCTCTTGCCGGGTTAAAAAGGGAAGAGACATCACCTGAGCCTCTGGTTTATAGATTGTAATCTCCTTTTCGTATCCCTCTTCGGCTGTTTTTTTGCAAGTGAGTATGCAGCAGGCTTCGTCGGGGAGCCAACTGTAATTGGATGCGTCGTCCGATGGGCGGAATGCGTCGGTCGAATCGATGAGAAGTATAACCTTACGCTTGTTTACCGTAGCCTGATGTACCAAATCCAGAAAATATAAACGGGCTTTGTTCCCGACTTTGTCGGGTTCGGCATACGGGATGTTCAGTTCGGTACATAGCCGTGATGCGAATCGGCAAAACATACGGTAGGTATAGTCGGCATAGAGCGAAACCTTGGTGCAGTGCAGCAGCACGATGAACTCCGGTCGTTTCACCAGCCGGGTGTACAGTTGACACAGCAGGGCGCTTTTCCCCATCAGGGGGTAGCTTGGGATGACTATGACCCCTTGTCGGGTGAGGGCAAAATGTTCCAACGTGTCGAGCTCTTTCTGCCGCCCGACAAACAGGCGAGTCTGTGTATGCCGGAAAATCTCTTGTTGGAGCTCTTCTGCCTCAATCCAGGTTTGGGGTGCGGTGTTGGCCGTGTCGGCCAGTTCGGTCTCTATCTCGTGGCGTAACTGCCGTTTCAGTTGTTCGCCCCATTCTTCCAGCCGGGTGAAGCGGTCGTCTTTCCACTCCAAACGATAGGTGTGTACGTTGTCTAACCGCTCGGCTTCGCAGCGTGAACGGATATGCTGTTTGAGGTGTTCCAGTTTGTCGGAATTTACCGGGTCGATGTACTGCGGTAGTTTTTCGGCAGGCATATTGTCGTAAGACTCTTTGTCGCGGAAGTAGAACAGACTGTGGGGCAGAAGGTCCTTGCGTCCCAGAGCCCCGAACAGAATTTCCATGGCCGTAACGCTGTACCCTTCGGCTCCTTGCAGCAGAGAACGGTCTTCGTCGTCCATCTGGTTGAGAATCCGTTGGAAGCACTCTTGAGAGGGTACCCATCCATAGCGATGGCCGAGCAGGGCCACAAAGAAGGGGCGGCTTCTCTTTATCTCTTCCATACATACGTTGAGAACCGAGAGTTCTCGCTCGTCTTGTCGTTTCTCCTTATCGGTGTGCACCCCCCAGCGCAGGTCGACAAAGGTCAGCGACACACGCCGTTTCTCAAATTCGCGTTCTAAATCACGGGCGATGATGTTGTTCAGGTAGTCCCGCTCGGCGTCCATGTCGGTAAATGTACTGCTTATGAAGATGGTAAACGATTGCCAGGGCCTTGAATTTGTGGTCATGTTTCGGGTCTTTTGGTTGGATAACTGTCGTTTTTTGTGAGTAATCGAGACGTGTAACTCTACATCCTTTATGAAAGAATGAGAAAAATAACAAAAAGCATATTTACAAATATAATGATTTGTTCGATAACAGGGGAGTATGAAATACGAATTTAGAGATAAAGCGGAGTTTTTTTTAGTAAAAATGGTTTTTATTCGGATATTTGTGTTACCTTTGCACCCTGTATTTTCAAAGGCACTTTACGAAACGTCGTGGTTGTGCAAATAGTTTATAACAAAATAGATACAGCAATAAACTATGAAATTGATGCAAGAGAAACTGTCGAAGTATGATGCTCCGCAGAAAGCCAAGGCACTGGGTGTTTATCCTTATTTCCGCAAGATAGAAAGCGATCAGGACACCGAGGTCTTAATCAATGGTAAAAAAGTTTTGATGTTCGGTTCGAACAGCTATTTAGGCCTTACCAATCACCCCAAAATCAAGGAAGCCGCTATCGCTGCCATCCGTAAATATGGTACGGGTTGTGCCGGTTCGCGATTCCTGAACGGTACACTCGATATTCACGAAGAGTTGGAACATCGGTTGGCCAAGTTTGTGGGTAAGGAAGAGGCTATCATTTACTCAACTGGATTTCAGGTCAATCTGGGTGTCGTATCCTGTGTGACCGGCCGTGGCGATTATATTTTGTGGGACGAGCTCGACCATGCTTCGATTATCGAAGGCCGCCGTTTGTCTTTCTCGACTCCGGTAAAATATCGTCACAACGATATGGAATCGCTCGAAGAGCAACTGCGTAACTGCGATCCCGACAAGGTGAAACTGATTGTGACCGACGGTGTCTTCTCGATGGAGGGCGACGTAGCCAACCTGCCCGAGATTGTGCGTCTGGCCAAGAAATACAATGCCGCCGTGATGGTCGACGAGGCTCACGGTATCGGTGTCTTCGGCCGCAACGGTCGTGGTACCTGCGACCACTTCGGGGTAGCCGACGATGTAGACCTGATTATGGGTACCTTCAGCAAGTCGCTGGCTTCGCTGGGCGGATTCATCGCTACCGACAAGGTGACGGCCAATTACCTGCGTCACAACTCTCGCTCCTATATCTTCAGCGCCAGCATCACGCCGGCTTCGACGGCTGCCGTAGGTGCCGCCCTCGACATTATGGAGAGTGAGCCCGAGCGTATCGCCAACCTGTGGGATGTGACCAACTACGCTCTCGAAGGTTTCCGTCGCATCGGTTGCGAGATAGGCAACACCTGCACGCCTATTATCCCGCTCTTTATCCGCGACAACGAGAAGACCTTCCGGGTAACCCGCGACCTCTTCGACGAGGGTATCTTCGTCAACCCGGTTGTGGCTCCGGCCGTAGCTCCCAAAGATACGCTGATTCGCTTCTCGCTGATGGCTACGCACACACGTGCTCAAGTAGACATTGCTCTCGATAAGATCGAGAAGTGTTTCAAACGCCTCGAAATTATCAAGTAAGATATAAGTATAGGTTGAAAAAATACCGCCGGAGACTCTTCTCTTCGGCGGTATTTTTTTTGCCGGTACGCGGGGATTGTTGCGGTGCCGTGTGGATGCAGACCGGGTAAAAGGAAAAACCCGTTCTCGCAATCTCTGCGAGAACGGGCCCCATAAACCAACGATGTGGTGCGGTTAATCGTCTATGTCTATCAGATTAAATTGTTTGTCGAATGTCAGTTCCAGACCGTTGGTGATCTTTACCTCGTAGTCCCGTTTGTCCCGGTCGATTTTTACGATTTGGGTGTCGGGATAGTTCTGCGATACATATTGAGCGATTTGGGTGGGGATGAGTTTCGTGGGAACGACCGAGTATTTGCAGTCGATCTCTTTCCACTCGCCATCTTTCCAGAACTCTACCTTCGAGCTGTTGGTGAATACCACTTCGTAGCGGGTCTCCAGGAATTCCCGCTCAACTTTGGCCAGAGCCACTTTTTCGTTGGGGAAATAGCTCTTGATGAATTGTTGGGCCTTGGCGGGCAACTGGGTTACGGCAATGGGTTTGTCGTTGTCGGCGCAAGCGGTGGTAATGCCGAAGATCATCAGAATGGTCGAGAGAATCAATAACTTTTTCATAATGTTCAAAATTTTATGGGTTATACATTTGTTTTCTTTTGATGGTACAAAGATTGAGTACAATTTTGAAGCGAATTTGAAATTTCGGGAAATTTCTCGAAAAAAATCACTTTTTTCTCACTTCGGGGGCCAGGTGACGGCAAAACAGTGCCGCCCGTCGGTATATCGGTACTCGATGTCGAGGTTGTAGTAGCGGCATACGGCCTTGACCAGCGCCAGCCCCAGACCGGTAGAACCTTCTTTCTTGTTCCCCTGGTAGAAGCGGTCGAATATGTGGTCGGCATCGAGCGGAGTGTCGCCGTCGTTGGCGATGGTGAGCGTGCGGTTATGCAGCGCGATGTCGATGCTGTGGCCGGGCTCGGTGTGCACATAGGCATTCTTGAGCAGGTTGGTGATGAGGGTCGAGGCCAGCGAGTCGTTCATCGAGACGACAAAGCGGTCGGGGAAGTCGATGCGGCAGTCGATCTGGCGCGATTCGTAGATTTCGTTGTAGAGCGGGGCCTGCTCCCGGATGAGGGCGGCAATGTCTACTTCGGTGCTCTCGGGGAACTGTCCGTTCTCTATCTTGGTGAGCAACAGCAGCGTCTTGTTGAGGCGGACGATGTGACTGAGCGAGCGTTGCATCTTGAAGAGCTCTTCGACCTGTTTCTCGTTCAGCTCGGTATTGTCGAGCAACCACTCGATGCGGTTGCCCAGAATGGCCAGCGGGGTTTGCAGTTCGTGCGAGGCGTTGCCGATGAACTGTTTCTGCCGGTCGAAGAGCAGCTCCGCACGGTTGGCTGCCTTTTGGGCCGCTACGTTGAGCTTGTGAAATTCCGTAATTTGGGTATCGTCGGGAACCGGCGTGTTGTTTTTCCCCAGTGTAAAATTGTCGAGCCAGTGCAGCAAGGCGTATAGCGGGCGCATGCTGCGGTGGAATATCCAGGTGGTTACCCCGATGAGGGTAAGGAGTAGAACCAGGTAGAGCAGGACAATCCAGAAGAGGATGGTGCGCACGAGGTCCTCCTTTTCGAAGGTAGGCATGGCCACCTTCAGTTCGTAGTAGTTGTCGTCGTTGTCGCAAAAGATGGTCGAGAGGATACGGGCCGGCTCGGTCTCCTCCTTTTCGGGGATGTAGACCTCGGCGTCGTAATACTCGATATGCGATTTCGAGTCGGCATACTCGCGCGGGACCGGGGTAATCGAGTAGCTGTTGTTCGAGCCGCTGTTCAGCGGGGGAAGCTCCCGACCGGCCAGCATGCGCACGATAATCAGTTCGGAGTAGTCGGCGAGGGCGTCGTCGGCCTCGTCGTTGATTTCGTCGACCGTCATGAAATAGAACAGCGTGGCCCACAAAGCCATGAGCGGGATGAGTACGGCCGAGAGGCGCAACGCTATGCGATAGATCAGTTTCATGCGGCGATAGAGGTTTTATTCGGTCGGGGGGATAAGTTTGTAGCCGAACCCGTAGACCGATTTTATCTCGATGTCGGCACCGGCATCGGCCAGCTTGCGGCGTAGGTTCTTCATCTGGGCATAAACGAAGTGGAAGTTATCGGCCTGGTCGGCGTGGTCGCCCCACACGGCTTCGGCCAGGACCGACTTGTCGACCAGGTGGTTGGGGCGTTGCATGAAATAGAACAAGATGTCGAACTCCTTCTTCAGCAACGGTAGCTCGTGACCGGCCACCAGTACCCGCGAACTCTCGGGCTCGAGCGATACGTTGCCCAGGCACAGCGCCATTTCGCCGCCGCTCTTGCCCCGCCGCAGCACACTCTTGATGCGGGCCAGCAGTTCGGCCGTGTGGAAGGGCTTGGGCAGGTAGTCGTCGGCCCCCATGTCGAGCCCCAGAATCTTGTCGTCGAGCGAGTCGCGGGCCGAGATGATAATCACGTTTTCGCGCTTGCGTTGCTGCTTCAGATGTTCGAGCAGCTGCAGCCCGTTGCCGTCGGGCAGCATGATGTCGAGCAGAATGCAGTCGTAGGTATAGGCCGCCAGTTTGGCATCGGCCTCGGCATAGTTCGTAGCCGTCTCGACCACATAGCGCTCCTGTGCCAGTGCCCGTTGCATAATCTCCCGCAGGGAGGGTTCGTCTTCTACAATCAGTATTTTCATGTTTCAAATTTATACATTTGATTTTGTAGAGAATCTGAAATGAACGAAAATTTTTTGTGGATTTTGTCATTCCTCACTGTTTCTGTCATTCCGCACTCCGATGCGGAATCCATGAGTGCCCGGGTAGGGAAATTCCCGTAAAGGTGAATCCTCACAACCGCTCACTCCTGGGTCCCGTATTGAGTGCAGGGAGACCTGCACGTCATCATCGAGTGGGGCAATAAAAAAAAGTCTGTACCGCCGAGTGGGCGATACAGACTCTCTATGGTGTAAGGTGTGGCGCGAATTATTCGCTTACCTCTTCGAATGCGTCTTTACCAAGGCCGCAAACCGGGCAAACCCAATCTTCGGGCAGATCCTCAAACGGAGTGCCGGGAGCGATGCCACCATCGGGGTCACCTACTGCGGGGTCGTAAACCCACTCACATGCTGTGCAAATGTACTTTTTCATATCAGTCTTTTTTTATAAAAATAGGTTTTTATTAGGTTTTGTCCTGAATAAGGACTTATCTCGGGGATAAAAATACAATCTTTGGGTATACAAACCAAATTACCTCCCTCTTTTTGGGTATTGTTTGGATATTCTAACATTTGGGTGGGAGGTGTGCAAGTTGACTTTATCTATTGGGAGCGTACGGTTGCCCCCTTTCGGGTAGGCACAAAAAAAAATTGATTGTCTCACGACAACCAATCTTTGTTAACCTTAAATCTAATACCATGAAAAACACAGTGCAAATATAGGGGTAAATATGTTTTCAAACATAATATTTGAGCAGAAATTTTCTTGCGTTTAATCTATTTTAATCAATGTGAATCGAAAATGGCTGTTTTATATATAGTCTTTAACAGTTGAAGCAGAAAGGAGTAGGCGGTTTTCTCTTTTTCGGGATTTTATTGTACATTTGTCTTTCGTAAAAAAGATGTGTCAACAGGAGGTGACCTGTCGGGGTGAGACAATTCCCGGCGAGGACCTCGCAGAAAAAAGAGTTATGAAGGTTGCCGATTTACTGAAGAATAACGGGAGTACCGGTTTTTCGTTTGAAATATTACCCCCGCTGAAGGGGAGCAGTATCGAGAAGTCGTTCAAGACTATCGACACGCTGCGTGAATTTGATCCTCTCTATATCAATATTACGACACATCGCAGCGAGTTGGTCTACAAGGATACGCCCGACGGATTGTTCCGCCGGGTATCGGAGCGCAGCCGTCCCGGTACGGTAGCGGTGGCCGCCGCCATCAAGAACAAATACCAGATACCTACGGTGCCTCACATGATATGCAGCGGCTTCTCGGCCCACGAGACCGAGTATGCTTTGATCGACCTCAACTTTCTGGGGATATGTGACCTGCTTATCCTGCGGGGCGACAAGGCCAAACACGAGAGCCGCTACACGGCGGTGCCGGGCGGGTATGAGCATGCCATCGAGCTGGAGCAGCAGGTGAACCGTTTCAACGAGGGTTTCTTCATCGACGGCACCCCCATGGATGTAGTCAGCTCGCGCCCCTTCTCCTACGGGGTGGCCGGCTATCCCGAGAAGCACGACGAGTCGCCCAACCCCGACGAGGACATGAAGTGGCTGAAGGCGAAGGTCGACATGGGGGCCGACTACATCGTGACGCAGATGTTTTTCGACAACAGCAAGTTCTTCAACTTCGTGGACCGCTGCCGGGCTGCCGGTATCACCGTGCCTATCGTGCCGGGGCTGAAACCCATCTCGAAGGCCTCGCAGCTCACCCTGTTGCCGCGGGTATTCCATGTAGACATACCCGATGCGCTGGTGCGCGAGGTGGTCAAGTGCAAGGACGACTCGCAGGTGAAGCAGGTGGGCATCGAGTGGTGCACGGCCCAGTCGCGCGAATTGAAGGCGAGGGGAGTGCCCAGCATACACTTCTATTCGCTCATGGCTGTCGACAGTGTCTACCAGATAGCCAAGCAGGTTTATTAAAAGAGAAGAGGGGAGAGAACGCGATATGTTTTTCAAAGATGTAATCGGGCAAGACGAGGTGAAACAGCGGTTGCTGCGTTCGGTCGAAAGCGGCCACATAGCTCATGCCCAACTGTTGTGCGGTCCCGAGGGGATAGGCAAGTTTGCCATGGCCATGGCCTATGCCCGCTATATACACTGTACCAACCGTCAGCAGGGCGATGCCTGCGGGGTGTGCCCGTCGTGCAAGCAGTATGCGGCCTTCACGCATCCCGACTTGCATTTTGTCTTTCCCATTGTCAAGGTCGAGAAGAAGAAACGCATCTGCGACGACTATCTGCCCGAGTGGTGCGAGTTCTTGAAAGAACATACCTATTTCGGCATCGACTCGTGGCTGAGCTACATCAATGCCGAGAACAAGCAGGCCATGATTTATGGCGAGGAGAGCGAGAGCATTCTGCGCAAGATGTCGCTGAAGAGCTACGAGTCGCCTTATAAAATCATGATTATCTGGTTGCCCGAGCGCATGAACGATACCTGTGCCAACAAGCTGCTCAAGCTGCTCGAGGAGCCCTATCCCGGCAGTGTCTTCCTGCTGGTGAGCAACAACCCCGAGCGGGTGCTGGGTACCATACGGTCGCGGTCGCAACTCATCGAGATGCGTTCGCTCCCCACGCCGGTCATTGCCGAGGCGTTGCAGAGCCGTTACGGCATTGCCGCGCAGGATGCCCTGGCTGTAGCCCATGTGGCCGAGGGCAGCTATCTGCGGGCGTGCGAGTCGCTCCAGTTGAACGAGGAGAGCCGCCTGTTCTTCAACTACTTTGTGCAGGTGATGCGCCTGGCCTACGGGCGCAAGATAAAAGACCTGAAGGCGTGGAGCGAAGAGGTGGCCGACCTGGGTCGCGAGCGCCTGCGCCGTTTCCTGGCCTATGCCCAGCGCATGGTGCGCGAGAACTATATCTACAACCTGCACATGCCCGAACTGTCGTATATGAATCGCGAGGAGGAGCAGTTCTCGACCCGCTTTGCCCCCTTCATTCACGAGCGCAACGTACAGGCCATAATGAAGCACCTGAGCGATGCCCAGAACGACATCGGGCAGAACGCCAATGCCAAAATCGTGCTCTTCGACCTGGCCATCAAACTCATTCTGCTGTTGAAGAGTTGAGACCTGTAATTCATTTTTTTTCGGGGAAGCCGGTAGAATCTGCCGGAAAAGCATTATCTTTGTTGTCCCTCATCGAAAGCGTTCGAGGGGGAGAACGAAGTTTACCACTGGGGCTGACCGGTTTTGACAGCGGGTAGAAGTGGTGGGTAAGCATGCAGAGCGTTTGTTGCCCCGCTCTATAATCTCAGACAGCAAAAATTTAACTGGCGAAAATAACTACGCTCTTGCTGCTTAATCGAAGTACAGTAGATTAGCTTAATCTCTGCAACAGTTGCGGAGACAAGACATCACCCGGTTGCTGTGGTTCCGAAGCGTACCGAATCGGTGGTGCAATAATATCGGAAATAGTCGGAGGCAGGTTTCGGGCCGACGATGAAATTTTAGAAACTAAGGTACAGATTGGTGGCTTCGGTCTTGTCTGTACCCGACAATCAAAGCGAAGATAAGCATGTAGAAAGCTCATTAGTTCCTCGTTTGGACGAGGGTTCGAATCCCTCCAGCTCCACAAGAATTTAATTATCCGGGGTTGCGTCTGAAAACAAGATGTGACCCCGTTTCCGTAATTGTGCCATACCCTC
>NZ_JANRHM010000080.1:0-421 GCF_024733785.1 Barnesiella sp. ET7
CAGTCGTGTCTCCTGCATAAAACTCTCGTTGGCCACATTGAAGACATCTTCCATAAGGTTATGCTTGAACATACGGCTAATCCATACTCCCGACATAAGCAGAAGGATATATCCGACAGTTATCGTAATGGTATAGATAACCATATTCACAATTGGCGAGAACGGCAGGTCGAGCAACCACCAGTTCATAAAGAAGAGTACAAGACCTCCGAGGAAGGTCGCATAAATCTTCTGCCAGGTCATCTTCTGATTCTTGACTCCCTTTGTACCGAGGCACGAGAGAGCCAAGAATATGATGGCGAAGACCTTTGTCACAAGCAGGTTGCTGAACAGCCCTGCCGTATTCTGAAAGTTGAGCAGTATCTTATCTACCACTCCGATGTTGATACCCATATCCACGATAGCCTGATAGCAGAACCAG
>NZ_JANRHM010000081.1:0-416 GCF_024733785.1 Barnesiella sp. ET7
TTCGTTAATCGCTTAATCGGGCAATCAATTATTGGTTTGTTGCACCATTTCTGACGCAAAGGAATAGCGAAAAATTGGAATAATCACTATGTCGTCAAGCCTCTGACTATACATGTCATCATATGTCATCACATAGCATATAACCCGCTATTTATCAATAGAATACACCTGTCTAACTTTGCACCCGAAAGGTCTATGGACGCACGACGAACGGAGTTTTCGGATGTTTCTCTCTGAGGGGAACGGCGATAGCCAATTTTACGAAGGAAAATTCATGTTCAAGCGAACATAGCAAGTTGTGTTTTGAGGCACCCGAAATGTTTTCGGGCACTCAAAACAAACTTGCCACTCGCCTGCGGCTCGGGGAGGGATTCACTCCAAAGTCGTGAATCCATAGCGGAAGTTAGTAACCAATA
>NZ_JANRHM010000082.1:0-416 GCF_024733785.1 Barnesiella sp. ET7
ATCCTTAATCACATAATCAGGCAATCAATTATTGGTTTGTTGCACCATTTCTGACGCAAAGAAATAGCGAAAAATTGGAATAATCACTATGTCGTCAAGCCTCTGACTACACATGTCATCATATGTCATCACATTGCATATAATTCGCTATTTATCAATAGAATACGCCTGTATAACTTTGCACCCGAAAGGTCTATGGACGCACGACGAACGGAGTTTTCGGATGCTTCTCTCTGAGGGGAACGGCGATAGCCAATTTTACGAAGGAAAATTCATGTTCAAGCGAACATAGCAAGTTGTGTTTTGAGGCACCCGAAATATTTTCGGGCACTCAAAACAAACTTGCCACTCGCCTGCGGCTCGGGGAGGGATTCACTCCAAAGTCGTGAATCCATAGCGGAAGTTAGTAACCAATT
>NZ_JANRHM010000083.1:0-375 GCF_024733785.1 Barnesiella sp. ET7
TGCCTTCTTCATATGCTTCTCGTACTTCTCACGCTTCTCCTTCTCCTCCTTGGTCTCCTTGGCCTTGGCATCCTTTGCCGCCTTGCTGTTGGCAGCAGCCTTGTCTGCCTGCTTCTCGAACTCCATCAAATTGGAGATAAGCCCCGTAGCTTTGCGTATAGGCTGCATGATGTGTTGCAGGAACTCTGCATCCATCTCTTCGGGAGTGCCCGTTAGTGTCAGCGGAATGATGTGGTTTGCAGCCTCATCTTTCAGCCCATTAGCCTTCGGCAGTGTTGATACAGTAAGTTGTCCGTTCGCTTTGCGGATGACGAGCGTAAGATCTACGCTCTCGGTCATCATCTGTGAAATTGATGTGAAAAACATAACTTTATA
>NZ_JANRHM010000084.1:0-375 GCF_024733785.1 Barnesiella sp. ET7
CATAAAGTTATGTTTTTCACATCAATTTCACAGATGATGACCGAGAGCGTAGATCTTACGCTCGTCATCCGCAAAGCGAACGGACAGCTTACTGTATCAACATTGCCGAAGGCCAACGGACTTAAAGATGAGGCAGCAAACCACATCATTCCGCTGACACTAACGGGCACTCCCGAAGAGATGGATGCAGAGTTCCTGCAACACATCATGCAGCCTATACGCAAGGCTACGGGGCTTATCTCCAATTTGATGGAGTTCGAGAAGCAGGCAGACAAGGCCGCTGCCAACAGTAAGGCGGCAAAGGATGCCAAGGCTAAGGAGACCAAGGAGGAGAAGGAGAAGCGTGAGAAGTACGAGAAGCATATGAAGAAGGCC
>NZ_JANRHM010000085.1:0-374 GCF_024733785.1 Barnesiella sp. ET7
CGCTATGGGAAGAATTGGTGTCTTTAGAAAAGAATTACGGCACCCGTTGGCGCCGTAACTCTCTCTACTCTTGTCACACCGTATCGTACCTCCCGCTTGGTCGATGCGATTATCATCCTTGCGATCTGTTCCGATTGATGTTCGTCCAATGGTCTGCATGACTTCTTCTTTTTAGTATCCTTACTCATAGTTTTCATCCTTTTGTTCCGATGGTTGTCTTGAACTCATATACAGCCTTGTCATCCTTGATGGTCGGGCCGTGTACGGTTGCCGTGGTCAGTTCCGGATAGATGTTCGAGTAGAAGCTCATCACACTTTCCGGAGAGTCATTCGGATTGGGATCAGGAAGTGTAATCATCTCTGTACCTTTCTTG
>NZ_JANRHM010000086.1:0-374 GCF_024733785.1 Barnesiella sp. ET7
TAAGAAAGGTACAGAGATGATTACACTTCCTGATCCCAATCCGAACGACTCTCCGGAGAGTGTGATGAGCTTCTACTCGAACATCTATCCGGAACTGACAACAGCAACCGTACACGGCCCGACCATCAAGGATGACAAGGCTGTATATGAGTTCAAGACAACCATCGGAACAAAAGGATGATAACTATGAGTAAGGACACTAAAAAGAAGCAGTCATGCAGACCATTGGACGAACATCAGTCGGAACAGCTCTCAAGGATGATAATCGCATCGACCAAGCGGGAGGTACGATACGGTGTGACAAGAGTAGAGAGAGTTACGGCGCCAACGGGTGCCGTAATTCTTTTCTAAAGACACCTATTCTTCCCATAGCA
>NZ_JANRHM010000087.1:0-362 GCF_024733785.1 Barnesiella sp. ET7
GTGTGATGTTCAAATCCGCATAGTCGATGAGCGTATCTTTGGCCATCAATACTGCCCGTCTAATCTTGTTCTGCAACTCCCTGATGTTACCTGACCAGGAGTGTGAGAGCAACAACCGTTCCGCTTCAGCCGTGAAGCCCGTTCTTTTCCTATGAAGCTCCGCAGAATATTTTTCTCGGAAGAAGTTGGCAAGCGGGAGTATATCTTCGGGGCACTCGCATAGTGATGGTTGGTGTATCTCAAACTCACCTAAACGGTGATACAGGTCCTCACGGAAACGACCGTCAGCAATAGCCTTCTCCATATTCTCGTTGGTGGCGGCAACGATACGCACATCCGCCACACGCTCCCTGCTTGAGCCT
>NZ_JANRHM010000088.1:0-362 GCF_024733785.1 Barnesiella sp. ET7
ATGTGATGTTCAAATCCGCATAGTCGATGAGCGTATCTTTGGCCATCAATACTGCCCGTCTAATCTTGTTCTGCAACTCCCTGATGTTACCTGACCAGGAGTGTAAGAGCAACAACCGTTCCGCTTCAGCCGTGAAGCCCGTTATTTTCCTATGAAGCTCCGCAGAATATTTTTCTCGGAAGAAGTTGGCAAGCGGGAGTATATCTTCGGGGCACTCGCATAGTGATGGTTGGTGTATTTCAAACTCACCTAAACGGTGATAAAGGTCCTCACGGAAACGACCGTCAGCAATAGCCTTCTCCATATTCTCGTTGGTGGCGGCAACGATACGCACATCCGCCACACGCTCCCTGCTTGAGCCG
>NZ_JANRHM010000089.1:0-315 GCF_024733785.1 Barnesiella sp. ET7
ATTTAATGTTAATACTGAATTATTTTCTTGTGATGTTCACTGGTTGAAGAACTCTGCAAGCAGTCTGTTACGGTCAGGATGCTTGCTTATCTCCAGAATGGGATTGAGCAGCTCCGATATATGTACCGGACCTCGTGAGCCTCTTGGCGGCAACTTGATTTCAGGTTCAGTGACCTTTACTCTTCTTCTACGTACCACAGGCATCTGCATCGGTGCCATCGGTACACTTGCGATGATTGCTTGATTCATAGCTTTATCTTTTATTATATGGTTAATACTCGGACTTTGGCAGTCCGTTGAACTACGAGGGCGTTA
>NZ_JANRHM010000009.1:0-153742 GCF_024733785.1 Barnesiella sp. ET7
CGGCTATATCGGTGAGTTGCGGTCTCTCGACCCGCAGCTTATTTTTTGGTCATCTCGGCAATTACGGCCATCACGCCGGCAGCAGCCTCTTCGGCCAATTCGGGTGTGCGGGCCTCGGAATAAACCCGGATAATCGGCTCGGTATTCGACTTGCGCAGGTGTACCCAGCTGTCGGGAAAGTCTATCTTCACACCGTCGATGTCGGTGATGTCGTACTGGGCATACTTGCTCTTCACGGCAGCCAGCAGGGCGTCCACGTCGATGTCGGGGGTAAGCTGTATCTTCTGTTTAGCAATGCTGTAAGCCGGATAGGTAGCTTTCAACTGGCTGACGGTTTTGCCCGATTTGGCCAGGTGCGAAAGGAACAGGGCGATACCTACCAACGCATCGCGACCGTAGTGGCTGGCGGGATAGATGACTCCACCGTTGCCCTCGCCGCCGATAACGGCTCCGGTCTGTTTCATCAGGGTAACTACATTCACCTCGCCCACGGCCGAGGCGTTGTATTGCTGTCCGTACGAACGGGTCACGTCGCGGAGAGCTCTCGACGAGCTGAGGTTCGACACCGTATTGCCGGGCGTGTGTTTCAGTACATAGTCGGCCACGGCAACCAGCGTATACTCCTCGACAAACATGTCGCCATTCTCGCAAACGATAGCCAGACGGTCTACATCGGGGTCAACTACGAAACCGACATCGGCACGACCCTCTTTCATCACCCCGGCTATCTGGGTGAGGTTCTCGGGCAGCGGCTCGGGATTGTGGGGGAATTTGCCATCGGGCGTGCAGTTCAGTTCGATGATATTCTTCACGCCCAGAGCCTTCAGCAAAGCGGGGATAACGATACCGCCCACCGAGTTGACGCAGTCGATGGCCACGGTAAAGTTGGCCTTGCGGATAGCATCGACATCGACCAGGTCGAGAGCCAGTACGCTCTCGATATGTTTCTGGGTGTAGGTATTGTTCACATACAGTTGGCCCAACTCGTCGACTTCGGCAAACTCGAAGTCCTCGGCCTCGGCGATGCGCAGCACCTCCTGTCCCTCGGCAGCATTCAGAAACTCGCCCTTCTCGTTAAGCAGCTTCAAGGCATTCCACTGCTTGGGGTTATGGCTGGCCGTCAGGATAATACCGCCGCAAGCCTTCTCCATGGTAACCGCAATTTCGGTGGTAGGCGTGGTGGCCAACCCGATGTTTACCACATCGAAGCCCATACCCATGAGGGTACCGATTACGGTGTGTTTTACCATTTCGCCGGAAATACGGGCATCGCGTCCTACTACAATCTTATTGGTCTTTACCGGTGAATTTTTACGAATAAAGGTAGCATAAGCTGCCGTAAACTTGACGATATCGAGCGGATTGAGCCCTTCGCCGGCTTTCCCTCCGATCGTACCGCGTATTCCTGAAATAGATTTAATAAGAGACATATAGCTTTATTATTTTGATTTATTGTATTGTACATAGTATAGATAAGGCATCACGGTCGAGGTCTCGGCAGTAAATCCGGCTTTGGCCCGGATGAGCAGATTGACCCGGCATTCATTCCCCAGGAAGTACATGGGGTACTGTATGCCCGTACCGTATTGAGTGGTCGACGACAGGGTAGTTTCGCCGAAGCGAATCGTAATGTAGTCGGAGGGGTTGGTATTCCCTACCGGCGAAGGATTGCTGCCGGCCACCAGCGCTTTCAGGTCGTAACGCAGGAAGCGCAGATTCACGTCGTTGCCCTTCTCGAAACGGTCGTTCATATCGCCCGGCTCGAGCACCTGCATGTAGACATTGCCGTCGGTATCGAGTTTGTAGTATGGTACCGCCAACGTGTCGTTGTTGGGGACATCCTGCAAGGAGATGAATACCGAGTCGGCCGGTATCTCGTTGATGACTATCTTGTCGGCCAGAAACGTTTTCACGGCCTTGTCTTCTTCTTTCAACAAGTCGGCATACGACTTGCCATCGTTACACGACGACAAAAGGGTTACGCCTGCGAACAAAACAATTAAAACTTGTGCTAACTTATTCATAATTTATCAATCGATTATTCTTTGTCTTTTGCCATATATTTGTCATAGAGGGGCAAGATGCTGCGCAGCAGAGCCTGAGCCTCTTCCATCGTTCCGTGAAATTCGCCGCCGGCCGCATTCAGGTGACCGCCGCCGTTGAAGTGTTCGGCTGCTACCTTGTTGACCGGGTAGAATCCCTTGGAGCGCATCGATACCTTGATATACTCCTTGTCTTCCCGCAGAAAGGTCGAGAAGCGGATACCCTCGATGCCCAGCGGCACATTGACCAGCCCCTCGCTGTCGCCCTTGTGGTAGTCGTATTTTTTCAACTCCTCACGAGTGAGCGAAATCAGAGCCGCCTTGTATTCGGGAAATATCTCCATCTTCTCACTCACGGCATAGCCGTTCAACCGTATCTTGTCGACCGTATTGGTATTGTAGACCAAGGCATAGATGCGGTCTTTGTTGATACCCAGTTTCACCAGTTCGGCAATGATGTAGTAAATTTCGGGAGTATTGGAGTTGTAGGTAAAGTTGCCGGTATCGGTCATCATGCCCGTATAGATGGCTTCGGCCGAGTAGAGGCTCATGCGGTCGAACATGCCCATGCGACAGATAAGGCGGAATATCAGCTCGCTGGTCGATGCCACCTCGGGATGCGAGATGGTGATGTCGCAAAACTCCTCGGGATTGAGGTGATGGTCGATGAGCACCTTCTTGGCTTCGGAGAGCGATACCGACTTTTGCAGGCGGTCGATGCGGTTGAGCGCATTGAAGTCGAGACAGAAAATGAGCTCGGCCTCGGTTATCAGTTTTTCGGCAAACTCGGGATAGCGCGTATAGACGACAATCTCTTTCGAACCCTTCAGAAAAAGCAGGTTCCTCGGCAACAGATCGGGAACGACCACGTTCACCTCCTTGCCCAGCCCATCGAGAAAATGATACAACCCCAACGAAGCTCCTATGGCATCGCCATCGGGAGAAACGTGGCAAGTAATGACGATCTTTTCTTTCTTCTCTATCAGTTTGCGTACTTGCTGTATTTTTTCTTCCGCAATTATTTTGTTAATCATCTATCGTTTTTAACGGGTTCTTACTCTTTTTATTTTGCACAAAGATAGCGCAAACGCCGACAATACCCAATAAAAAAACAGGCTATTCTGCCGGGTTCAGCTACATCTTTTCATTCAAGGCAAAGGTAAAAATTATTATCCACATATCGAATACTATTTTTGTTCATCTACATATTTTATCTATTATTACCCAAATCATATCGGTCAATCGGTTTTTCATTTGGCAGATAAAAGTTATCTTTGCCCCACTAAAACAGAGTTGTTATGAGAAAAAATTTGCTCCTATCGATTGTGAGCCTATTCCTCTGCATAGGCGTTCAGGCACAGATACTGGAACCGGTCAAATGGAAAGTCTCCCTGCAAGGCGAAGGCCAAGAGAAAGAAATCGTTTTTCACGCCTTTATCGAGGACGGATGGCATCTCTATGCCACCGACATTCCCCAGGGCGGACCTATCCCCACGTCGTTTTCGTTCGACGAACTGTCGCAGGTATCGCTGAAGGGTGAGGTGACACCGGCTCAACGTCCGCACGAAGAGTACAGCTCGCTGTTCGACATGAAGCTGGGATGGTACAACTCCAAAATCGATTTCAAACAGGCCCTTACCATCGACGACCCCGACAACTTCAAGATTACCGGCTATATCACCTACCAGGCCTGTAACGACGTGACCTGTCTGCCACCGACCAAATATGAATTTTCGTTTGGCGAAAGCCAGGCCGAGGCCGCTCCGGCCCCGGTCATGACGCCGGTCGCCTTCAACACCAAATCATCGTCGAGCCGGACCGACCAGCCGGGCTGGCAACCGGTTATCGAGCAGATTCAATCCATGGACAGCGACGGCGTACATCACTCCGACTCCCTCTGGTTCATCTTCCTGTCGGGTTTCGTAGGCGGTCTGCTGGCGCTGCTCACGCCCTGCGTATGGCCCATGATTCCGCTCACGGTGAGCTTCTTCCTCAAGAAACAGCAAAGCCGTCGTAAAGCCATCGGCGAGGCCATTCTCTACGGGCTCTCCATCATTGTCATCTACGTGGGTGTAGGGTTGCTCATCACCTTGCTGTTCGGAGCCAGCGCCTTGAACGACCTGGCCACCAACGCCCTCTTCAATATACTCTTCTTTGCTCTGCTGGTACTCTTTGCCGTCTCCTTCTTCGGAGCCTTCGAGATTACTCTGCCGGCATCGTGGAGTAACAAGCTCGACCGTAAGGCCGACACCGCTACCGGCATCATCGCCATCTTCTTCATGGCCTTTACGCTGGTTCTGGTCTCCTTCTCCTGCACGGGTCCCATCATCGGCACCCTGTTGGTCGAGGCTGCCTCGTGGGGTGGCAAGCTGGCCCCGGCTGTGGGTATGGGTGGTTTTGCCATCGCCCTGGCCATACCGTTTGCTCTCTTCGCCATGTTCCCCTCACTGATGAAACAGATGCCCAAATCGGGCGGCTGGTTGAATATGGTCAAAGTGGTGCTGGGTTTTCTGGAACTGGCCCTGTCGCTCAAATTCCTCTCGGTGGCCGACCTGGCCTATGGCTGGCACATCCTCGACCGTGAGACCTTCCTGGTACTCTGGATTGTCATCTTCGCCCTGCTGGGATTCTATCTGCTGGGCAAAATCAGTTTCTCGCACGACTCACCGGTAAAATATGTGTCGGTACCCCGGTTGTTCCTGGCTATCGTATCGCTGTCGTTCTCCATCTACATGATTCCCGGCCTGTGGGGTGCTCCGCTGAAAGCCATCAGCGCATTCGCTCCTCCCTTGTATACTCAGGACTTCAACCTCTACGATCAGGAGGTGCACGCCGCCTTCAACGATTACAACGAGGGTTTGGCTTATGCCCGCAAAGAGAAGAAACCGATTCTGATCGACTTCTCGGGCTATGGTTGCGTCAACTGCCGCAAGATGGAGGCTTCGGTCTGGACCGACCCGAAAGTAAAAGAGATTCTCGAAAAGCAGTATGTACTCATCACCCTCATGGTCGACGATAAGGAGAAACTGAGCAAACCTATCACCGTGACCGAAAACGGCAAGCAGGTGAAGCTGACCACCGTGGGCGAAAAATGGAGCTTCCTGCAACGCTACAAGTTCGGGGCTAATGCCCAACCCTACTACGTGATTATCGACGACAAGGGCGAACCGTTGGCAGCTCCTTACGGATATGACGAAAGCGTGCCTCGCTTCGTCAAATTCCTGCAAAGCGGATTGAAAGCATTCAATAAATAAAAAACGATTATGTCACACACCAGAGAAGAAAAGACAGAAGCATTCGGTCGCCTTATCGACATACTCGACATTTTACGCGAGAAATGCCCCTGGGACCACAAGCAGACCAACGAGAGTCTGCGACCCAACACCATAGAAGAGACCTACGAGTTGTGCGATGCCCTCATTCGTCACGACAACGAGGCTACCAAAAAAGAGCTGGGCGACGTGTTGCTGCACATTGCATTCTATGCCAAGATTGGCGAAGAGAACGGCACATTCGACATTGCCGACGTGTGCAATGCTCTTTGCGACAAACTCATCTACCGCCACCCGCATGTGTTCGGAACTACCCACGTCGAAGGTTCGAACGAGGTGGAGCAGAACTGGGAACAGTTGAAGCTGAAAGAGAAAGGCGGCAACAAAACGGTGCTCGAAGGGGTACCTTCGGCTCTGCCGGCCCTGATCAAGGCCTACCGCATACAAGACAA
This sequence comes from Barnesiella sp. ET7, assembly GCF_024733785.1. Taxonomy (NCBI): domain Bacteria; kingdom Pseudomonadati; phylum Bacteroidota; class Bacteroidia; order Bacteroidales; family Barnesiellaceae; genus Barnesiella; species Barnesiella sp. ET7. The sequence continues at coordinate 5,767 of NZ_JANRHM010000009.1, forward strand.
GGCCCGCAACGTGGGGTTCGACTGGGAAGAGCGGTCGCAAGTCTGGGACAAGGTCCACGAGGAGTTCGACGAGTTGAAAGAGGAAATCGACCACATGAATCCCGAGAATATGGAGAGTGAGTTCGGCGACCTCTTCTTCAGCCTGATTAACGCGGCCCGGCTCTACGGCATCAACCCCGAGAATGCCCTGGAGCACACCAACCAGAAATTTATCCGCCGGTTCAACTACCTCGAGCACGAAACGCTGCAAAAGGGACGAAATCTCAAGGATATGACACTTGCCGAGATGGATGCCATCTGGGACGAAGCCAAACAAAAAGGGCTCTAATCGGCCCCACGGGTGAACCTGTAAAGGCTCTCGTTTGTTTACTCGATACACACTTGTACGAATAAACGATGAGAGCTTTTTTATTACTCCTCCTCTCGCTGGGCTCGGCCTGGCTCCAGGCCGCCGAACATACCTGGATAGCCCCGGCGTGGACAGCCCGCAATACGCCGGTAGTTACCGTCGACAGTATCTTGCTGCGCGACACGTTGAGCCGACTCTACATCACCCTGAAACAACCCCCTCACACCACGCTTACCCTGCACGACGACTGGGTGATACAAGACAGTCTGGGCAACTTCACGGCCCGGATAAAAGATGTGGACGGGGTCGACTTCAACCGCATATTCCAGTTCGATGACGACAGTACCGTCGCTGTCGAGATGGATTTTCCACCCCTGCCGGCTTCGTGTAGCGAATTCGACCTGATAGGCAACAAACCATCGGGCGAGATACGAGTCATCGGCCTCTCACTCAATCGGCAGCAATCGCCCGTCGCCCTGCCGCCGCAACCGGCCACACGCCCCAGCCCACCACTGCCGGTCATCACCTTCGAACCCGACACCGCCTGGCTGCAAGGTCGCTTCATCGGGTACCACCGGCGGCTGAATTTGCCCGCCGGAAAGATTGTACTGACCGACCTGCTCACCCGGCAGCAAACTACCATCGAGGTTCCTGTTGCCGACGATGGCACTTTCGCCGTCCAGCTGCCCCTCTGCCATCCTGTGCAGCAAAAGTTGATTTTGGGCGACCGATACATCCCCTTCTATATCGAGCCAGACGACACGCTTTCTCTGCAAATCCCGCTTGATGAGCTGTTGGCCCCTTATCGAAATATCCGTGAAATAGAACAGAACTGTACCCACTTGATTTATCAGGGACGAAATGCACAAGCCAACTACGAGTTGCGGCAGATACGCCTGCAAGAGGCCGAGACAGACAGCAATTGGATGCAGGCACTACGTACGCTATCGCCCTCTCTCTACTACCGGTCTGAAGAGAATAAACTTAAAGTAAAACTTGAACGATTGAATCGTGACTGGCAGGCACAAAAACTCTCGAGTAAGGCCTACCTCCTCTCCATTCTCAACAATTACTATCTATTTATTTCGCATTTGATTGTATATAATACAATTAAAAATTTAAATACAGATAGCGAATACTCAAGATACAGAAAAATAGAAATATCATTCGCTACTATTTATCCCCTGAAAGAACCTCTCTCGGTGGTTTCGGAATACTATCTTCCTTTCATCACCCTGTTGGAGAACCAAGCCAACAGTACCACGCCCCCCGACTGGACGAGCGTCGAATTTATCGAAGCTCTCGAAGCCCGGAACGTCGACCTCTTGCCCGAGGAAAAAGAGGCGTTACGGCTTGCTTTAGATGGAAATACCGCTATCACCCCACAGACCCAAGCAGTAATTCAGCAACTGAACAACAGGTGTGAAAAGGAACAAATATCGATGCGGGAAGAGAAACTGAGGCAATGGAGCGAAGAGAGTTATCGGAACCGTTTCGGCTCGCCGGACGACTTCACCCGGCAACTGCTCGATGCTCGCCGGGTCGTCAGGCTCTGGCAATCGCTGCATCGGGCATTGACCATCCGGGAACAGTCGGAGTTTACGATTACAATCATCGACCCGCCGTTGAGGTTTGCCGTCAAACGCATCACCTCTCGACCCGACCGATAAAGGGAGGCGTGGAAAAGTCGAGGCCGAATGAAAATAAAAACGTACCTTTGCACTCGTTAAACTTCAAAAAGAAACGAGACCCATTATGAAAGTGTGCGTTGCCGAAAAGCCCAGTGTTGCCAAAGAGATTGCCGATATTGTAGGCGCCAAAAGCCGACACGACGGCTACTTCGAAGGCAATGGCTACCAGGTGACCTGGACCTACGGACACCTCTGCACCTTGAAAGAACCCCACGAATATACCGACCAGTGGAAGCAGTGGACCCTGCGGTCGCTCCCCATGATACCGGCCCGTTTCGGCATCAAGCTGATACCCGACCGGGGCATCGAAAAACAGTTCGGCATTATCGAGTCGCTCATGTCGAAAGCCGAGGTCGTGATAAACTGCGGCGATGCCGGCCAGGAGGGAGAGCTCATTCAACGGTGGGTCATGCAGAAAGCGGCCTGCAAATGCCCCGTATACCGGCTCTGGATTTCGTCGTTGACCGAAGAGTCCATCCGGGAGGGATTCCAGAATCTCAAACCGCAGGCCGAGTTCGACTCGCTCTACTATGCCGGCTTGTCACGGGCCATCGGCGACTGGCTGCTGGGCATGAATGCCACCCGGCTCTATACCCTCAAATACGGGCAGAACCGGCAGGTACTCTCCATCGGTCGGGTACAGACCCCTACGCTGGCCCTGATTGTCAACCGGCAACTCGAAATAGAGCATTTCGTTCCCCAGCCTTACTGGGAGTTGAAAACCGTCTACCGCGACACCACCTTCTCGGTAACCAAGGGGCGGTTCCAAAGCGAGGAGGAGGGAAAAGATTTCCTGCAGAAAATCGAGGGCTTCCCCTTTACCGTGACCGATGTCACCACCAAACAGGGGAAAGAGGCCCCACCGAGACTCTTCGACCTGACCAGCCTGCAGGTCGAGTGCAACAAGAAATTCTCCTATTCGGCTGAAAATACGCTGAAGATTATCCAGTCGCTCTACGAGAAGAAGGTAACCACCTATCCGCGTGTCGACACCACCTTCCTGAGCGACGACATCTACCCCAAAGTACCGGGCATACTGGCAGCCCTGGTCGACTACCAACCGTTGACAGCTCCTTTCCAGACCGGGAAGATCCCCAAGAGCAAGAAGGTGTTCGACAACTCCAAGGTGACCGACCACCACGCCATCATTCCCACCAACGTAAAGGCCGTGAACCTCACCACCGAAGAGCGTAAGGTCTACGATCTGGTGGCCCGCCGTTTTATTGCGGCATTCTACCCCGATTGCCTCATTGCCAATACCACCGTGCTGGGCGAAGTCAATCAGATTGAATTCAAGGCGACCGGCAAACAGATTCTTTCACCGGGTTGGCGCATCGTATTCGGGAAAGAGGAGGAGAACAGCGACGAGAACGAAAGCACCCTGCCCGCCTTCACCAAGGGCGAGACAGGGCCGCACACCCCTTCGCTGGCCGAGAAGTGGACACAACCGCCCAAGCTCTACACCGAGGCTACGCTGTTGCGGGCCATGGAGACTGCCGGAAAGCTGGTCGAGGACGAGGAGCTGCGCGATGCCCTCAAGGAGAACGGTATCGGACGTCCCTCGACCCGAGCCGCCATTATCGAGACGCTCTTCAAACGGCACTATATCCGCAAGGAGCGGAAGAACCTCATTGCCACACAAACGGGGATAGAGCTTATCGGGACCATCCGCGACGAACTGCTCAAGTCGGCCGAACTGACAGGAATCTGGGAAAACAAGCTACGCAAAATCGAGCGCAACGAGTACCGGGCCGCCGACTTTCTGGAAGAGCTGAAAAAGATGGTCGGCGAAATTGTGCTGCATGTGCTCAGCGACAATTCGGGGCGCATCACGGCAGCCACTCCTCCGGTAGAGCCCCCCAAGAAAGAGGCCAAGAAAAAAGCGGCCGCACCCGCCAAACCCCGCAAGAAGAAGGCGACCAAAGGCGACGAGACACAAACCCCGGCCCCGACCGACAAACAGCCCCTGATATGCCCGCTATGCCACAAGGGCGAAGTGATACAGGGCAAGGCGGCTTACGGTTGCAGCCGATGGCGCGAGGGTTGCGGCTTCAGACTGCCTTTCGGCGAGAATGGTCAACCGCTCGACGAAGCGACCTTGCAGCAACGGATTCAAGAGTACAAACCCAACCCCAATACAGAGAATCATGAGTAACGAAGAGTGGTTTCCCCTGATCGACGAACAGGGGAAGGTCATCGGGAAGGCTACCCGACGGGAGTGTCACAACGGTTCCAAGCTGCTGCACCCGGTCGTGCATCTGCACATACTCAACCCCGACGGCGAGCTGTACCTGCAAAAGCGCTCGATGAGCAAGGACATACAACCGGGCAAATGGGATACGGCCGTGGGCGGACACGTAGACTACGGCGAATCGATTGAGGAGGCGTTGACCCGCGAGGTGCGCGAAGAGCTGGGCATCACCCGCTTCACACCCCACCCGCTCATTACCTATATCTTCGAATCGGCTCGTGAGCGCGAGATGGTGAATGCCTTCTGCACCTGCTACGACGGCACCATCACCATCGATCCCGTCGAGATCGACGACGGTCGCTATTGGCCGCTCGACGAGATACACCGCACCCTGGGCCAAGGCATCTTCACCCCCAACTTCGAACAGGAGTTCCGGCACATCGAGCCGCAACTACTTCAGTTTCTCGGCGAAATCCAGAAGCGATAGTTCGGCGCTTAGTCAATCATATCGCCCACCTGAGCCGAAACAAAGCCAATCAGGTCGGCAGGAGCGATTTTGATTTGCAGGCCTCGCTGCCCGGCACTGATGTAGATATAGTCGTGCGAGAGGCAGCTCTCCTGGATATAGACGGGGAAATTCTTCTTCATGCCGATAGGTGAACAGCCGCCCCGAATATAGCCCGTAGTAGGCAACAACTCTTTCATAGCTATCATCTCGGCACTCTTGTTGCCCGACATCTTGGCCGCCTTCTTCAGGTCGACCTCCTTGTCGCCCGGAATCACACAGACGAATATGCCATGTTTGTCGCCCCGCAATACCAGCGTCTTGAATACCTGGGCAATATCCTCGCCCAACTGCTCGGCTACATGCGTGGCCGCCAGATTATTCTCGTCAACCTCATACGGTACCAGTTCGTAAGCAATCTTTCCCCGGTCGAGCAGCCGGGCCGCATTGGTCTTGTTTATCTTCATAAGTCATTTTCTCCTAACGGGTGGCAAAGGTAACTATTTTATTCCTCGGGTTGAACCGCGCAAACCTTTAATAAAAATAAACCCCGGGAGTTTTTTTTCGACTCCCGGGGTCTTGTATCGGTTTTCTGAGGAGCATCTCCTCCCCTCTTTCAAATTCAGATTTAGTCGTTCATCGACAGCAGCAGCTCTTCGTTCGACGAGGTGCGCTCCATGCGGTCGCGCATGAACTCCATGGCCTCGATCGAATTCATATCGGAGAGGTAACGACGCAGAATCCACATGCGGTTGAGGGTATCTTTAGGCAACAGCAGGTCGTCGCGACGCGTACTCGATGCCGTAATATCGACAGCCGGGAAGATGCGTTTGTTCGAGAGTTTCCGGTCGAGTTGCAACTCCATGTTGCCGGTACCTTTGAACTCCTCGAAAATCACCTCGTCCATCTTCGAGCCCGTCTCGGTCAGCGCCGTGGCAATGATGGTGAGGCTACCGCCGTTCTCGATATTACGGGCGGCACCGAAGAAGCGTTTGGGTTTGTGCAGGGCGTTGGCATCGACACCACCCGAGAGCACCTTGCCCGACGCCGGCGATACGGTGTTGTAGGCGCGAGCTAGGCGGGTGATGGAGTCGAGCAGTATCACTACGTCGTGACCGCACTCGACCATGCGTTTGGCCTTCTCCAGTACAATGCTGGCCACCTTCACGTGACGCTCGGCCGGCTCGTCGAAGGTCGACGAAATAACCTCGGCCTTTACGCTGCGGGCCATGTCGGTCACCTCCTCGGGACGTTCGTCGATCAGGAGGATAATCATGTACACCTCGGGGTGATTCTCCGAGATGGCATTGGCTATATCTTTCAGCAATACGGTTTTACCGGTTTTCGGGGGAGCCACAATCAAACCGCGCTGTCCTTTGCCGATGGGCGAGAACATATCGACTACACGGGTCGACAGGTTGCAATATTTGCCGCTGGTCAAGTCGAATTTCTCGTCGGGGAAGAGCGGCGTCAAATGGTCGAACGGAACCCGGTCGCGCACATATTCGGGGGTACGGCCGTTGATTTTCTCGACCTTTACCAGCGGGAAATATTTTTCTCCCTCTTTGGGCGGCCGGATGGGACCCTCGACCACGTCGCCCGTCTTCAGACCGAAGAGCTTGATTTGCGACTGCGAAACATACACGTCGTCGGGCGACGTGAGGTAGTTGTAGTCCGACGAGCGCAGGAACCCATAGCCATCGGGCATCATCTCGAGTACACCTACACCGGTGAGGATACCGTCGAAATCGTAGGCCTTCTCTACCGGTTTCGGCTCGGGAACCGGTTGCTGAGACTGGTTCTGTCCGTTGTTATTTTGATTGTTGGCGTTGTTTCGGTTTTGCGGTACAAAGGTACGCTGTCCGCGGGGAACGAAGCGTTGTTTTTCGCTATGCGGGAAGAAGGTTTGCAAGGTCGAGGGCTGCAACGGAGGTAATTGTTGTTGCTGGTGAGGTTGTGCCGATTGTTGAACCGGTTGCGGTTGGAATTGCTGCGGCTGGGCAGGCTGTTGCGGTTGAGTCTCGGCGGGTTTGCTTTCGGCTGTGGTCTGCGGAGCCGGCTGTTGTGTCAAAGGAAGCGCTGGCTGCTGAGGCTGAGATTCGTTGGCCGATTCCAATACGGGGATAGCCTTTTTCTGAATCCGCTTGCGTTGCTTGGGCTGTCCGCCCATCGGCTGATTGGGTTGAGCCTGCGGCTCGGTTGATTCCGCATCCGGTTTCTGTTTCGAGGGAGTAGCGGTACTCTCCTTCAAATTCTCGAACAACTCGGCAACCGGTTCTTTCAAGGCCGGGTGCGAAGCCAGGCCCGTCTCTTCGATAATGGCCGATATCTCTTTCACCTCTGGCGTCTCTGCCGATTCGGCTACCTTATCATCCGCATTGTTTCCTTTGGTGTCGTTTTTCTTCTTCCGACCCCTCTTTTTCGGTTCATTTGCATCGTCCGAGTCGGCCGGAGCGGCAGCTTTCGGCTCTGCATTGGATTTATTTTCTGCCTCCTTCGAGTTTTCGGAGGCCGATTTCTCTTTGTTCTTTTTAGGTTTAGGCCCTCTTTTCTTAGGAGCAGACGGACTGGCTGCAGCTTTGCTGGCCATATCGATAGCCTGCTGGTCCAAGATTTTATAGACAAGATCTTCCTTCTCGGTGCTGTCGATCTTCTCGATGCCCATCTCGGTGGCTATCGCTTTTAACTGGTCAAGAGTTTTAGCGCTTAATTCTAAAATATTATACATGTAGATATAAATATGATTTACACTTTGTATATTTATCAAGGCTCCTGTATGCCTGATACATACCGGCCGAAAAAACAAATATAACTATTGGATTTGGTTGAAATACGCTGCGTACAGAATTTCACTACGCAATTCAGTGAACAAATATACGGCTGATTTACCAAACAAAACAAAGATTGTAAAATTAAGTTTGGATTTTAACTATTTTTTATAATTAAATTCGATAACTCTTCTTGTTTTAGAGGTTACCCGATAGCCATCGGCTGCACGCTCGCCCAGAATCCATAGAATCGTATCGCCCGAGCACAGCAGCAACGCATGGGATTTGTCGACCAACGAATACTTTCGATCGCGGAAGTAGTCGCTCAACTTGCGACTCCCCTTCATTCCGAAAGGCCGAAAGCGATCGCCTATGCGCCACCGGCGAATAGTCAGCGGGAACTCGAGTTTATCCAAATCGAAACAGGCATGCGTCTTGTCGCGCGGCAATTCATATCCCTCTCCCTCGACACATCTGTACGACAAACAACCGTCGAGCAGCACCTCGCCCTCGCAAGGCGATGCAATCGTTGCCACAACATCCGACTGCGATTCGTCGACCTCCTGCCGTACCCATATCAATGTATCTCTATCCTTGACTACGCGGTGACCGGGAGCCAGAAATACACGACCAGACTCTCCGTTGCAAGCGGCCAGTATCTCGTCGATCTGGTCGGGTACAAAGCCACAGGGCGAAAGCAGTTCAAAGAGGAAAGCCCGCGGCGACGGAAGCGACATCAGCCGCTCGATAGAGATACGAGTCTCGCCCGCCTCACTCGTCAACACCTCGCTCCGTTGGCGCTCAATGGCATCGCGATAGACCCGTTCCACCTCGCGCAAATTCTGCATGGTGGTGTAGATGGAACGGTCGGCCGACGGGTTGATGGTGCGCAGCAACGGCAGTACCTCGAGCCGGATTTTATTTCGAACAAAAACAGTTTCGAGGTTGGTGTGGTCGACCACATGCGACAAATGCTGATCCTCGAGATAAGCCTCTATCTCCTGCCTCGAGACCGGCAGGAAGGGACGCACCACAAAACCGTTGCGGGGACGCATCGAGGTAAGGCCGGCAATGCCCGTGCCCCGCACCAGATTCAACAACAGGGTCTCCACACTGTCGTCGCGGTGATGCGCCACGGCTATCGCCTGGGCTCCGTATTCCCTGCGCTTCGTTTCGAACCAGTCGTAGCGCAGTTGGCGACAAGCCATCTCGATAGAGAGGCTTTGTTTGCGGGCATAGCGTTGCGTATCGAACGATATTTCATCGAACGGTACCCCGAATGCCCGAGCCGTCTCACAGGTAAAATTGCGGTCTCGCAGAGATTCGTCGCCTCGCAAATTGAAATTGCAATGACAGGCGATACACGAATAGCCCAACCGCGTAAGCACATGCAGCAGCGCCACCGAATCGGCACCGCCGCTTATCCCCACCACAACAGGGGCCGACTTGTCCAACAAGCGGTTATCGACAATAAACTTCTCGATCTGCTGCAAAAACGGAGGTACAGGCATGGGAACTCTTCTTGAAATATCGAGACAAAAGTAATAATAAAGAAAGATTTTCTTCCGTAGCCAATCTCTTTTTTACAGCTTGACAAAAATATTTCGGTCAAATCCACCCGGTGAGCCACCTTTTATTATTAAATTTGCATTTTGAATCTAAGAAGTTACAGGTATGATTGAAAAAATCCAACGTATCAGAGAAGAAATTGAAGCATTAAAGGTTTCTAAATCAGAAGATTTAGAGGCTATTCGTATAAAATACCTCAGTAAAAAAGGTGAAATCTCCCAACTGTTCAACGACTTCAGAAGCGTGGCTGCCGACCAGAAGCGCGAGGTGGGCAAACAGTTGAACGAGTTGAAAGAGCGGGCTATCGAAAGACTCAACGAACTGAAAAGCGAATTCGAAGAGACACACAGCGACGAGCAGAACATCGACCTCACCCGCACGGCCTACCCCATTCCGATGGGAACGAGACACCCGCTTTCGCTGGTTAAAAACGAAATTTGCGACATCTTCGCCCGGTTGGGTTTCTCGATTGCCGAAGGTCCCGAAATCGAGGACGACTGGCACGTGTTCTCGGCCCTGAACTTTGCCGAAGACCATCCCGCCCGCGACATGCAGGACACCTTCTTCATCCAACGCTCGCCCGACATCCTGCTGCGTACCCACACCTCGTCGGTACAAACCCGCACGATGGAGCACGCACAACCCCCTATCCGCATCATCTGCCCGGGGCGCGTGTATCGTAACGAGGCCATCTCGTATCGGGCTCACTGCTTCTTCCACCAGGTAGAGGCTCTATACATCGACAAGAACGTATCGTTTGCCGACCTGAAACAGGCACTGCTCTACTTTGCCAAAGAGATGTTCGGCAGCGAGACTCAAATACGGTTGCGTCCCTCCTACTTCCCCTTCACCGAGCCTTCGGCCGAGATGGACATCTCGTGCAACATCTGCGGGGGTAAAGGGTGCGCCTTCTGCAAGCACACCGGCTGGGTAGAGATTCTGGGCTGCGGCATGGTCGACCCCAACGTACTCGACGCCTGCGGCATCGACAGCAAGGTATACAGCGGTTATGCTCTGGGTATGGGTATCGAGCGAATCACCAACCTCAAGTACAAGGTGAAAGACCTGCGCATGTTCTCGGAGAACGACGTACGGTTCCTCGAAGAGTTCAAGTCGGCTCACTAAACACGGACTGCCGGTAACGCCATGACAACCAAGGAACGATACGCAGGGGTAATCCGGTGGTTTCAGGAAAACCGCCCGGTAGCCGAGACCGAGTTGCACTACCACGACCCGTTCCAGTTGCTCGTGGCCGTAATCCTTTCGGCCCAATGCACCGACAAGCGGGTGAACATGGTCACCCCGGCCCTTTTCGAGGCATACCCCACCCCGCAGGCCATGGCCCTGGCTACCCCCGACGAGGTGTTCGCCTACATCAAGAGCGTATCGTACCCTAACAACAAGTCGAAACATCTGGTGGGCATGGCCCGCACGCTTGTCGAAGAGTTCAACGGCGTAGTCCCCTCGGAGGTCGACGAGCTGCAAAAGCTACCCGGCGTAGGTCGCAAGACAGCCAACGTCGTAGCTTCGGTGGTTTTCCACAAAGAGGCTATGGCCGTCGACACCCACGTCTTCCGCGTTTCGAACCGCATCGGGCTCACCAACAACTCCAAGACTCCACTCGAGACCGAGAAGACCCTAGTCAAAAACATACCGGGCCACCTGCTGCCCATTGCCCACCACTGGCTCATCCTGCACGGCCGCTACGTCTGCACGGCCCGCAAGCCCAACTGCCTGGAGTGCGGCATACGCGAGTATTGCAAGTTCTACACCCGCGCCGGCAAAAAGAAAGAGGAGTAAGGATAATAATCAAAAACTTATATGATACAACGAAAAAGCCGAGGCACAAACCTCGGCTTTTCTGTTATACTCAAGATCCACAGCTTATTTTTGAGCCGGGATATAGCATTCGAGCAGTTTGGCAGGCGACTCGGCCTCGATGGTCACACTCTCGAGCGAGGCGGGAACCAACGAGGTTTGACCCTGATGCAGCGTGATGGTGTAACCGTTGTTGTCGGTCAGGCGCACTTTGCCGCCCATGCACATATAGATGACGAACGAATCGTGTGCGGCTACGGGACGTTTCACGCTCTTATCCACCTCGATGAGATTGGTCTCGAAGAAGGGGCACTCGACCAGCGTAACGGCGTCGTTGTTGCGGGCCTCGTACTGGGTGCGCAGATTGTCGTACATCTTGAAGTCGACAGCGGCAATCGACTGCTCTACGTGCAGCTCGCGCGGGTTGCCCTGGGCATCGCGACGGTCGTAATCGTAGATGCGGTAGGTGATGTCGGAGCTCTGTTGGATCTCGGCAATCAGGATACCCTTGCAGATGGCGTGGATACGGCCGGCCGGCAAGAAGAAGACATCGCCGCTCTTTACCTTATGGAACTGCAGCACGTCGGTGATGGTGTTGTTTTTGATACGCTCTACATACTCCTCGGGAGTAATCTGCTGCGAAAAGCCCGAATAGAGACCGGCTCCCGGTTTGGCATCGATAACATACCACATCTCGGTTTTACCGAACGAATTGTGACGGGCCATGGCCACCTCGTCGTTGGGGTGTACCTGAATCGAAAGGTTGTCGTGGGCATCGATAAACTTGATGAGCAACGGGAATTTCTCGCCATAGCGCTCGGCCACATGTTTGCCCAGCAGAGCGGCACCGTCGCGTTTAATCAGTTCGGTCAGGTTCTTGCCCTTGTCGGCACCTTCGCTTACAACCGACACGCGGTCGCCTACCTGGGAAATCTCCCAACTCTCACCCACCCCAGGATGAATCTCGGGCAGCTGTTTGAATCGGCTAATCTCTTCTCCTCCCCAAATGATCGGACGGAGGATGTCTTCAAATTTCAAAGGATACATAGCTTCTTTATTTTTTATGTGAATACAGTTTTATCTCATACTTTTCCGGCTCGACCGTCGGGCTGTGCCACACGGCCGGGATACTCTCGTTGCCATAGCGGTCACGAGCCACTACGGCATAGCAACGATACGAGCCCGGCAATATCCACTCGCTCGCCGTGCGGGGTAACACAACGGCTATCTGCTCGCCCGCCTCGACCTGCAACGAATCGTCGGTGGCATAGACCACATAGGTGAATGCCGCATCGACCGGCTGCCACGACAGCCGCGTACTCCCCGCCACCATCTCACCCCGAAGGCCTCCAGGCGCCACAACCGTCTGCACGGGAGCCCCTACCGGGCGAGGGGTCAAAGCCGGATAGCGGTAGAACCACGCCGTGAGCCACTGCTCCAACGCGGTGTGCCTGTGCAGATTGCCGTAACGGAAATAGGCTTGCCCTACCCCCACCTGCCGGGTCGTTTCAATCTGACGTTTTATCTCGTCGAGACTCCAGTTTCCATTCTCCCGGTCGAGCCGGTAGACACCGATACCACTGGCCACGCTCCCGGCCGGACAGCTCTCGGCCCAATCGTGCAGAAACGGGAAATAGTTCTCTTCCTTGAAATACATCATCGGGGCGATAAAATCGAGCTTCCCCTCCTGCAACCACCGTTTGGGGTCTTGATGCACCGCCTCCCGACAGCTCCACCAGGCCGGGAAGCCCGGTAACGAGGCGTAACGGCCTAGCGGCGAACTACTCACCTTGACCCACGGCTTCAACTGCTTCACCTTGTCGTAGATGGCCGAAACGGTAGCCGTGATGTTATCCTCCCGCCAGTTCATCAGCGAGGTGGCACCTCGCCCCCATTTCCGATACGAATCGGCATCGGGAAACCGACGGGCATCGTCGGAGTAGCGCACATAGTCGAGGTGAATGCCATCGACATCGTATTTCGTCACAATCTCGTCGACCACCCCGACCAGATAATCCCGTACCTCGGGATTCCCCGGGTCGAGAAACCATTCGCCTGCCAGCTGCTTGCACCACGACCGGTGACGGGCTACGACCGACTGATTGCCCTGACGCTTTACCTGCCGGTTGGAACCGACCGGAAAGGTGACCAACCACGCGTGGCACTCCATGGCCCGCTTGTGACACTCGTCGACAACCAGAGCCAACGGGTCGTAACCGGGATTGCGGCCGCCGCTCAACACGAAAGCCCACGGCTCGTATTGCGAGGGATAAAAAACCTCGCCACGAATACGAGCTTGAAAAAAGACGGTATTGATACCCAACGCCTGCAGGCGGTCGAGTATCTCGACAAGCTCCTGTTGCTGCCGACGGGCATCGGACGGCGTGCGCATCGGACGCGACGGCCAGTCCAGCCCCCAGTTTGTCGTGAGCCATACGGCCCGCATCTCGTATTTGGGAGACGAAGCCAGAAGAGTGAGACCAGCAAAACAAACGGAGAAGAACAGTAGCAGCCGTTTTTTCATTCCAAATGATTTATGGAGACAAAGGTACACTTTTATTCTCATAAAAATTCTTCACAATACTTATTTCATGCGACAAAAACATAGAGCCGACAAAAAGCATTGAATCTCACAAAAAATAGTAACTTTGCATTCTTATAGGGAAAATGTTATGAATACGACCTTTGCCACCATACTGGAGATTGTAGGAACACTGGCCTTTGCCATCAGCGGCATCAGACTGGCCGCTGCCAAGCGTTTCGACTGGTTCGGCGCCTATGCCGTAGGATTGGTTACCGCCATCGGCGGCGGTACCACCCGCGATGTACTGCTCAATGCCACCCCCTTCTGGATGATCAACGGCAGCTACCTCACTGTCACCGCCATAGCCCTCATATTCGTGATTATTTTCAAACAGTATCTGGTGAAACTCGAGAATACTTTCTTTATTTTCGACACCATCGGGTTGGCTCTGTTTGTGGTAGTGGGCGTAGAGAAGAGCCTCATGTTCGGCTTCCCCTTCTGGGTCGCCATCGTCATGGGTACGATTACCGGCTCGGTGGGCAGCATCATACGCGACATACTCATCAACGAAGAGCCGCTCCTGTTCCGCAAGGATATTTATGCCCTGGCCTGTGTGGCGGGTGGCATTATGTTCTATCTGGGGCAGAAGATGGGTTTCAACAGTATTACCAATCAGTCGATTTGCGGTATTTCGGTCGTAGCGGTCAGACTGCTGGCGGTGAAATTCCACTGGTCTCTGCCCGCCTTGAAAGACGAAAACGACAACCCGACTAAAAAAGAATAACCTTGCTCCCATGTTGGATTCTCTGAAGAAATACGATAAAAATACCCTGTGGCAGCTCATCCGGTTCGGCATCGTCGGGGTCATCAACACGCTCATTACCCTGATTGTCATCTATGTATTGCAAGAGTTGCTGCACATCAAATATACGATTGCCAATCTGGCTGGCTATATAGCCGGCGTCATCAACAGTTTCTTTTGGAGCAAACTGTGGGTATTTAAGAAATTAAATAGTAACTTTATGCGCGAAGCCGTGCTGTTTCTCGTCAGCTTCGGGATCTGTTACGGCATACAGTTCGTAGCGCTGCTTGTTCTGGTAGAGGTGTTGCACCTGGCCGACACCTGGGCCCAACTGGTGAGCATGGTGGTATACACGCTGTGCAACTTTACTCTGAACAAGTGTATTACGTTTAAAAAATAAGAGAGATAGGCCATGAAAGTATCTGTCATCATTCCCTGCTATAACGAAGAGGAGGTACTCCCTTTGTCGCACAGGCGCTTCTCCCAGGTCATGGGCAGTATACCCTACGACTATGAGCTTATTTTCATCAACGACGGCAGCAAGGACCGCACCGAGGAGCTGTTGATGGGCTTTGCCCAGAACGACCCGCACACCAAGGTGCTGTCGTTCTCGCGCAACTTCGGCCACCAGAATGCCGTAAGTGCCGGTCTGCACAACTGCACGGGCGATGTGGCCGTCATCATCGACGTCGACCTGCAAGACCCGCCCGAGGTAATACCCCAAATGATCGAGACCCACCTGCGGGAGGGCAGCAACGTAGTCTATGCCGTGCGCAACAAGCGCGAAGGCGAAACCTTCATGAAAAAGTTTACGGCCAAGCTCTACTACCGCATGCTCAATTCGCTGTCGGACTATACCTTTCCCGTCGATACAGGCGACTTCAGGCTCGTCGACCGCAAGGTGCTCGAGGCCTTCAAGCAATTCCCCGAGAAACACAAGTACCTGCGAGGGCTCTTCAGTTGGATGGGATTCAAACAGACCCCCTTCTATTACGACCGCAACGAACGAGCTGCCGGAAAGACCAAATACTCGGTGCGCAAGATGTTTGCCCTCGCCTCGGCCGGTATCTTCGGCTTCTCCAAGAAGCCCCTCAAATTGGCCATTTCGCTGGGTACGCTATCGATTTTCATCGCCCTGGCCTTTGCCATCTGGGTCTTCGTCATGTACCTGTCGGGCAAAGAGTCTATCGTGCCCGGGTGGTCTTCGACCATCATCACCATCGTATTTCTGGGTGGCGTACAGCTGTTTACGATAGGTATTCTCGGCGAATATATAGGCAATATCTTCGACGAGACCAAGAACCGCCCCGAATACATCATCGACAAAAAAATCAATTTCGACTCCTCCAACTCACAAACGCTTTAAGACTGCTCGATTATGAACATGCCTAAGATGAGTTCACGATTTTCATTGTTCTTGTTATTGCTGATTATCAGCTCACTCACCATCGTGCCCTACCTGGGGTTGACCAACTTCCACACCAAGGGCGAACCCCGCGAAGCCATCGTGGCCGTGAGCATGCTGCAAAACGACAACTGGATATTGCCCGTCAACAACGGGAGCGACATAGCCTACAAGCCCCCCTTTTTCCACTGGTGCATTGCCGCACTCTCCCTGCCCACAGGCGAGGTGACCGAGTTTACCTCGCGGCTGCCGTCGGCTCTGGCCTTAATCGTCATGTCGGCCATGTGCTTTCTCTTCTTTGCCAAGCGCAGCCGCAACGACCTGGCCTTTCTGGCCTCGCTGCTACTGCTCTCGGGCTTCGAAGTACACCGGGCGGCCATGGCCTCGCGGGTAGACATGGTGCTCACCTGCTTTATCGTGCTGGCCCTGCTGCAACTCTACCGGTGGTGGGAACACCACTTGCGGGGTATCCCCGTTTGGGCCGTTCTCTTTATGAGCATCGCCACCCTCACCAAAGGCCCGGTGGGCATCATTCTGCCGTGCGCCGTCATCGGGGTATTCCTGTTGCTCCAAAAGGTATCGCTCTGGCGTACCATCTATAAAGTCCTGCCGCTGGCTCTGCTGGCCTGCATTCTGCCCCTGCTGTGGTACTTTGCCGCCTATCAGCAGGGAGGCGACACTTTCTTGCAACTGGTATTGGAAGAGAACTTCGGCCGATTCCTGGGCAAGATGTCGTACGAGTCGCACGAACAGCCCGTCATCTACTACTTCTACATCACCCTGGCCGGCTGGCTGCCGTGGTCGTTGCTGGTCATCATGTCGCTGTTTGTGCTGAAATACAAACGACCGCACGGTACGGTGAAAACATACTGGGAACGGTTCAAAGCGTACATCACCCACATGGACCGCATGCGGCTCTTCAGCCTCCTGGCTATCGTCATCATCTTTGTATTCTACTGCATACCCAAGAGCAAACGGTCGGTATACATCCTGCCCATCTACCCCTTCATCGCCTACTTCCTGGCCGAGTACATGCTCTATCTGCTCAAACAGAAGCCCAAGGTGTGGCGGGTATTTTCGATATTCATCGCTTCGGTAGGAACCTTGCTGCTGATTATTCTGCTCCTTGTCAAGAGCGGAGTCGGCGACCACTATCGGGCAATATTGCCCGACGACCTTGGTTACTACATGACCGCCCTGGCCGAGTCGTGGAACATCGTGTCGATTATCTCGGGCATATTCATCGTCTTCCTCATTTACGACATCTACAAGAGTAAGCGCTACCTGACCTACAACAACCGGTATGTCTACTCGGTCGTGGCGCTCTTCTTCGGTATACAACTCATGCTCGACGCCTCCACGCTGCCGGTCATACTCAATGCCAAGTCGATGAAACCCTTTGCCGATAAAGTCGTAGCCGAAGTACCCGAGGGGAAGATATACTCTTACGTATCGGTACCCATGCTTCACTTCTTCATCATCAACTTCTACACGCAAGACCGGGTAGTCGAGTTTGAAAAAGAGAACCCCGAAGCAGGCTACCTGCTCGTGGGCGAACGCGATTTCCAGTACATACAGGAGAAATATGGCCGGCAATACGACTTCTCTCCCGTCATGCGAAGCGACCGCAAAGGCAACGATGTGAAGGATTTTGTCCTGCTGCTCGATTTCCAGAAGCGCGATTCGGACGCAGATTGAAAATAGGGCTCGATTGTCACACCGTTGAAATATCTATTTCTCAATTTTGCAGCATCAAAAAAACCGAGAACTATGACCAATTACAAGATTTTAGTTGTAGACGACGAAGAGGATTTGTGCGAAATTCTGAAATTCAACCTCGAAGTAGAAGGGTATGAAGTCGACACGGCCAACTCGGCCGAAGAGGCTCTGCAAATGAACCTGAGCGATTACAACCTGCTGCTGCTCGATGTGATGATGGGCGAAATGAACGGCTTCAAAATGGCCTCGCTGCTGCGCAAGAACGAAAAGCTCAAACACATTCCCATCATCTTCCTCACGGCCAAGGATACCGAAGACGACAAACTGATGGGCTTCAATATCGGAGCCGACGACTACATATCCAAACCCTTCTCCATCCGCGAGGTCATTGCCCGTGTCAAGGCCGTGCTTCGCCGCAGCTCCGAAAAGGAGACCCCCGAAATCCTGCAATTCGAAAATCTGTATATCGACCCGACCAAAAAGCGGGCCTTCATCGACCAGAACGAGTTGCCGCTCACAAAAAAAGAGTTTGAGATCCTTTCGCTCCTGCTCTCCCACCCGGGTCAGGTCTTTTCGCGTGAAGAGATTCTTTCGAAAATCTGGACCGACGAGGTATATGTGCTCGACCGCACAATCGACGTAAACATCACCCGCCTGCGGAAAAAAATCGGAGAGTACGGGAAACACATCGTCACCCGGCTTGGATACGGATATTGTTTCGAAACTGCCTGATTTTGACCTATGACTATCGAAAAGCGTGCTCAGTTTATGACCTTCGACCGAAAACTGTTCTTTTCCATCGGGTCGCTGTTTGTCGTCTTTATTGCCATCATCCTGCTCTTCGAATACCAGCTCGAAAAGGAGAACCGGCAACAGTCGTTGAATGCCCTTTTGCAAGACTATAACGGACTCTTGTATGCCCAAATCAAAAACCAGGACATCGACCACATCTCTATCGACTCGATTATCCGCAACATGACCAGCCGCGACTTGAGGGTAACCGTCATCTCGGCCCAAAACGGCGATGTGATACTCGAGAGCCAGTCGGGAAAAGAGAGCGACACGGTTGCCGACAATCACCTGACCCGGCCCGAAATACAACAGGCCCTGAAGGGAAAAGAGGGCTATGCCATTCGATACTCGCAAACCCACAAGAAAAACTACTTCTACTCGACCCGGCGGTATGGCGACTGGGTGGTACGCTCGTCGATTCCCTTCGAGCGGGAGAACCTCTCCATACTCAATCCCAACAAAGAGTTTATCTACTTCATGGTGGGCATATCGATTTTCGCAATCCTGTTGCTCTACTATTTCTGCCGTAGCCTGGGCAAATCGATTGCCGCCCTTAGCCAACTGGCCCAACAAGCCGAACAAGAGAAGCCCATACACATCACCATCAAATCGGGCGTCGACGACATCGGCAATATTACCCAGAGTCTTACCCATATCTACGACAACCTGTTGCGTACCAAAGAGAAATTGTCGATCGAACAGGAAAAGCTGTTCAAACACCTGCAATTCTCCAAAGAGGGCCTGGCCTTCTTCTCCAAAGACAAACGGATAATCATGGCCAACAACCTCTTTATCCAGTATCTCAGCCTCATTACCGACAATACGGTGTCTCCGGCCGACTATCTGTTCAAAGAGGAAAATCTGAAAAAAATCAACGATTTCATATCGCAGAAACTCTACGACCCCAATGTGCGCGAAGAGTTCATCTCCGAGTCGATGACCCTCGACAAAGGGAGCCGCACCTTCCTTGTCGAGTGCATCATCTTCCAGGACCACACCTTCGAAATCGCCATCAACGACATCACCCAACAGGAGCAGGAGAGCCGGTTGAAACGGCAGTTGACCCAGAATATCGCCCACGAGCTGAAGACCCCGGTGAGCAGCATCAGGGGATATATGGAGACCATCCTCTCTACCCAGATGGACGAAGCGCGCAAAAAAATGTTCATGGAGCGCTGCTACGCCCAATCGAAGCGGCTCACCGACCTGTTGCGCGACATCTCTATGCTCAACCGCCTCGACGAGTCGAAAGACCTCTACGACACCGACAACACCGACTTGCAGAAGATTATCACCGAGGTCATCAACGAATCGCAAGCCGCACTTACCGAGCGTAATATGACCGTAGAGATGCGAAACCTCCACGACAAGATGACGTTGAACGGCAACTACTCGCTGCTCTACTCGATATTCCGAAATCTCACCGACAACGCCATCGCGTACGCCGGACAAGGTACCCGAATCACCATCGACTGCTATCTCGAGGACGACAAGTATTACTACTTCTCCTTCTCCGACAACGGCGTGGGGGTACCCGAAGAGCATCTGAACCGCCTCTTCGAGCGTTTCTATCGGGTAGACAAAGGACGCTCCCGCAAACTCGGCGGCACCGGTCTGGGACTGGCCATCGTCAAAAACGCTGTTCTCTTCCACAAAGGTGAAATATGGGTTAAAAACGAACCCTCGGGTGGCCTGAATATCCTTTTTTCTCTGAGAAAAAACTAAATAAACTTTCAACTGCCCCCGAAATGGGGTGGCGAAATTAGGATTTCTCGCGGAATCTTGTAATTTTGTAAAATCATGACCCGTAAAATTTTGATTTTATGAATTACGAGAGCTTTAATAAATACATCGAACGAGCCATTAAAGAGAACTGGGAACGTATCGCCTTGAGCGACTTCGACGGTGTCTCTTACCACTACAAAGACATTGCCCGCAAAATTGCCAAAATACACCTGCTGCTCGAGAGCGCGGGCATCGAACACGGCGACAAGGTGGCCATCTGCGGCAAGAATTCGGCACACTGGGCCGTGGCCTTCTTTGCCACCATCACCTACGGGGCCGTGCCCGTCCCTATCCTGCACGAGTTCAAGGCCGACAACATCCACCACATCGTCAACCACTCCGAAGCCAAACTGCTCTTTGTGGGCGACGGGGTATGGGAAAACCTGAACGAGAACCTGATGAAGGATTTGCGGGGCATTCTCCTGCTCAACGACTTCTCTCTGCTCAAGTCGAACAGCGAACGGCTCATCGATACCCGCAACCGGCTGAACGAATACTTCGGCCGTAAATACCCCTCGCGCTTTACCCCCGAAGCGGTGAGTTACTACGAGGATTCGCCCGAAGAGCTGGCCGTCATCAACTACACCTCAGGCTCTACCGGATTCTCCAAAGGAGTCATGCTCCCCTACCGCAGCCTGTGGTCCAATGTCGAGTTCTGCCTCGAGCACCTGCCCTTCCTCACGGCCGGCGACGGCATCGTGTGCATGCTGCCCATGGCCCACATGTATGGCATGGTCATCGAGATGATACACCCCTTTACCAAGGGGTGCCATCTGCACTTCCTCACCCGGGTGCCCTCGCCCAAGATCATTATGGATGCCTTTGCCACCGTAAAGCCCAAACTGATTATTGCCGTCCCGCTCATTATCGAGAAGATTATCAAAACCAAGGTATTCCCCTTGCTCGAAAAGCCCTTGATGAAGGTGATGCTGAAGGTGCCCTTCCTCGACAGCCAGCTGCTGGCCAAAATCAACGACCGTCTCTACGAAACCTTTGGCGGCAATCTGGTGCAGATGATTATCGGCGGGGCCGCCCTCAACCGAGAGGTCGAGCTCTTTTTGCGTCGTATCGGCTTCCCCTTCACCGTAGGCTATGGCATGACCGAGTGCGGCCCGCTCATCTCGTATGCGCCCTGGGACGAGACCCGCATAGGCTCCTGCGGACGAATTGTCGACCGCATGGAGGGTCGCGTCGACTCACCCGACCCCGAGCACACCGTGGGCGAACTGCAGGTAAAGGGAGCCAACACCATGCTCGGCTATTACAAAAACGAAGAGGCCACCCAAGCCATATTCACTCCCGATGGTTGGATGAAAACCGGCGACCTATGCACCATCGATGCCGATGGATTCGTCTACTTGAGAGGACGCAACAAGAATATGATTCTGGGCCCCTCGGGACAAAACATCTACCCCGAAGAGATTGAAGACCGCCTGAACAACATGCCCTATGTGTGCGAGTCGCTCATCGTCGAGCAGGAGGGAAAACTGGTGGCTCTCGTCTACCCCGACATCGAGAATGCCCAACGCTCCAACCTGACGGGACATGCCCTCGAAGCACAGATGGAGGAGGACATCACCTCACTCAACAAGGAGCTGCCCGCTTACAGCCAGATAAGCCGGTTGAAAATCTATTACGAGGAGTTTGAGAAGACTCCCAAACGCAGCATCAAGCGCTACCTCTACCAGAGCAACTAACAGACCGATATAGATAAACTATCTCTGAAAGCCGGCAGGCCGAACGTAAGCAAACGACCGTTTGGAACTGTCGGTTTTCAGAGTTTTGCAAGAGAGCATCGTCCCGTATCGACGACTACTTCAATTTGGAATGCTTGATATTTATCCACTTTCATCAAGAGAAATTACGGGCAGACTCGGCACTATTTAAAAACTCTGTTTTTCATTTGCCTTTGCGCTCTCCTTTTCCTAACTTTGCAACCCCATGAGAAAGGTCGGCCTATTCATATTACTCGTGTTTTTCTGCGTACTCGCATCGGAGGGCAAGAAAAAACAGAACATACCTGCACCTTATGCCTGGAGCATCACCCAACCGTTAGGGTTGCGTTACGATGTTCCCATGGATACGCTCATGCACAATTTTTACAGCACCGACATCCCCTCGAGCTACTCGACCGCCTACGGTACGACGGGCAATCTGGGAGGTGCCGCCTTCTCCAAGATATTTTTCGACCGAGGCATTCCCTCGGAGTTTTTCTTCAAGGACCCCTTCATCCACTGGATACAAACGGCATCGACCTGGAAATTCTACAACACGCATATCCCCTTCACCCAGCTCTCCTACCTCACCGGCGGTTCGAAGCAGACAGCTCAAGACGACTTGAAGGCCGTATTTTCGGGAAACATAAACCCTCGGTTGGCTCTGGGCGGTAGCGTGAACTACATCCTGTCGCGGGGTAATTACCAGCATCAGGCTACCAAAGATTTGGCATACAGCATCTTCGGCAGTTATCTGGGCGACCGGTACGACATCCAGTTCTTCCTCAATACCTACAACTTTGTCAATCAAGAGAATGGCGGTATTACCGACGATACCTACATACTCAATCCCGAAGAGGTGCAGGGCGGACAAGCGAGCGTCGATACCCGTACCATCCCTACCAACCTGAGCGATGCCTACAACCGCATACGAGGCAAAGAATACTATGCCACCCAACGCTACAAATTCGGATTTTACCAGGAAGAGCAGCAAGACACTACAGTCATACGCACCTTTGTCCCGGTAACCAGCATTATCCATACTATCGAATATAACGAAAACAAGCACCGGTTTGTCAACCAGTCGGCCACCGAAGATACCACGTTCTTTGCCAATACCTACATGGGACTGGGGGGTACCAACGAAGAGACCACCTACCAGTCGCTGCGAAACACGGTGGGCATATCGTTGCTCGAGGGCTTCAACAAATACGCCAAGATGGGGCTGGCCGCTTACCTTACCTATGAATATCGTCACTATTCCATGCCGCGCGATACCCTCTCGGCAGGAACCGTCATCGAAGGCCTCACGCCGCGACCCGACTTCTCCATACCGCGCAACCACAGCGAGAACCTGTTGTGGGTAGGCGGAGAACTGTCGAAACAAAAGGGCGAACTGCTCACCTACAACGTAAACGGCAAATTCGGTCTGGCGGGGGCTGTCATCGGTGACATCGATGTGACGGCCGACGTACGCAGCCGATTCCGCCTGTGGAAAGACACCGTGCAGCTCCAAGCCTACGGATTCTTCAAGAACATAGAGCCCTCCTATTTTTATAAACGATATGCTTCGAACCACTTCATGTGGAACAACAGTTTCGGGAAGACCCGGCGCATGCGCGTGGGCGGCGAACTCAGCGTGAAGCGATGGGGTACCAAGCTGAACGTAGGGGTCGAGAACATACAGAACTACATCTACTTCGACAACAATTGCCTGCCCCAACAAGAGGGCTCCATCATACAGGTGTTTCAAGCCCGTCTCGACCAGAACTTCCGGCTCGGTATTCTCAACTGGGAAAACGAGGTAGTCTATCAAAAGACCAGCAAACCCTCGATTATCCCCTTGCCCGAGTTGAGTGTATACAGCAACCTCTACCTGCTCTTCCGCATTGCCAAGGTACTGCACGTGCAACTGGGCGTCGACTGCCGCTACTACACCAAGTACAAAAGCGAGACCTTCCAGCCGGCCACACTCACCTTCCACACCCAAGACCAAATCGAGGTGGGGAACTATCCCTTTATGAATGCCTACATCAACATGAAGCTGAAGCAGACCCGCTTCTTCGTGATGATGTCGCACGTAAACCAAGGTCTGTTTGGCGGGAACAACTACTTCTCGCTGCCACATTATCCGTTAAACCCGAGAATGTTCCAAATGGGACTCTCCATCGATTTTTCCAATTAGCCTATGAAACTCAAGCATCACCTGTATATATACATTGCCCTGCTGGTGATTGTGGTAGGAGTCATGGCATGGCTGCGGACAAAAAGTTCGGAAGTTCATCCCCGCAGTTTCGAGGAGATTCGCACCGACGGTGTGCTGCGCATCGTAACCGACTATACCCCCCTCTCCTATTATCTGCAAGGCGACAGCCTCTCGGGCTTCGACTATGAACTGGCCCGTATGATAGGCGAGCGGAGTGGACTCTCGATAGAGATTACTCCCGAAGTAAACCTGAGCAAAAGTATCGAAGGACTGGAGTCGGGGCAATACGACATCATCGCCCGGCAGCTGCCCGTTACCTCGGAGATTAAGGAAGAACTCGCCTTCACCGTTCCCCTCCAGCTCAACAAGCAGGTACTTGTACAGCGGAAGCCTGCCGAGGAGGGCAAGAAGCTTATTCGCAACCAGCTCGACCTGGCCGGCAAGACGCTCTACATCGTGAGCGATGCTCCCACCCGGCTGCGCATCAACAACCTGGCCCGCGAGATAGGCGACACCATCTACATTCAGGAAGAGAAGACCTACGGAGCCGAACAGCTCATCATGATGGTGGCTACCGGCGAAATCGAATTTGCCGTGTGCGACAAGGCAATTGCCCAGCAAATGAGCAAAGACTATCCCCAACTCGACTGTAATACCGACATCAGTTTCACCCAGTTTCAATCGTGGGCACTCCGGAAAAACGACTCGACATTACTCGACAGTCTGAATAAATGGATTACCGATATTCAGCAAGAGGATAGATATAAAAAACTGTACGACTCCTATTTCTGACGAAATACCGTAGCCGCAAGAAAAAGAGGCCGCTGCCCTGCCCGCTTACCGCCGGACAGAGACCCCGTGAAAAACAAAGAAAGAGGATTGGATAGCGAACATGAAAGAGCCTGACATAGAACACGAAGGTATTGTGACGGGAGTGACCGATTCGCACATACTGGTGCGCATCCTGCAACAGTCGGCCTGTGCCGGTTGCCATGCCGCCGGCGTGTGCTCGACAGCCGACCAGAAAGAGAAAATCATCGAGGTAAAACGTGACCGCACCCCGGTACAGATTGGCGACAAGGTGGTGGTAACCCTCGCCGCCAAGGCTGGACACAAGGCCCTGTGGCTCACGGCTGTACTGCCGCTTCTGCTCATCATCCTCTCATTGATAGCTACTACTCTGACTCTCGCGAGCGAACTCGTCACCGGGCTCTGTGCGCTGGCCGTACCGGCAGTTTACTACACCATCCTCTATGGCTATCGCGACCGGCTGAAAAAACAGTTTACATTCTTTTTGAAAAAAACATTTGTCTCATAACTTATGGTAACATCGATCATCATATTAAGTATTATCGGATTGGTCAGTGCGACCCTGCTTTATGTCATCTCCCGCAAATTCCACGTCGAGGAAGACCCGCGTATCGACGAAATCGAGGCGGTGCTCCCGGGAGCCAACTGTGGCGGCTGCGGCTTTGCCGGCTGTCGCAACTTTGCGGAACAATGTGCCAAAGCAACCTCGCTCGACAATCTGCTGTGTCCCGTGGGAGGCAATGCAGTCATGCAGAAGATTGCCCCCATCGTGGGAATGGAAGCCGTGGAACAGGCACCCCGCATTGCGGTAGTGCGCTGCAACGGCTCGTGTGAAAACCGGCCCCGAACCAGCCACTACGAGGGAGCCCACAGCTGTGCGGTAGAAGCCGCCCTCTACTCGGGCGAAAGCAACTGCAACTACGGCTGTCTGGGCGAAGGCGACTGTGCCGCCGCTTGCGACTTCGGGGGCATCACCATGGACCCCGTCACCCGGCTGCCCATCGTCGACCCCAATATCTGTATTGCCTGCGGGTCGTGCGTGAAAGCCTGCCCCCGCAACATCATCGAGTTGCGCAAGCGGCAAGAACCCCGCGTCTACGTAGCCTGCAACAACCGCGACAAGGGCATCATCGCCCGCAAAGTCTGCTCGGTAGCCTGCATCGGCTGCGGCAAGTGCGCCAAGAGCTGTCCCAACGGAGCCATCGCCATTACCGACAACCTGGCCTACATCGACAACACGCTCTGCCTCTCGTGCCAGGCCTGCGTCGAAGGGTGCCCCACCCACGCCATACATGTGGTTTGTGAAACTGAAAAAGAGAAAGTATCAACCAACGAAAAGGAATCTGCTATATGTTAAAGACATTTCGCATAGGAGGCATACATCCGAATGAACACAAACTGACGGCCCACTGCCCCGTGACACCGGTAGCCGTACCCCGGCAAGTTGCCATCATGCTCAACCAGCACATAGGCGCACCGGCCAACTGCATCGTGAAGAAGGGCGACACCGTAAAGGTGGGTACACTCATTGCCGAAGCCGGCGGATTCGTTTCGGCCAATATTCACTCGCCCGTATCGGGCACGGTCTCCAAGGTAGACAAGGCGGCCAATGCCTTTGGCCAATATGGCACCACCATCATCATCGACACCGAGGGCGACGAGTGGGAGGAGAGCATCGACCGCTCGCCCGAACTGAAGGAGGAGATTACCCTCACCTCGCAAGAGATTATCAAAAAGATAGCCGAGGCCGGCATCGTGGGTCTGGGAGGTGCCACCTTCCCCACCCACGTCAAGCTGATGCCGCCCAAGGAGTTCAAGCCCACGGTGCTCATCGTCAACGCTACCGAGTGCGAACCCTACCTGACCGACGACCACGCCCTCATGCTCGAGTCGCCCGACCAGATTCTCGTCGGCTGCCGCATTCTGATGAAGGCCATCAACGTGGAGCAGGCCTATATTGGCATCGAAAACAACAAGCCCGATGCCATTGCCCTGCTGCAGCAACACGCCACCCGCTATCCCGGCATCACCATCGTACCGCTGCGTACCCGCTATCCGCAAGGGGGCGAAAAACAGCTCATCGACGCTATCCTGCACAAGCAGGTGGCCAACGGTGCCCTGCCCGTGTCGACCGGTGCCATCGTGCAGAACGTGGGTACGGCCTTCGCCGTCTACGAAGCGGTGCAGAAGAACAAACCGCTCGTCGACCGCATAGTAACCGTCACGGGCGACCACATAGCCAAGCCGGGCAATTACCGGATAAGGCTGGGCATGTCGATGCACGAACTGATTGACATGGCTGGAGGCCTGCCCGACGACTGTGCCAAAGTGATACTGGGCGGCCCCATGATGGGCAAAGCGGTGTCGAACATCGACTCGCCCATATCCAAAGGCTGTTCGGGCATTGTGATACTGGACGAGAAGCATGCACACCGCGGAGCCATAGAGCCCTGCATACGGTGTGGCAAATGCGTATCGGCCTGCCCCATGGGACTCGAACCCTTCCTGCTGGCCAAACTGTCACAGAACCATCTGTTCGACCGGGCCGAGCGGGAGCTCATCACCTCGTGCCTCGAGTGTGGTTGCTGCTCATACAGCTGCCCGTCGAACCGCCCGATTCTCGACTATATACGAGTCGGCAAAAATGCCGTAAACCGAATTATACGATCCAGAAAACAATCCTAATCTACGCTTTTCGAAATGGAACTAACCGTATCACCTGCTCCTCACATACACGGTCGCCTGTCGGCCTCGCAGTGTATGTACAGCGTCATCATTGCCCTGTTGCCGGCATTCGCTGTATCGCTCTATTTCTTTGGAGTCGGAGCCTTAATCGTCACCCTCACGTCGATACTTTCGTGTGTCGTCGTCGAATACCTCATACAAAAATTTCTGCTGAAAGTGAAACCCACCATCGGCGACGGCTCGGCCATTCTCACCGGGTTGCTGCTGGGTTTCAACCTGCCCTCCAACCTGCCGGTCTGGATTGTCATCATCGGCTCGATTGCGGCGATAGGCATCACCAAGATGGCTTTCGGCGGACTGGGCAACAACCTCTTCAACCCCGCGCTGGTCGGTCGGGTATTCCTGCTTATCTCCTTCCCCACCTACATGACACAGTGGCCTGTGCCGAGTGCTTCGCGCTGGAGCTATACCGACGCCGAAACCGGTGCCACGCTGCTCTCTAAACTGAAAGAGGAAGGGAGCCAATGGGTAAGCCAGGTCAATATCTCGGACCTGTGGATAGGCAACCAGGGCGGAAGCCTGGGCGAAGTGGGCGCCATCGCCCTGCTCATCGGGTTTGCCTTTTTGCTCTACCGCCGCATCATCAGTTGGCACATCCCCGTGTCGATACTGGCCACGGTATTCGTGTTCAGCTTTGCCCTGGGTCTGGGCGAAGAGTTGAGCGCACAAGCCTCGGGTGCCTGGCAACATGCCTTCGACTTTGCCCTCATCCAACTGCTTTCGGGCGGACTTCTGCTGGGTGCCATCTACATGGCTACCGACTATGTGACCTCGCCCATGACCTCGCGGGGCATGATCATCTACGGCATCGGTATCGGCATCCTCACCGTCGTTATCCGCCAGTGGGGCGGCTACCCCGAGGGGGTGTCGTTCGCTATCCTCATTATGAACGCGTTTACTCCGCTCATCAACAACTATGTGAAACCTAAACGATTCGGGAGGGCATAACCATGAAGAAGAAAGAATCTACATTGTGGAACATGCTTTGGTCGCTCACCCTCATTACGGCCATTGCCGGTGGTCTGCTGGGCTACACCTACCAACTCACCGAAGAACCGATAGCCCGGGCCTCCAAAGCCAGCCGGGAGAAAGCCATACAACAGGTGATACCGACCTATGACAACTCGCCGCTGGACGAGCAGATGACCTACACCGTACATAACGAATACGGCGAAACCACCGCCACCATATACCCCGCCAAACTGGGCGGCAAGCTCGCAGGGGCTGCCGTCGAGTGCAGCAACAACACCGGCTACGGCGGCGAGATTCGCATTATCGTAGGGTTCGAAGCCGACGGTACCATCAAAGACTATCAGGTGTTGAAACATCAGGAGACCCCCGGCCTGGGTGCCAAGATGGGCGACTGGTTCCGCACCGACAAAAACAACCAGAGCATCATCGGGAAATCGCCCGAAGAGTGCAATCTTCACGTAACGAAAGACTCGGGCGACATCGACGCCATCACCGCCGCCACCATCACCTCGCGGGCGTTCCTGGCTGCCGTGCGTACGGCATACGCTGCCTACACCGAATCGCTGAAAGGAGGCAACCATGAATAAGACGAAAATCCTTTTGAACGGGCTCATCAAAGAGAACCCCACCTTTGTACTGCTGCTGGGCATGTGCCCCACGCTGGGAACCACCACCTCGGCCATGGGTGGCCTGGGCATGGGACTCTCTACCCTGTTTGTGCTCATCTGCTCCAACGTCGTCATCTCGATGGTCAAGAGCATTATTCCCGACAAGGTGCGCATCCCCGCCTTCATCGTCATCATCGCCACATTCGTGACCATTCTGCAACTCTGCATGCAGGCCTACCTGCCCGAGCTCTATGCCACGCTGGGACTCTTCATCCCGCTCATCGTGGTCAACTGCATCCTGCTGGGTCGTGCCGAGGCATTTGCCGCCAAGCATACACCGGGCGAATCGTTCTTCGACGGACTGGGTATCGGGCTGGGATTTACCGTAGCCCTTACCCTGCTGGGTTGTGTGCGCGAATTTTTGGGCACGGGTCACATCTTCGGGCTGCCCATCTATCCCGAGGAGTATGGCTCGCTCATCTTCATTTTGGCCCCCGGTGCCTTCATTGTTCTGGGATTCTTAATTGCCATTATCCACTCCATTAAAACCCGATAATCATGCTCACCTATATATCTATATTTATTACTGCGATATTCGTCAACAATATCGTGCTCTCGCAGTTCCTGGGTATCTGCCCCTTCCTGGGCGTATCCAAACGCATCGACTCGGCGCTGGGTATGGGTGCGGCCGTCACCTTCGTCATGACGCTGTCGACCATCGTCACCTACCTGCTGCAAACCTATCTGCTCATGCCGCTGGGGCTCGACTACATGCAGACCATCGTCTTCATCCTGGTCATTGCCGCTCTGGTGCAACTGCTCGAAATCATCATCAAGAAAATTGCCCCTGCACTCTACCAGGCACTGGGCGTATTCCTGCCGCTTATCACAACCAACTGTACCATATTGGGTGTGGCCCTGATTGTGATTCAAAAAAACATGACCCTGCTCGAGTCTACCGTCTATGCCATATCGACGGCGCTGGGTTTCACGCTGGCCCTCGTGCTCTTTGCCGGCATGCGCGAACAGATGAGTCTTTCGAGCATCCCCAAGGCCATGCAGGGTACTCCCATCGCACTCGTAGCCGCCGGACTGTTGGCCATGGCTTTCATGGGATTTTCGGGCATAAAAATAGGCTAACTTTCAAATCGTAAGTCATATAACAATCTACTCTATGTTATAAAACATATTTCAAAGAAATTATAACGATTTATTATATTTTAGTTGATTTTCGTATCAATCCATTAGTTTGAAAGTCAACCTTTTATACAGATAGGTAGTTTTGAGAAAAAACTACCTATTTTGCTATCAATTTAAAAATATATTTTTTATATTTGTGAAACTAAAAACAATAACATATGGCTAAAATCAAAGGCGCTGTCGTCGTTAACAAAGAACGTTGCAAAGGCTGCGAACTATGCGTGGTCGCCTGTCCCAGTCAGGTTCTCGCATTACAGCCTACCGAAGTTAATGATCGAGGTTATCATTATGCTTTCATGCAAAATCCCGACGCATGTATCGGGTGTGCAAGTTGCGGACTCGTATGTCCCGACGGGTGTATCACCGTATATAAAGTAAAATTGTAACCGGTTCATTCCGATAAATCCGTTAATTATGAAAGAAGAGATAAAACTGATGAAGGGTAACGAAGCCATAGCCCATGCAGCTATACGCTATGGAGCCGATGGTTATTTCGGATACCCCATTACTCCCCAGTCGGAGGTGATGGAAACGCTCATGGAAGAGCAACCGTGGGAAACGACCGGTATGGTTGTATTGCAAGCCGAGAGCGAAGTGGCTGCCATCAACATGGTGTATGGCGGTGCCAGTTGCGGCAAGGCCGTGATGACGACCTCGTCGAGCCCCGGTGTAAGTTTGATGCAGGAGGGTATCTCCTACCTGGCAGGTGCCGAGTTGCCCTGCTTGATTGTCAACGTCATGCGAGGAGGCCCGGGTCTGGGTACCATCCAGCCGAGTCAGGCCGACTACTTCCAGGCTACCAAAGGCGGCGGTCACGGCGACTACCACCTCATTACGCTGGCTCCCGCATCGGTACAGGAGATGGCCGATTTCGTGGCACTGGGTTTCGACCTGGCCTTCAAATACCGTAACCCTGCTATTCTGCTGGCCGACGGTGTTATCGGGCAGATGATGGAAAAGGTGGTTTTGCCTCCCTTCCGCAAACGCCGCACCGAAGAAGAGATACGCCAGCAAAATCCGTGGGCTACACTGGGAAAACCCAAAGACCGCAAACGGAACGTAGTTACCTCGCTCGAACTCGACCCCGCCATCATGGAGCAGAACAACATCCGCTTCCAGGCCACCTACAAACGCATTGCCGAAAACGAGGTCCGCTACGAAGAGATCAACTGTGAAAACGCCGACTACCTGATAGTTGCCTTCGGTTCCATGTCGCGTATCTGCCAGAAGACCATCGAACTGGCTGCCGAAGAGGGTATCAAGATAGGTCTGTTGCGACCCATCACGCTGTGGCCCTTCCCCACGGAAGCCATCGCCCGCCAGGCCGATCATGTGAAAGGCATCCTTTCGGCCGAGCTCAATGCCGGACAAATGGTAGAAGATGTTCGTCTGGCCGTCAACGGAAAAGTACGGGTAGAACACTTCGGCCGTCTGGGAGGTATCGTTCCCACGCCCGACGAAGTTCTGACCGCACTGAAAGAAAAACTAATGTAAATACCCGAACCTGAAGGTGGTTCATAACTCATACGCATTATGGATATCAACGAAATTATAAAGCCCGAGAACCTGGTTTACACGAAACCTCGGCTCATGAACGATAATCCCATGCACTACTGCCCGGGTTGTAGCCATGGCGTAGTACATAAACTCATTGCCGAAGTCATCGACGAAATGGGTATTGAAGAAGAGACAATAGGTGTAGCCCCCGTAGGGTGTGCCGTATTTGCCTACAACTATATCGACGTCGACTGGATCGAAGCCGCTCACGGTCGTGCACCGGCCATCGCCACTGCCGTAAAACGACTCAACCCCAAGAAGATGGTATTCACCTACCAAGGCGACGGCGACCTGGCTGCCATCGGTACGGCCGAGACCATCCACGCCTGCAACCGTGGCGAAAACATTGCCATCATATTCATCAATAACGGTATATATGGTATGACCGGTGGTCAGATGGCCCCCACGACCCTCGAGGGCATGAAGACCTCGACCTGCCCCTATGGCCGTAACGTAGCCTTGAACGGATACCCCCTGCGCATTGCCGAACTGGTGGAACGCGTCGACGGTACCTGCTATGTAACCCGCCAGAGCGTGCACACTCCCGCCGCCATACGTAAAGCCAAGAAAGCCATCCGTCTGGCCTTCGAAAACTCGATGGCCGGCAAAGGCACCTCGATGGTCGAAATCGTATCGACCTGTAACTCGGGTTGGAAAATGTCTCCCGTCAAATCCAACCAATGGATGGAGGAACACATGTTTGCCAAATACCCGCTGGGAGACCTCAAAAACGTATAATCAAAAAACACGACCGACATGAAAGAAGAAATTATCATAGCTGGATTCGGCGGACAAGGCGTGCTCTCGATGGGTAAGATACTCGCCTACTCCGGACTGATGGAAGGCAAAGAGGTTACCTGGATGCCTTCGTACGGACCCGAACAACGAGGCGGTACGGCCAACGTGACGGTAATCCTCAGCGACGAGCGCATCAGCTCGCCGGTATTGAACTCGTTCGACGTGGCTGTCATCCTGAACCAACCCTCGCTCGAGAAGTTTGAAAACAAGGTAAAACCGGGTGGCATTCTCATCTACGACGGTTACGGAATACACCACCCCCCTACGCGTACCGACATCAACGTCTATCGCATCAACGCCATGGAGGCTGCTATCGAAATGAACAACACCAAAGCCCTGAACATGATTGTATTGGGAGGTTTGCTCAAGTTGAAACCGATGGTAAGCATGGAGAATGTGCTGAAGGGACTTAAGAAATCGCTCCCCGAACGCCACCACAACCTCATTCCGTTGAACGAGAAAGCCATCTTGAAAGGCATGGAAATTATTCAAAAGGCTTAAACAAGCTCTTGAAAATAAGTATACCATAGAGAACGAGAGAAAAGAATCACACTTTTCTCTCGTTTTTTTTTTATTTTCTTTGTAACATATTCCCGGATTGTTCGTCCTCTATATGAAAACCGAAGATAAAGCGCTTATCACCCGGAATCAGAATGAAGGACCTAATAAAAAAATGAATAAGATGAAAACCCGAATCTTCCTCACCGCATTGCTCCTGCTGGGCTGCTCGTCGGCCATCGTAGCCGGGAACTGTATCGACAACCTGTCACGCTCGATTGCCCGACTGCCCGAAGCACAAACCGTCAACATAAACCCGTTTGTCATGAACTTGATCAAACCCTTCTCGTCCGAAATGAAAGGGGTGAAATCGATGAACATAGTCAGTGCCGAAGATATTTCGACTGCCGACTATACCCGGCTGAAAAAGCTGATAGAGGATTGCCAGAGCGAAGGCTACGAGACGATTATCTCGTCGAATGAAGATGGAGAGATAGCCCGCATACTGATGAAGATGGAGAAAGACAAGATCAGAGAAATCGTCATTCTCTCTCTCGAAGAGGACGAGGCAAACCTCATACGCATCAAAGGCGCAATAGATCCTAAACAACTGAACGAAATTATCGAAAACAACAAATAATACCTCCAGCCATGAAAACAAGAATCTTTACACTCTCCATCTTGCTGCTCTCGGCCTTGACAGTCTTGGCCGGGAACAAGATAGACAAACTGTTCGATCAGGTAAAGGACCTGCCCAACGCCGAGTATACCCACGAAAAGATAAGCAAAACAGAGAAAAAGGGAGTAATCGATGGCATCAAGAACCTGGAAGCCGTCGAAGCTGCCATCGACGAAAGCACTTACCAAACTCTGCGAAAGACGATTGTAAAGGGGGATTACAAGCCCTACGAAATGCTCATCGATACCCATGACGATGACGAAGTGGTGAAAATCCTTATGAAACGCAATAAGAAGAAGATTACCGAAGTCGTCATCATCGACCTCGAAAAAGATGAAATCAATCTGGTAAGATTCAAAGGGAATCTGAAATCGGAGCTCCTGAACAAAACGATAGAATAGTCGATCGATATGACTCACGCGGAGTTTAAAGCGAGATTCCTGCCCTACTACCAAAAGCTCTACCGCATCGCCTACCGATACGTGGGCAATGCGTGCGACGCCGAGGATATGGTACAGAGCACCTACCTGAAGCTGTGGGAGAAGCAGGATTTTCTCGAGCATGTCGAAAGCGACGAAGCCTATGCCGTCACCACCTTGAAGCACATGTGCCTCGACAAGTTGAAGGCTCCGCTCGTCCAGACCGACGACGAATCGGGACTGGTTGGCGAGAGTTCGCCGGAACCGCCACCCGACCAGGCACTCGAGCAGAAAGAAGAGATGAAGATAGTGCTGCACATCATCTCCGAGTTGCCCGAACAGCAACGGCAGGTTGTACTGCTGAGGCATTTCGAAGAGAAGAGCACAGAAGAAATAGAACGCGAAACCGGCCTGAGCAACGCCAACATACGGGTGTTGCTCTCGCGGGCCCGAAAAACGATTAAAGAACTATTTACACAAACGATATGACCACACAAGAGTTACGAAAACAAATAGACTCCTTCTTTGAAGGCAATCTGTCGGAGGCCGACGAACAAGCGTTGAGAGACTATTTGGCCACTCACGAGGTTCCACAGGAATTTCTCGCCGAGAAGCGCATCGTCCTCGCACTCGTGCCCCACACGGTCGAAATTCCCGAGGGGCTGGAAGAGCGGCTGTCGTCATTTATCGACCGGCTGCCGGCCCGCAAAAAAGCGATGCGCATCGCTCCCGTCTGGCGATGGGTAAGCGGTATTGCCGCTATCGTGGTTCTGGCCTCGGCTGCCGCACTCTATTTCGCCCGACAACCGGCCTCGCCCCAACTTAACGCCCAAGAGATGTATGCCTGCGCCGAGGCTCAACGAGCCTTGCTGCTCGTCTCTCAGAAACTGAACAAAGGTACCCAGCAGTGGCAACAGGCCCAACAGGAGATTATCAAGACCAACCGAATCATCAACAAACATTTCAAATACGAATAAACTATGAAACGACTTATTTATACGCTGTTATGGATGGCTCTCGGGCTGTTCTCGGCCCAGGCTCAAAACTCCTCCATATTCGACCAATTCTCCAACGAGAAAAACGTCACCTATGTCAACATATCCAAAGCACTGCTGAACATGATGCCCGCGGGGCAGCTGGAGGTCGATGCCCTCGACCTGAAAAGCGTCATCAACGACCTCGACCGCATCCAGATTCTTACTTGTGAAGAGGATGCCAACCTGATCAAGCGCATTCGCAAGGCCAGCTCGGCCTACTTCAAGAAAGCCCCCTATGAGGAGTTGATGCAGGTAAAGGACGACGAAGAGTCGGTTGTCATCTACATCTATCCCAAGCCTCAGAAAAAAATCAAGGAACTGGTGATGCTGGTCGACGACGGCAGCGAAGAGTTTGTGCTCATACAGCTCACCGGCGATATCTCCATCAGTCAGCTCCAGAGTCTGACCAAAAACATACAATAACGAACAGCACACGATTTTCTCATACGAACGAAGCGGCTACCGGGCATTCATCCCCGATAGCCGCTTCACTTTTTCTTGAGTCATATCTCTCCGCTCAATAGCAGAGCCCTATCAAATAGCGGCAGAGTATATCACCGCCAAAGATACCGATGATAAAGACCAGCCACAGGTTTCGCCCCTTCAGATTACAAGCGACCGATATGGCCCTAAACATCCAGTACAATACCCATATCGTAAGCAACAGGCTCACGGCACCGAGCCACACAACTGCCAGCAGCCAAGTCGTGTCGGAGAGCAGCCGGTCGGCCGCCTGCAACGACTGTATTTTCACGATCTCGTGCATCGGGGGTAATGCCATGAAGAGCGAGAGCAGCACAAAGGGCAGTTGGGCAAAGGCGACGGTTCCCAACACATCGACGGGCCGCACATGCGAACGGCTGCAAAACAAGGCCAAAAGATAAATCAACACCGAGGGTACCAGCCAAACGGCCAAATGCTCGACCACAAAGCACCACCACGCCCCGTTGGGAGCACCGCCATAGTGCAGCAGGCCATGAAAATGAACTCCGCCCACAAATGCGATAGCCGTAGCCACCACGATACCTGCCACACCCCACACGAGCGAGGTGTAACCGGCTACCCTGTAAAAGGGATTTTTCAAAAATGCCAAAACCGTTTTCATCATGCCTCCATATTATTCAGTTTCTCAATCAAATCGTCCAGATAGTTGCGCACCGTAGGGTAGCTCACCCCCATCTGCTTGGCCATATCCTTCAGGCTTCCGCTCGCTTTTACAAACTCGAGCATGAAGCGTTGCTCCTCTTCGGTCAGCCGGGTCAGAACCGGCAGGTCAAACACGCCCGACACTTCGGTGCCACACTGGTCGCAAACCATCTTGGCGACCTTCAACGGAGCCTCACACGCCGGGCAGCGCAGCGGCAATCGTTTTTTCGTTTCGTTTTGATTCATGGCTTTATAAATTTTTCGATTACGTTCAACAACTCCTCTACGACCGGCAGGTCGGGATTGGTATAGGTAGCCTGCTGCACTCCGGCATCGACCGTGTCGCACGACTTCAATACGTGATTCATGTTCTCGATGAGATGCAACTCGGCCTGAAGCTGAGCCGCCTTCAACGCTTCGGCATCCCCTACCGATACCTGTATATCCTTATCGCCCTGGACCAACAGCACCGGCTGCTCCAAACGGGCCACTACCTCCCGCGGATCGTACCGATACCACGACATCAGATAGGGTTGCACCGAGGGGCGATACAGCGCCATCAATCCCACAGGTACGTCGTTCACAGCCTTTCCGGCCCGCAACGAGTCGTTAATGTTCTTCACCAACTGGCGCACCTCGGCCGGCTGGTTGCTCATCTGAGTCTCGATAATCTCATAAGCCGGATGTCCCGCACCAGCTATGGAGACGAAACCTTTTACTTTCGCATTCCCTTCACTGGCCAGCATGCCTATCAACGACCCCTCGCTATGCCCCACGACAAAGATGCCCGAAAAACGGCTATCCTCACTCAACAGCTCTATCCACCCCCGGGCATCGGCCACATAATCGTCGAATCGCAAATCCTTCTCCTCCTTACCGGCCGCGGCACTCGAGGCAATGCCCCGCTTGTCGTAACGCAGCGAGGCGATACCCCGCCGGGCCAACCCTTCGGCCAGCAGTTTCAACGAATTGTTTTTAAGGGTGACGGCTCCCAGCAGCGAATTGCCATCCATATCGGTAGGACCCGACCCGGCAATAATCAGAACTACCGGCGGACGTTCGACATCGGGCAACATCACCCTTCCCTGGATTTCACCCGTAGGAGTACCGAGCGAAATCGGTTGCTCCCCGGCAGCCCAGCAAAGCATCGGGAACAAGGCTGCCAGCATCATCAGTTTTACGTTTTTCCGTTTCATCGCTATACTTTTATCGGTTAATTTTCTTCTACAAATATAGTATTACTTTCCCATAAATAAAACAAATGTTCAATTTTATTTATATAGAAATAAAATTTATTCAATTCTTGCTCTACAAATAGCAGTTGTATTCCGATATTTTTTTTCGTACATTTGTTTCAGAAAAGAGAGGGAGGCTCACTACCAATCAGAGGGTCTTCTATACAGTACACGACATTCAACTAAAACAAACTGTTATGGAAAAGTCAAAGGTATTTTTCACCAATCTGCACACCACCCCCTCGAGCAACCTGCTCGACAAGATGGAGCGGTTAATCAAACGGGCCGGTATCGAGACCATCGATTTCAAGGACCAGTTTGTAGCTATAAAAATCCACTTCGGGGAGCCGGGCAACCTGGCCTACCTGCGGCCCAACTATGCCGCCCGACTGGCCAATCTGCTCCGTTCGTGGGGTGCCAAACCCTTCCTCACCGACTGCAATACGCTCTACTCGGGCCGACGTGCCAATGCCGTAGACCACCTGCAAAGCGCCATGGAAAACGGCTATAACCCCATCTCGGCCCAATGCCAGGTAATCATTGCCGATGGTCTGAAAGGGACCGAATACCGCGAAATACCCCTGAATGGCGAATATTGCAAAGCGCCTAAAATCGGGGCTGCCTTGGCCGATGCCGACATCGTTATCTCGATGACCCATTTCAAGGGGCACGAGCAGGCCGGATTTGGCGGAGCCTTGAAAAACCTGGGTATGGGTGGTGCCAGCGTGGGCGGCAAACTGGAGCTGCACTGCAACTCGCAACCCCGTATCGATATTGACAACTGCAAGGGGTGCAACGTATGCGTGAAACACTGTGCCCACGACGCCATACACCTCAATGCCGACCACAAGGCCGTAATCGACTACGACAAATGCGTAGGTTGCGGACAGTGCGTAGCCTTGTGCCAACACGATGCAGTCGTCATGGGCGAAAGCGATACCTCGGAACGGCTCAATTACAAGATTGCCGAATACACGCAAGCCATCTTGAAAGATAAACCCAACTTCCACATCAGTTTCATCATGAACGTGTCGCCCGAGTGCGACTGCTGGAATCACAACGATGCCGCCATCGTGCCCGACCTGGG
This sequence comes from Barnesiella sp. ET7, assembly GCF_024733785.1. Lineage (NCBI taxonomy): Bacteria > Pseudomonadati > Bacteroidota > Bacteroidia > Bacteroidales > Barnesiellaceae > Barnesiella > Barnesiella sp. ET7. Next base: position 44,397 of record NZ_JANRHM010000009.1, read on the forward strand.
TATCCTGGCCTCGTTCGACCCCGTAGCTCTCGACAAGGCTTGTGCCGATCTGGTGATTGCCGCTCCGGCCATCGACGGCAGCCGTCTGGTCGAGAAGCATCCTCACGAACATCTCGAAGGTGCCGACAAGTTCCACCTGATGCACCCCGACACCAACTGGCAAGCCGGTCTCGAACATGCCGAAAAGATAGGATTAGGTACCATGCAATATGAACTGATTACCGTCTGACCGACGGCAACCGGTTCATCATCTTTCCCCGACTGCACTCCCGATGCGACGATGCGCTCAAATATGATACGAGAACATCAGACGAAATTCAAACGTATCGGAACGCACGTCGGGGAAATATTTATAATGGGTTTTACGTCGATACCAGGCCGTCTCGGCTGCAATAGAGAGCTGAGGAGCTATGGCAAACGAGGCTCTGAAGTTCAAACGCTGTAACCGGGCATTGCCCACATCGCCCTGCGCATTGAGGTAGTTCTGGTCTATATGCTCATAATCTTTCTGTTCATAGCCTTTCCAGGTGAAAATGTGGTAATTCTCAAAAGCCAGATAGAGCCCCAGCTTTTGCCGCAGCGAAAAGAGCCCGTTGACCCGCACGCTATACCCGCTGCCCATATTGTAGTCCCGGTCGTGAAACTGAAAGTAGTCACTCAACGAACCACCTAACACAATGCCCGACAGAAAGCCATTCAGCGACAGGCTATTGTTGCCTTGAAACCGGGCCCGATACAACAAACCGGGGCCGTATGAGACCGTCTCGGCTATGCGGAACGGTGTGTATGACGATTCATCCGAAAAGCTCTCACTGTCGTAATAGTTATAATTCTGGAAGATACCGGCAAACAGCTCGTTGCCATTGGCATAGTCGTGTGCCCTACCCCATATCGAGGCACAGATACTGGCCTCACCGATAACCGGCTGACGAGAAAAGAGATTCAACAACATACGTGCCGTAAAATGCTCGAACGGCTCATTCCCCTCGATCTCGAACGGATCGTTATAAACCATATTAAATCCAATGAAACCGATATGTCGGCTGCGATTGGGCTGTGAGTCAAAACAGTTGAGCACCCGATAGCCGACATCGAACTGAAAATAGAAGGGCACGGTGGCCATACGATCGACATAACGAGGGCCCACGCGCCAGGCCTCGCCGGTCATCAATCGATTGACTCCACGCACCGGGTTAAGTATCAAGCCCACCGCCTCGTGTGCAAAGCGATTCCACCCCCGAGCCTGCCCGTTGAGCGCAAGCGACGACAAGCGATAGCTCACCTCGCCCAGCGCCATACCGCCCAGGGTAGTAGAAATAATATCGTTGGTCGAAGGTGGCTGCAACTCCAGAAACAACTCCCAGATGGAGCTGCCAAACAAGGCATAGGGAGCCGATTCCCAGAAGTTCAAACCGTTGGAGCGTGCACAGTTGAAATACAATCCTCCCTGATAGGGATGAAAAAAGAGGTTGGTGTTGAACTTGTCGTTATCCCACAAGAACCCCGTCTTAAAATTGTTTTTAATCGACGACCAGGTAATCTGTGCATAGTCTTCGTGAATGATATAACGGGTAATAATGTGAAACAGCGCATTGGTTCCCACCACCTCTACCCCCGACAACCATGGCCGTTTGCGAGGAGGGGCTGCTATATCCCAATCGGGATTACTTATCTCTTGGGGTACCTGAAAAGCGGTATCGACACGACTGCTGTCGACTCGGGCCTCCATACCCAACGAATCAATTGCAACTGCAGGCAGAGAAGATAAGGTACGGCTCACGATACCACTATCCATGCCTACTTCTATCTTTTCTCTCCGATATATCGAATCGGGCTCCATAGCCGAGACACCCGAAACGAAAAAAGGGAGGTTCACACCTACCCATACACCTAAAATCTTTTTACCTATTTCCATCCTTTCTTGTTAATGAAGCGCCAAGATAAGGAATAAACCAATACGAAAATCGGCTATGCGAGTTATCGAAAAGCGATACCGCATTTTGGAACAATCATTCCCAGGCTTCACCTCCGAGAGACATCTACACCGCACCCATATATAAACCGGCCGGGCGATACGGAAAGAGGCCACCCCGTAACCCGAGGCGGCCTCTTCTTTAATCTATGTTCGTACGAATCGACCCGATTAACGTACAATACACTTTTGACCATTTACAAAATAGACACCGGCCGGCAACTCGATTACTTCACGTCCGGCAAATTTGCCCGTAGCATAGCAAGCGCCGTTGACATGAACTACCGAATAGTCAACCTCCTCGTTGCTGAGCAGCTCGATTTGGTTTTCACCGGCAATCACTCTCAAGCCGTCATTCTCCGACTCCTGGATACCTACCGATTTGTTTTCGAACAAGATTGTGATGGCAACATCGCCGTCGATATATTCGGCCGGGATTGTAATCAAGCCATCTTCGCTAAGCTCCATATTATCGACTTTCCACTGGCGGTTACCGAACAGATACTCTTCGCCCTCGTGGTTGTAGCCGTGCTTGATTTCGAGACCGGTAATGTCGTAGTTGTCGTCCATGGCAATGTTGAACGAGAAGTCTTCGCCAAAGGGAATCTCAGCAGGCAGAGCCGAACCGTCGGCGGCAGTCACTTCGCACATTCTGGCTACTACATTCAAAGCCACATTGTCGCGGTGTACATTGGCCAGGTAATCGACAATACCACCACCATTGGCTACAACCGAGTTGTCGGAAGCCGGGTTACCGGCAGCCACCGAGCTATCCCAGTCGACCTTGCAACGGATACGGTAGAAGCCCGGCGCCATGTCGGAAGCAAGCGTAAATGCAGGAGGATCGAGGCTTGTATCGTTCGAAGCCGATGCACCGGTACTGTTATAGCCCGACAAATAAGAATAGGCGACCAAATCGCTGCTGGCGGTAGGAACATTGTTCTGAATATCTACATCGAAACGTCCGTCATTGCCTTTATCGATGTATACATATCGGTGCATCCAGCTACCGGTGTAGGTAAATTCTACATTGACGGTCTCGCCCACCTTCAATTCGATGGGATCGGCCGAAGTCTTATCGACATATACGGTTCTTTCGCTTGCGATATCCGACTCATACGAAGCGCCCATATCACCCGAGAATGCAAGGCCCTCGAGAGCACGGTCATTACGAGTTTTCTCTTGCGTGGCATCGAAGTTCAAAGGATAGGGATCGAACGTAAAGCGCTGTTGCGAATCGTCGTTGATGAGAATATCATCGAAATAGGCCACGTAATCGGTTTCGGTAGCCAGGTGCGAATCTACATCGGGCACAATGACAATGCTATGCAGCTCGGCAGCATCGTTGCCATATACACTGAATACGGCATCGACCCACTTGTTGGCGTCGATCTCCTTGGTTGCAGCCGTCACAAACTGTACGGTCGTAGCCGGCTGGTCGGCCCAGTCGTTACGTTTACCGAGTCCGACAAGAGCTACACGACCGGCCACAGGTTTATACATCAGTACATGGATGTATTGCGGTGTGGGCGACAAAGCAATAGGCGAAGTCAAATCGATGCGGGCACCGTACAAGTGGCTGCCATATCGCGAACGCTGGAAAGCCAGCACCTTGGCCGACCCGTTTATATCGTCGGATACCGGGTTGTCTACCACCTCAATCTGACCGGTCAGCAAGCCGGTATTGAACGGAGACTGGTCCCAATAATCATAGGTGGAGATTGCGCTGTAATCAACTTCCTCAAACTGGCACAAAGTAGTTTCGGCATATCCACCAAATGCCCAAAGCAACGAAACGGCACCAATGAGGTTCTTATATATTCTTTTCATCTTTTACAATTTTAGATAGGATTGATTTGTTAGAAAACCGAAACGGTACTGATGAGCGGACAGGCTTTGCTGTCGGTTATCTTCACACGGATATAACGGGCCTGCGTACCACTGCCATACGAGGTAGTGTCGTCGTTCTTGGCCATGATGCGTTTGTAACCGATTGTGGTACCGGTAGCAAACGAATCCCACGAACCGTTGTCCTGGCTGGTTTCAATAGTAAAGCCCTTTACGCGTTGTCCCAGCGCGATATACTCTTGCAGGGTAACGTAGTGAATCGTTTTCAGCTCGCCCAAATCTATAACGAAAGTACCCGTAGTTTCGTCGTCGTTGGTAGCCCAGTAGGTAGTCTTGTCGCCATCGGTCATGTTCGAAGCGGAAAAATTACCCGGGGTACGGGTCTGCTCGGCCGTTACATTGGCGTGCAAGGCCATGTCGTTGCTCAAACGCTCGGTGAGCAATGTACCCAGACCGCTGAGGCTCGTGCGTACGTTGTCGGGCATTTTCCCGTCGCTGTTGGGGGCACAGTTCATAATCAGCGTAGCATTGCGGCCTACACTCTCGAGATAGATTTTGAAGAGTTGCTCGGCCGACTTGGCTTGTTCCGACGAGGTCCAGAACCACTTTGACGTCGTTCTTACATCGACCTCAGAGGGCATGAACAGCAGACCGTCTTCGGCACCTACATTATTGGTGGTTTCGCTATTGACTGCGTTTACGTCGAAATTGGACCAGCAGGTCTTGCCCGAATAACCGTCTTCGTTACCGCACCAGCGGAACTCACGTCCCCATACGACACAATTGGGCTGCATTTCGTGAATACGTTGCGTGAGGTTATCCCAATCGTAATAGGTCTTTTTGTCGATTGTACGGGTTGTCAGGTAAGATCCGCCATAGTAACCGCTACCGCCGTTGGCACCGTCGAACCAGATTTCGAACAATTCACCGTAATTGGTACAAAGCTCGGTAATCTGTTTCAAGAACACGTCGGTCACATAGGTGCTCGAGGCATAGTATTCGTTGCTGGCATCCCACGGCGACAGATATACACCGAATTTCATACCATATTTTTTACAGGCTTCGGAGAAGAGTTTGGGAATATCGACCTGCGCACTTACCCCGCCACCGTTCGTCACACAGAAATCGGTGCTCTCGGTAGGCCACAGACAGAAACCATCGTGGTGCTTGCAGATAACCACGGCCCCTTTCATACCGGCAGCGTGCATCGATTCTACCCATTGGTCGCAATCGGGAATCGTCTGCGGTGCATACTCTTTAGGATTGGGCCGGCGATCATTTCCCCACTCGGTACCCATAAAGGTATTGGGTCCATAATGCGAGAATCCATAAAACTCGGTCTCCATCCAGTTTAATTGTCTCTCGGTAGGTACCGGAAAAACAGGAGCCGGAATATTATCGGGATTCGAGAGGTTTTGCTCCGTAAAATCTTGCGATTTCACAGAAAAAGTCATACTTGTCATTCCTATGACAAGCGAGGCTAATGTTAATCTTTTACAGATATGTCTCATAATATTATATATTTAACCTTACAAAGGTAAAATCCACATCGGAATAAAGCAAATACAATTTATATTTTATATAGCATTGTTAATTCATAATCGCTTCACTCCTCCTTGGCCGGGTATAGATACAGCGAAGAGGGGAAACCGTCGGTATAACCGATCGGGTTCCCCTCTTCTGAATATCAGCTACGGGTACATTGTACCTCTGTATTCTCTGCTACAACATCGATTACTTGCCGCTTCCGTACTGTTTCTCGATTAGCTTCTCGGCCTCTTCCTTCAAGTTCTGGGCCTGCTTCTCGGCCTCCTCGACCAGCTTCTTGCCGGCTGCCTGAGCAGCTATCTTGGCCAACGGATTCGAGGCTTTTTCCACCAGTTTCTCACTCTCGGACTGGGCGGTTGCAATCAGTTTGTTTCCGACATCCTCGGCCTGTTTGCGAATAGCGGCCTTCTGGGCCTCCACATCCTCAGCATCGACACCCAGCACTTTCGAAGCGACCGTACTGGTCACCACATTCTTCACCACCTCCTCGGTATTCAGCTTAATCGAAGGCTTCGTAAAGGTTCCCCCGATGGTAGCCGATACGTTGCTCAAGGCGCCGGCTCCAGGAATATTGATTTTGGCCGTGTAGTCGATAGTCTGGTCGAGCCCGGTGACACCCGAGAGGTTCATGGTGATGTTGCCCATCTTGATGTCGAAAGGCGAAGTCTTCACCTTGCCGTCGGCTATGGCAAAGGAGATTTTCAAATCCTTGGCCTCGATGTTGCGCAACTTGTCGTTCTTCAACAGGGTTGCCAACTGGCTGAACACCTCGATATTCTGCAACTGTATATCGTTCGACTGGATAACACCTTGAGCCGTCAAAGTATTCAGGTCGGGCGACATCTGGCTGTCGAGGGCCGACTTCAAATCGAATTGAACCGAATAGGTTCCGCCCGTTTTGGCAAATATGGGAACAATCTGCTTCACCATATCGAGTTGATCGAACGTCTTCTCGAACGAGGCTTTCTGTATATCGAGGTCGAAGTTGACTTGCGGCTGCAATGCGTTCTGGGCCGTCGAATAGGTACCGTTGGCCACCATCGTACCGCCGAAGGCTTTCAAGCTGAGCGGAGTCATGCGCACGGCCCCGTCGGCTACGACCAGTTTGCCCTTCACCTGCTCGAGCACCATCTTCTGGAACAGAATCTTGTTGAACGAAGCGTTCAGGGTCATGTCGATATTCTTGGGCACCTCGATGGCCGAGAGGGCTGTCGTATCGGCCTCGGCCGTCGGCTCTTCGGTCGTTTCGCTCTCGCCCATCAGTTCGTTCAAATCGAGCAGCGACGAGGTAACCGTTAGGGTACCCTTTATCGTCTCGTCCTTCAATACATAAGCCAGATAGTTGGTGAGTGAGCCTTGGGCCTGCAGGTCGCTCTGCCCTACCTTCACATCAAGTTGCGAGAGCGACATGGCCTTGGCCGAAATCGAGGCTTGAGCCTTCTTCACCGCTACGGCAGGCATTCCCTTCATGGTCAGGTCCATGTCGGCAATCGAGAAGGTACCTTCGCCCTGTATCTTTTCGTAGTTCTCTTTTTCAATATCCGACATGCGTCCGGCCAGGCGCAAATCGGCAGTAACGATACCGCTCAGACTGATTGAGTCGCCCAGCGGATAAATATCCTTGACTTTACCCAGATGTACCGTACCTTTAGCCGTAGCCTTGAAATTCAAATCGGAGATGGGCGTGGCGGCATAGAGCGTAGCCTGGAAGGGATTGCCGGCCATATTGAGCCGGAAGTCCGACAAATCGATGATTGTCTTGTCCAACACACCGCCGGGATTGCTCACGGTAGCGGCTATCTGAATACCGTTGACCGAGGCAGGCATCCCTTCGTAGCTGAAAGTGGCATCTTTCACACCCAGCGTAAGGCCGAATTGCGGTACCGTATCACCCACCATGCGGCCCTTGGCAAAGGCTGTGAGCGACATGTTGCCCGTGGTGCGCAACTTGTCGAAATTGTTTTGGTAGATGGCCGGTATCAACGACAATATCTCTTTGAAGTTGATTTCGGGCGTGTTTATCTTCAGGTCCATATCCATGGCCCCGTTGTCGAGCATGGCCACCCAACCGTCCAGGTTCAAAGTAATTGCATTGAGGCTCAACGAATTTTCCTTCAAAGTAAACTTGCTGTTCTTCAAATCGGCCGATACCGTCAACTTGGCTTCGGCCCGGGCCTGTTTCAGATAAGAGGCACCGCCCATGGCAAAATAGATATTCTCGCACGAGAGCTTGCTGTCTATATCGGTCACGTCGGCACTCATGTCGCCCGAGAGTTTCAGGTTCAACTTGTCGGTATAGAACTGCATCTGGGTCGAATCGTCCAGATAGACAAGGGTGGCATCGATAATCTTGAAGTGTTTCAGTTTCAGCCTGAAAGCCGACGAACTCTCCTCCTCGACCGTATCCTCCTCGGCCACGGTATCGGGTTTCATGATATCCCAGTTTACCCGCCCGTCGGCCAGCTTCACAGCCTTGACGGACGGCCGGTCGAGCACGATGTAGTTCACATCGAAACCCTCGTCGCCGAAAAGGCTCATCACATTGACAGCCACATCGATAGAGCGAGCCGATACCAACGTATCGCCCTCGAAGTCGCCTACGCCCGAGAGGGAGAGCCCATTCAACTCGATCGAGGCACTGGGGAAATGCGAGAAGAGGCTGATGTGAAGCGACTCGAAGTCGAGCCGGGCATTCAACATCTCGTTGGCCTCCTTCTTTACAATGTTCATCACTTTGTCTTGGAAAGCAAAGGGCAAGACAAACATCAATACCAAAATTGCCGCCAGGGTTATGCCGGTAATTTTCAAACCTTTTTTCAGACTTTTGTTCATCATGGTCGCTATTATTGGTTGTTCTGTTGTCGTTTCTCACGCAGCTCCTCGGCTATGGCCCAGTGGCGGGCAGCCATGTCGGGCATATCGAGTTTGATAAAGGTATCGCCCAGGCGGTCGTGTGCCGTGGCATGGCCCGGTTTCTGCTTCACGGCCTTGGCAAAATCGGAGAGTGCCGAGTCGTAATCGCCCTGCTTGTAGCGCAACTTGCCCCGGTTGTAGAGGGCCTTGAAGTTGAGCGGGCTCAACCGCACGGCCTCGTTGTAACAGGCCATGGCCTCGTGCTCGTCGCCGCTGTCCTCGAGCGTAATGCCCTTGCGCACCCAGGCATCGACCATCGTCGGGTCGAGCGACAATGCCTTGTCGAAGTTGGCCAAAGCCGCCCGCACATCCTTCGCTTTGGTGATGCACTCGTTGCCCAGCAGATAGTACTCCCGGGCATATTGGCGCAGCACCGCATCCTTATCGGCCAAAGCCTGTTGCAATTCGCGATTCCGGGCCCTCAACTGATTTATCACATCCAACTTGCGGCGGATATAGCGCTGGATTACCGGCTTCTCAATGTCGTACCGGGTGTGAATGGCTTTGAAAAACGATTGCAGCATGAGGTCGAAATCGCCTTCGTCGAAGGCTTTCACCGTATCGGCATACAGGCGGTCGGCCTGGGCCAGCTTGAGCGACTGCTCGATGAGCGCCGGGTTGTTGAACTCCCGGCTGAACCGCACAATATCGGAGTTGACAAAGATGTCGCGGTGCATGATAGGCTTCTTCAGGACAATCCCCTCCAACGACTTGCATCGGCTCAACGCCACATAAGTCTGCCCGCCGGCAAAGGCTCCGCCGGTAAAGTCGACAACCACCTTGTTGAAGGTCAACCCCTGGCTCTTGTGCACCGTAATGGCCCAGGCCAGCCGGATGGGAAACTGCACGAAAGTACCCAGCACATTCTCCTCGATACTCTTCTCTTTCTCGTTATAGGTATACTTGATATTCTCCCACACACAACGCTCCAACTCATACAGTTCGCCCGACTCGAGCACGACCTCGATTTTCTCGTCGGGGGTAATGTCCGACACGATGCCTATCGTGCCATTCACCCACCGGCGTTCGGGATCGTTTTTGATAAACATGACCTGAGCCCCCTTCTTGAGGACCAAATCGAGCAGCGTGGGCAAACTTCCTTCCGGGAAATCGCCTTTGATTTCACCGTGAAAAGTATGCTCCTCGCCCGGCAGACGAGCCAGCCGGTTTTCGTTGATATAGTCGACCTGGTCGCGACGGGTTGCCAGGGTAATCGAGAAATCATCCTGATTGCCATCGTATTGCGGTATATAGCGGCTGTTCAGTGTTGTGAGCTCTTCGCGAGTAGCCGTGTTGTTGCGTATCTTGTCCAGAATCTCGACAAAGCGGCTGTCCTGCTGGCGGTAGACCGTCTGCAACTCGATAGGCACCAGGGCCATCTCGTGGAACACCCGGGCCGAAAAGAAATAGGCATTGGGATAGAAGCGGCCCAGAATATCGCGCATGTCGGCCGTCACCACCGGCTCCAACTGATAGACGTCGCCCACCAGCAGCAACTGCTTGCCACCGAACGGCAGGCGCATGTTGCCCGAATAGACGCGCAATACCCGGTCGATGAAATCGATCATATCGGCCCGCACCATCGAAATTTCATCGATGATAATCAGCTCGACCTCACGCAAGAGCTGGCGTTGCTTTTTGTTGTACTTGAGCAGGTCGTAGATGCGACCGCCGGTCAGACTCAAGTCGGGATCGTCGGGCAGCATGGGCCGGAACGGCATCTTGAAAAACGAATGGATGGTGCTGCCGCCCACATTGATGGCGGCCACTCCCGTAGGAGCCAGCACAACATGCTTCTTCTTCACATGCTCGCACACATACTTCAAAAAGGTAGACTTGCCTGTGCCGGCTTTTCCGGTAAGGAATACCGACTGATGCGTATAGCGAATAAGGCTCAAGGCATCTTGAAACTCTTTATTCGTTGTATCTATGGTGGGCTGCTTGTCCATGAGGGCATTTCTGTTTTTCGACTCTTTTTCAAAAGTAATAAATGGCAGAGAGACAAAGGGAGACTTCCGTTTTTCATTCGTCCATACCCTGCCAACTACGACCTTCTATCCAAAGGTAGCGATTTCTTTTTATATAAAAAAATTATTGCCGTCCGATAAATCAGAACTGCACAGACCTTTAAACACAAAGGGAAAGTGGAGTATATACTGCTCGTTGAAGAATACAAGAAAAAAGGGAGAATCGTTCGGCATCGAGTCGATAGATTTTTCCTTTTTATATTCTCTCTGTTCTTTTTTATTGTTGTAGTTAGAGAGCAAGGCTGAGAATTGGATATTACAGATTTGCAGATGGTTTAAGCAATGCTCAACGGAATAAATTATATATTCCTTTGCTTATAACTAAATAGGACATAATCCGTATATTTGCGATAAACAAAAGAAAACATAATATGAACATGAATACACACGCATTTGGACTTCTTCTGCTGATCACTTTCTTTGCCACAAGTTGTAGTCATCAAGGCACGGGCCATCATCGTGAAAACGGCTGGTATCGCATTATAGACGGACAAACAGACAGTATCGCTTCCACTCCTATCATTACGGTAAAAGAATTTACCGATTTGAGATTGGACGAAGATTATTTTGGGAAAAGCGTGATAATAGGAAATGTAAGTAAACATAAATTGCAAGCGTGGTCCGATTCGACAGAACAGCTGGTAGACAAGCGAATGGGATTTGTATTCAATGATTCCGTAATTACCGCGCCTCGTATAAATATGAGATTGGAAAGTGGCACATTCCAAATAGCGACAAATAAGAATTATGATATGAAGTCACTATACAGAAGTCTGTTAAAAGAGAAGAAAGATTCTTTGGATGCTTTGTTCAAAAACAAAGGCTGGGAAATAGACACCCTTTTTTACAACCGCTTGGGACAGGTTGAACAGGATTCAATCATAAACTCTTTGGATTATAATGATGCTTGTGCCATCATAGTGGGCTTTGAGAGATAATTGGTCAGTAAGTTTCTGGAACTTAACTTATTTGTGCTGACATTTAGCGTATGCAACGCATTGTTCCCGTCTGGACGGGCCGTTGAAGAATATAGACTTCTGTTTAAGAATACAATAAAGGGAGAATCTTTCGGTATCGGACCGGAGGGTTCTCCCTTTAATCAATTTGAAATATTTAGAGGGAATATTTCAGCTCTTCTATTCTTTACAGTCTATATTCATCCATATTGAAATCTCGGGCGCATCATATTCTACATCTTTCTCTTTACCTCCGAAGTTTAATAGCAATTGGTCTCATGTAACGTATAACAACCACACGAATTTCTATTACTCATTAAAGAAAAAGGGATATATTTTGATGGTTAATAAATAGATATATAGCCTCTTCAGGTCCTGAATTTTAGTTGATTTTCGACTATTGATTCGTATAAACACTTATTGCTAACCCTCAAAAAAACGAAAGGACGCTTCAAAACGAAACGTCCTTTCAAAAACTGTTTTTCTGCCGGTCAGAACTTCACTCCCATCGTCAAGGCAAACGAATTGTTGTGGTCGGTTAGCGTTGATATTTGAGGCGAAATAGCCAACGCCTGATTGATGACACCGGGATCGAAGAGGTCGTCGGAACCCGAAGGCAGCGGAGAGAAGGGGAAAAGCTCGCTGCGACGATAACGGTGCATATAGGCAACATCGACATAGACATTGGCAAAACGGTACCCAAGCCCTACGGTAAAGTAGTTGGTCTCCCGGTCGAGGGTAAACATGGTCAGGGTCCCGGCAGTAGGAATCTCATGTCCCGACCTGTACTCCGATTTCACAGGAGACGTTTGGTAGGCATAGCCCAACCGAGCACTAAACTGCGGAGTAATGCGATATTCGCCACCCACCTTGAAAGTATGCACGGGAGAGAGCATCTCGGAAATTTCGTTGTTTGTATTGTAAAACATGTCAATTGTATAGGGATCGTCGAACGACATGTTGTTATTGGCCGTATACTCGTAGTCGAAACTCAGAATACCACCCTGCCCAAACACGTAGGCAGCACTGGCAATCATGCGCCAAGGCGACTCAAACTCGTAGCTGTAACTTCCGTTAGGCGTCTCGGCCAAATCGTTATACGAGGTCCCGCTACGGTCGAAATTATATTTTACGGCAGCCGAATAGGTATCGGTCATTTTGTAATAGTTGGGGGTATGGAAAGCAAAACCCAACCGGAAGTTATTGGTTGCCCGCATAATCACACCCAAGTTGGCCTTGATACCCGAGCCGTTGGTGTGCAAGGCATTCTGCATGAGATACCAGCCATTGGTATTGGCGCTGCTCACCGAGCCGTTATCGTCGGGCAGATAGCCCCCGGTAAAGTTCTCGCCATATCCGCTCTGTATGTCATACGAAAAGTCGGTAACCGCAACTCCGATACCCCAGTAGAAGACATCGTAGATATTACCGCCGATGTTGAAGTTGTACTCGTCAATCGAGCCTTTCTCCCGCACATACAGGTCGCCGGTAGCCGAAGTCCCGCTACCCACGACACTGCTCCAGGTATTTGAGCTCTTTGGGTTAATCAGGTACGACTGATAGCCCAGCACATTGAGCCAGGGGCTGCTGTCGTAAGGGTCGAAACTGGAATTGTTGCTCGACGCCAGATTGTCGACCGAGATTCCATCGGAGAGTTTGGCGATATACCCCGACAGCGAATTGGCACCCGAGATATTGGCATAGCTGGTTTTGTATGAGCGGTCGAACGACTTCTGCTTGTTGTAGGCAAAGCCGAAATTCAGATTCTTCAGGGCCTCCTGATTGAAACGAACGGTCCAGACAAAACCGAAATTGTTGCACGAGAATTTGAACTTACTGTCGGAGTAGTTATTACCGGCAGTATTCACCGTGCTCACCTGATTCGAAAAGTCGATGGTGGCGGCAATGTCGGAGTTTCTATAGACACCGATACCGGCCGGATTCTGGCCCAAGGTCGTTATATCGCCGCCTAATGCGCCGAAGGCTCCGGCCATGCCCATATACCGGGCCGTACCTCGTATATCTTGTTGTGAATATTTCAAGGCATCGACCACGCCTTGACCAAAGAGCATGGAGCTGCTACAAAGAGCAACTCCAGCCAAAGCATATTTTACCGTTTTCATATTGTTCTTACTTGATGATTCACGTCTTGCTTATCTACGACCTCCACGGCCTCCTCCACTGGATCCCCGCGAAGAGGTACCGCTGCTTCTTCCCGACGAAGAGGATGGCGCCGAATAGCTACCCGAAGAGCGACGGCTCGACGATCCGCTCGAGAAGCTCGAGGAACGCCCCGAAGTCGAGGAGTTGCGATTGAACGAAGAGCTTGAGCTCGAGCTGTTGCCCCGTCGGCTGGTACCGACAGTACCACTGTTGTAACCCCTGTTATAGCTGTTGCTCGAGGAGCTCGGACGGGTATTGATTGTCGTCTGTCTGCGACTTTGAGTCGTCGACGGAACCGATACCGAGCTCGACGACGAACTGGTGCCTCGGCGAGAAGTATTGGCAGAGCCGAAACTATACCCACGATTCGAATTGGAGCTGGAGCTATTGCTGATGACCGTTCCCCGGTTGGTGCGAACACCATTTACAGAACTGCTGCCATTCGACGATGAAGAAACACTGGTCGTTGCTCGGCGACTGGTCGTAGTCGACGCCGAAGTCGAAGCGGTACCCACCGTTGCCCGACGTCCGGTAGTCGTCACCCCATTGCCCGACGATACGATATTACCGCCATAGCGATTGGGCTGACGCCCGTTGGGAGTATATTGCGGACGTGCCGGAGCATTCCACCCGTAGTAGGGACGATGGTAGTAGTAGGGCGAATAGTAGTGATGGTGATGGAAATAGGGACTGTACCACGAGTTCCATCCCCAATAGCCACCCCAGTAGCCGCCCCAACCGTAGTAGTAGGGATCATATCCCCAACCAAACCGCCACGGGCCCACACTCCAGCGCCACGACCAACTGGTATAGGAATAGGGTGTCCACATGTAATCCCAGTACCAGGGATTCGTCCAGGTGGGAGTTACCCAAGCATAGTTGTCCGAAATGTAGACATTCCAGTCGTTATTGTCGAGGAAATAAATATCGGAATAGAAGGGATCGCTTACCGACACCACAAACTTGGGGTTGTGGAACCGACGAATACGCAGGGCATACTCATAGTCCGAAGCCGATCCGTTGAAACCATTCAGGTAGTAACCGTCATCGCCATTCTCGTCGACAATATTATACTCGACATAATTTTCCTGTTGATTGGCTGCCAACTGATCGAGGGTCACCTCCGGAGCCGAACTGCCTCGACGATTGTACTCGTCGACATCGAAGAACTGTTTGTCGGCAGTCATCACCAACGTCTTCTTCACAACCGTATCCGAAGCTGCCCTGACGGCGGCAGCCTGCGCAGCTTTCTCCTTTGCCTTTTGCTCTACAATCGGATTCTTATCATTCGGATTATAATAAATATCATCTTCGATTACATACGAGCTTGCCCTGGCAAAGCTCACCCCAAGCATCGGCAATATAATCAACAGGGCAAATCTTCTTGTTTTCATAACCACTTCTCCTTAGTTTAATTACTCTATTGATTGATTCTATAATTTATCCATTAGACTTTTCTTTCAAAAAATAGTTTAACGGCCTTTCTACTAAAAGAAACTAAAAAGCCGATAAATACTGCATACAGTTCTCTTAATTTTCTACAAATATACTCTTTTCCTGCTTATAAGAAACACCCACAAAAGGATTTAACGCACTTAAACAAAAAGCGCTCACCTCCGATAGAGACGAGCGCTCGATGCAAAACAGCCTGTCGGGAACCGTCATTGAGCCTTAGGCCGTAACGAATAGCCGAAAAGGATAAGTGTGATACCCCAGTAGAGGAAGGCTGCGGCACATAAAAAGACAATCGAGAAGGTGGCCATGAAAGGCATCGACAAAAACAGGAATCCAAGAACGAGCAGCAACAGACCGTTGATGAGATAGACCCACCAGTACCGGTGCGTAGAGGTCATGGCAAATGCCGAAGCCAGATTGGAAATACCCTTGTACAGGAATATGAATGCAAAGAAGAAAGGTAACACCGTTTCGCTGAACGAAAGATTCCCCACCAAAATGAAACCAATGAGTATGTCGATGACACCCCCGGCCAACCACCAGCCCCAGCCGCGCACCTTACGCTTTACATTGTTCGATACAATGAGCTGCACAACACCAAACAAAATCAGCATCCATCCCAACAGCATGGAGAGCACTTCATAGCCCAGTGTCGGCTGCGACCAAAGCCACAAGCCGCAAGGTATCATCAATAACCCGACTACAATCAGGGCCCACCAATATTTGGTTTTGCCCCAGAAATACATGGTTGAAATATCCATCATAGCAAATAGTTGTAATTAAAATTATAGATTCACACAAACTACAACTATAACAGTCGGGATACCGCATTTGTTCCGGGTTTTACATTTTCAGATAAAAATCACGGGTAAGCGACACATAGTCTGTTGTGTAGCCCGAACCCCGCTGTTCGATAGCCATGGCATGGGTCTGCAAAGGCCGGCGTGCCCTGCCCCACTCCGACAGCAACCGTTTGGGTGCTCGCCCCGCGATACCCGACACATAGGTGAACCGGGCCGGATAGAAGCCGTGCAACAGGGCCACAAAGGTGAGATGCTCCTCCAAATCGGCCGGTGAGATAAGCGACACACGTCCGCCCGGCAACAGCAGCGCAGCTGCCCCCTCGAACAGAGTCTCGTAGTCGAGCGTACCAGTGTGCCGGGCCCTCTCCCGACGGCTGTCGGGCGGCAACAACGACTGCACGAAATAGGGCGGATTGGAGAGAATATGGTCGTACCGCGGCCGGGTGTATCGGCCGAACCAATCACCGAAATCGGCCTTATAGATTGTGACACGGTCGCTCCAGGGCGACAGTCCCGCATTCAGAGCCGCATCGCAGGCAGCCCCGAAATCCAGCTCGACGGCGTCGATACAAGCCGCCGAGCGTTGAGCCGCCATGAGAGCTATCAGCCCGGTGCCGGTCCCCACGTCGAGAATGCGCTTGGCCTCTCCGATGCGACACCAGGCCCCGAGCAACACCCCATCGGTACCTACCCGCATGGCGGCACGCTCCTGATAAATCGTAAACTGCTTGAATTTGAAAAAAGAATTTGCCATATTGCTTTGCTTTGGGCATGCAAAATAAACAAAAAAACATAATAATTTCGACAATGCCCTCTTATTTGCGTAACTTTGGCACGCCTGTTGCAGGATAACATAAAATAAGAGACAGGGGAAGACTATGCTTGCAACAGAAGTATGGCTACCTGCCAAAATGTCAATATGGAACCAAACACCTAAGAATAAGAACAAGTTTATGATCTGCGAAAACGACGAAAATACACCTTCGATTATGCCACTGTTTACCGAAATATCCGGACAAAACGATTCGGAATGCAAGACGTTAGACACCAAAGGATTGCCTATTCTCGCCTTGCGCAACATGGTATTGTTCCCGGGAGTAGCCATCCCGGTGAACGTAGGCCGCCCCAAGTCGCTGCAACTGGTCAAGGATGCTCAGAACAACCATACCCCCATCGGCGTGGTATGTCAGCGCAATGCAGCCGTTGAAGACCCGGGGCGCGACGACCTGTACGAGGTGGGTGTAATCGGCGAAATCATCAAGATACTGGAGATGCCCGACGACAGCACGACCGTGATTCTGCAGGGTAAGATGAAGCGCTTCAAAATCGACGAAGTGACCGAGACCTTCCCCTACATGCGTGCCAATGTGTCGCTACTCGACGAAATCATGCCCGAACCCGACGACAAGGAGTTTGAAGCGTTGGTATCGGCCATGAAAGACCTGACCTTCGACTTGCTGAAAAACATCGGCGAGCAGGCCAAAGAGTTGATTTTTGCCATTCGAAATATCGACAATGCCCACTACCTCATTAACTTCCTGGGAGCCAATATCCCGCTGACAGCTGCTCAAAAACAGGAACTGCTGGGTATCGACAACATGAAGGCCCGCCTCTTCAAGCTCTACGAGATGCTCACCCAAGAGGCGCAACTGCTGCAAATCAAGGCCGACATCCAGTCCAAAACCCGCGAGGACCTGAACCAGCAACAACGGGAACACTTCCTGCAACAGCAGATACGTACTATCCAGGAGGAGCTGGGCGGCAACATGCAGGACCAGGACATACAGGAGTTGCGCGAACGGGCCGAAAAGAAGAAATGGGATGCCAAGACGGCCGAGATTTTCGAGAAAGAGATGCGCAAGCTCGAGCGGCTGCACCCGCAATCGCCCGACTTCTCGGTGCAGTATACCTACCTCGACACGCTGCTCGAGTTGCCGTGGAACGAGTACACGCAAGACAACTTCAACCTGAACCACGTGCAGAAACAGCTCGACAAGGACCACTACGGTCTCGACAAGGTGAAAGAGCGCATCATCGAACATCTGGCCGTGCTGAAGCTGCGGGGCGACATGAAATCGCCCATCATCTGCCTCTACGGACCTCCGGGCGTGGGCAAGACCTCGCTGGGTAAATCCATAGCCGAGGCACTGAACCGCAAGTATATACGCATCTCGTTGGGCGGTCTGCACGACGAGGCCGAGATACGGGGTCACCGGCGCACCTACATCGGGGCCATGCCGGGCCGTATTATCCAGGGACTCATCAAGGCGAAGAGCTCCAACCCGGTATTCGTGCTCGACGAAATCGACAAGATAGGTAACGACTTCAAGGGCGACCCGGCTTCGGCTCTGCTCGAGGTACTCGACCCCGAACAGAACAACGCCTTCCACGACAACTACATCGACATCGACTACGACCTGTCGAAGATTCTGTTCATCGCTACGGCCAACAATCTCAACACCATATCGCAGCCCCTGCTCGACCGTATGGAGCTGATCGACATCAGCGGATACATACTCGAGGAGAAGGTCGAAATCGGCCGCCGGCACCTGGTACCCAAGCAACTCGAGAACCACGGGTTGAAAGAGGGCGACGTAGTCATCCCCAAAAAGGTGATGGCTGCCATCGTCGACCAGTACACCCGCGAGTCGGGCGTGCGCGAGCTCGACAAGAAGATAGCCCGCATCATGCGGAAAATCGCCCGCATGAAGGCCTCGGGCAAGGAGTACAACCACACCCTCACACTCGACGACCTGCACGAGTATCTGGGGGCTCAGGAGTACAACCGCGACAAATACGAGAACAACGACTACGCCGGTGTCGTAACCGGTCTGGCCTGGACGGCGGTAGGCGGCGAAATACTCTTCGTAGAGTCGAGCCTGAGCAAATCGAAGGGCGAGAAACTCACCCTCACCGGCAACCTGGGCGACGTGATGAAGGAGTCGGCTGTCATTGCCCTGCAATACATCAAGTCGCACGCCTCGCTGCTGGGTATCGACGAAGATGTATTCGACAAGTGGGCCGTGCACATCCACGTACCCGAAGGCGCCATCCCCAAAGACGGACCCTCGGCCGGTATCACCATGGTCACCTCGCTGGCCTCGACTTTCACCCAGCGTAAGGTGAAAGACCACTTGGCCATGACGGGCGAGATTACCCTGCGGGGCAAAGTGCTGCCCGTGGGCGGTATCAAGGAGAAGATTCTGGCAGCCAAACGAGCCGGCATACGCGATATTATCCTCTCGGAGGAGAACCGCAAAGACATCGAAGAGATTAAGGATACCTACCTGAAAGGGCTCACCTTCCACTACGTGAAGAATATCGAAGAGGTGTTGAAGATTGCCCTCACCGACGAGAAGGTAAAAAATGCCATAGAGATTAA
Source organism: Barnesiella sp. ET7 (assembly GCF_024733785.1). Taxonomy (NCBI): domain Bacteria; kingdom Pseudomonadati; phylum Bacteroidota; class Bacteroidia; order Bacteroidales; family Barnesiellaceae; genus Barnesiella; species Barnesiella sp. ET7. The sequence goes on from NZ_JANRHM010000009.1 coordinate 63,464, forward strand.
ATAAGGATTACAGTATGAAAGAGTGGAAAATAACCGAAGGATATAAAGTAAAGGAGGGCGAAGTCTCGTGGGACGAACTGAAACGTACGGCCGAAAAGACTCCCGAAGAGCGTCGCCCGGCACACCGCATCGTGGCGCTCGACGGCTACGGACTGAACCCCGGCGACCTGTCGTGGGAAAAGATTGAAGCGTTGGGCCACTTCACCGTCTACGACCGCACTGCGGTCGACGAGATTGTGGAACGGGCCGCCGAAGCCGACATCGTGCTCACCAACAAGACACCGCTCAGTGCCGCGACCTTGGACAAGTTGCCCCGGCTGCGCTACATCGGGGTGTTGGCTACGGGATACAATATCGTCGACATCGAGGCCGCCAAAGAGCGCGGTATCGTAGTCACCAACATACCGTCGTACAGTACCGACTCGGTGGCTCAAATGGTATTTGCCCATATCCTCAACATAGCCAGCGACGTGGCTACCCACTCGCAGAGCGTAAAGGCCGGCGACTGGGCCCGCTGCAAAGACTTCTGCTACCTGAAGAGCCCGGTATTCGAGCTGGCCGGCAAGGCCATCGGCATCGTCGGGTTCGGACACATTGGCAGTGCCGTGGCCCGCATCGCCCACGCATTCGGCATGAAGGTACTGGCCAAGACCTCCAAGAGCCGCGAAGCCCTGCCCGACTACGTCACCCCCGTCGACTGGGAAACCCTGTTGGCCGAGAGCGACGTCATCACGCTGCACTGCCCTCTCACCGACTCGACCCGCAACCTCGTCAATGCCGACGCCATCGCCCGCATGAAACCGACGGCTATCGTCATCAACACGGGGCGCGGTCCGCTGGTCAACGAGCACGACCTGGCCGAAGCCCTGAACTGCGGCCGCATCAAGGCCGCCGGAGTCGACGTTCTGTCGCAGGAGCCGCCGCGGCCCGACAACCCGCTCGTTGCTGCCCGCAACTGCTACATCACCCCGCACATTGCCTGGGCCACCCTCGAGGCCCGCGAGCGGTTGATGCAGATTGCTGCCGACAACATACGCCAATACATCGCCGGGAACATCGTCAACCAGGTAAACCGCTAATCGGTCCGAACAAGATAAAAGGCCCGCTACTCACCCCCATGTGAGCCGCGGGCTTTTTGCATACCTGCTTGTCCGTACACACGAGCCAACAGGACCAAACCGCCACACACTCACAAGACTACCGCTGTTCGACTCTTGTACAATTTGAAAGCATCCAAACCGGGGCAACAAGAAAATTCAAGAAAAATTCGAGACAATTTATCGTCCTTTACAAAAGAATATATAAATTTGTAAGGTACAAACGCTGTTGACCTGATACCTATGAGATATATCGCCCTGCCGGACCAAACAGTGCGCCGCCTGTCGTTCTACCTGGCTATGGAAGAATACATAGCCCGTACGCGAAGCGGCGAAGATTGCTTCTTCATGTGGCAGGTAAATCCTACCGTTATTTTTGGCCGTAACCAGTTGATGGAGAATGAAATAAACATGGACTACGTTCGCTCGCACGGCATCCAGTACTATCGCCGCAAATCGGGCGGAGGCTGCGTCTATGCCGACTTCAGCAACATCATGTTCTCCTACATCACCGACGACTTCAACGTCAGTTTCACCTTCGACCGCTACCTGCAACTCATCGCCCGCACCCTGAACAAACTGGGCGTGCAGGCCTTGGCTTCGGGACGCAACGACATCACCGTCGACGGCAAGAAGGTGTCGGGCAACGCGTTCTACCGCGTGGGAGGCCGCAGCATCGTACACGGCACCATGCTCTTCGACACCAACCTCGAAGACCTGGTTCTCTCCATTACCCCCAGCAACGAGAAGCTCATCACCAAGGGGGTGGAGTCGGTGCGCAAGCGGGTGACCAACCTCAAGGAGTATCTCGACATCGACATCAAGGAGTTCAAACGCTTCATGCGCACGTCGCTCTGCGACAGCGAGGAGTGCCTTACCCCCGACGACATCACCCGCATCGGCGAAATCGAAAAGGAGTACCTGAAAGAGGAGTGGATTCTGGGTAACAACCCGCGCTACACGCTGGTGCGCCGCGGCTACGGCTCGGCCGGTGAGATAGAGGCCCGTATCGAAATCAAAAACGGCATCGTCAAGGCGCTGAACCTCATGGGCGACTACTTCCCGATAGGCGAAATCGACGAGTTCCTCGACCGCTTCCGCGAGGTGCCCTTCACCCGCGAAGCCTTCGACCGGGTGCTCGACGATACCCCCATCGAGCGCTACATACACCGGCTCGACCGGGCGGCCTTTACCCATATTTTATTCAACGAGCAGAAATAGATTTTATCATAAAAAACACCTGTTGACTATGGAAGATATTTTAAAAACGTGCCTGCATCAGAAACACCTCGATCTGGGTGCCAAGATGATGCCTTTCGGCGGATTTGACATGCCTATTGAATACACCTCGATTATCGAGGAGCACAATGCCGTACGCCACGCCGCCGGCATATTCGATGTGTCGCACATGGGCGAGATACTCATTACCGGCCCCGACAGCGAGCGCTACATCAATTACATTTTCACCAACAACATACGGGGTGCCGAGCCCGGGAAAATCTTCTACGGCATGCTTCTCTACCCCGACGGCGGTACCGTCGACGACCTGCTGGTCTACAAGATGGGCGACGAGCGCTTCTTCCTCGTGGTAAACGCCTCGAACATTGCCAAGGATTACCAGTGGATTGTCGAGCACAGCGCCGGCTACAACCTGAATATCGAAAACCTGTCGGACTACTACGGCGAAGTGGCCGTGCAGGGGCCCAAAGCCGAAGCCTGCATCGAAGAACTGCTGCACCTCGAGGTAAAGGATCTGCAGTTCTACACCTGCAAGGAGATTGAGTGCGACGGCGAAACCATCATCGTTTCGCGCACGGGCTATACCGGCGAAGACGGTTTCGAGATTTACGGCAGCCACGCCTTCATCAACAAGGTATGGGATGTGCTGGTAGGTTCGAAACAGGTACTGCCCTGCGGACTGGGTTGCCGCGACACGCTGCGCTTCGAGGTAGGACTGCCGCTCTACGGTCACGAACTCGAAAAAGACATCACCCCCATCGAGGCCGGCCTGGGCATGTTTGTCAAACTCGACAAGGACGATTTCATCGGCAAAGAGGCTATCGCCCGCCAGAAGGCCGAAGGTGCCAAACGCAAAATCGTGGGCATCGAACTGGCCGACAAGGCTATCCCCCGCAGCGGCTACGAAGTCTATGCCGACGGCAAGGTGATAGGCCACGTCACAACCGGCTACAACTCCATATCTACCGGCAAGAGCGTGTGCATGGCCCTTATCGACAGCGCCTACGCCGCCCTGGGTACCGAGGTAGAGATTCACATCCGCAAGAAATTCTTCAAGGGAACGGTCGTCAAGAAACGCTTCTACGAAAAGAACTATAAAAAATGATTTATTGACAAACCTAAAAATAACAAGATTATGAGTACAGTATTGGACGGACTTTATTATTCCGAATCACACGAGTGGTTAAAAGTTGAAGGCGAATTCGGCTACATCGGTATCACCGACTATGCCCAACACCAACTGGGTAGCGTAGTATACGTAGACCTGCCCGAGGTAGACGATGAGCTGAACCAGGGCGAAGAGTTCGGAGCCGTCGAGAGTGTGAAAGCTGCCAGCGACCTGCTGTCGCCCATCAGCGGAACCGTCGTAGAGATTAACGAAGCGCTGGAAGACAAGCCCGAACTGTTGAACGAAGATGCTTTCAACAACTGGATCTGCAAGGTAACGATAAGCGACCCCGAAGAGTTGAAAAACCTGATGGACGCCGAGGCCTACAAAGCTATTTGCGAATAATCGACGGAGGAGGATAAGTACATGTACAAATATTTCCCGCATACCGAATCGGATATTGCCGAAATGCTGGAGCGGATAGGCGTCGCGTCGCTCGACGATCTCTACGCCGAAATCCCCGAAAGCATTCGCTTCGACAAAGACTACAACCTGAAGAAGTCGATGTCGGAAGACGAGGTACGTAACTATTTCAAGGAGCTGGGCAACCTGAACCACCCGCTCACCGTCTTTGCCGGCGGCGGAGCCTATGACCACTACTCTCCCTCGGTCATCGGACAGCTCATCGCCCGCTCGGAGTACCTCACGGCCTACACCCCCTACCAGCCCGAGATTTCGCAGGGAACCCTGCAATACATCTTCGAGTTCCAAAGCATGATGTGCGAACTCACCGGCATGGAGTGCTGCAACGCCTCGATGTACGACGGCGCCACCGCTACGGCCGAGGCCATGCTCATGGCCATCGCCCATGCCAAGAAACGCAACAAGGTAATTATCTCGCGCACGGTGAGCGAACGGGTGATTGCCGTCGTAGAGACCTACGCCCGTTTCCACGGCGTGACGCTCGACTATATTCCCGAGAATGATGGCGTGACCGACAAGGCCGCCATGGAACAGATGCTCGAGGCCAACGACGTGGCCGGTGTCATCGTGAGCACCCCCAACCGCTACGGCATCATCGAGGACTTCACCGGCTTTGCCGAGAGCACGCACGCCCACAAGACTCTCTTTATCGTCAACGCCGACCCCTCGGCCATGGCCGTGTTGAAGACGCCCGGCGAATGGGGTGCCGATATTGCCTGCGGCGACGGTCAGTCGCTGGGCATGCCGTTGAACTTCGGCGGTCCCTACGTGGGTTATCTGGCCGCCTCGCGCGACCTGGTGCGCAAATTGCCGGGCCGTATCGTAGGCGCTACGAAGGATGTCGACGGCAAACGGGCTTTCGTACTCACCCTGCAGGCTCGCGAGCAGCACATCCGCCGGCAGAAGGCCAACAGCAACATCTGCTCCAACCAGTCGCTCATGGCGCTGTATGTCACCATCTACATGGCTCTCATGGGCAAACGCGGTTTGCAGGAGGTCAACGAGAAATCCTATGCCGGGGCACACTACCTGTGCGACAAGCTGCTGGCTACGGGCAAATTCTCGCTCTGCTTCGACAAACCCTTCCTGAAAGAGTTCGCCGTACGCACCACCCTGAACCGGGAGACGCTGATGAAACATCTCGAAGAGAAAGGCTTCCTGGCCGGTATCCCCGTCGAAGGAACCGACGACACGATACTCTTCTGCGTAACCGAAAAACGCACCCGCGAAGAGATTGACAATTTGGTTTCACTAATCGAACAGGAGGGATAAGCCATGAAGTATTACAACAAACTGATATTCGAAATTTCAAAACCGGGACGCGTAGGCTACTCCCTGCCCCAATCCGATTTCGGCAACTATTCGCTGGCCGACCTGCCCCAGACACTGCGGAGAGAGACTCCGGCCGAATTGCCCGAAGTGAGCGAACTCGACGTAGTGCGCCACTATACCAACGTATCGAACAAGAACTTCGGTGTCGAGACCGGCTTCTATCCGCTGGGCTCCTGCACCATGAAGTACAACCCCAAGATAAACGAAGAGATGGCTGCGATGCCGGCCTTCACCACGCTGCACCCGCGGCAGAGCGAAGAGTCGGTACAGGGTGCCCTGCGGCTCTACTACGAGTTGGCCCAGGCATTGGCCGAGATTTCGGGTCTGGCCGAATTCACGCTCAACCCCTTTGCCGGTGCTCACGGCGAGCTGACCGGTCTGATGCTCATGCGTCAGTACCACATCAAACGGGGCGACCTGAAACGTACCAAGGTCATCGTACCCGACAGTGCCCACGGCACCAACCCGGCCAGTGCGGCCGTGTGCGGCCTGGAGATTGTCGAGGTGCCCTCGACCCCCGAAGGAACCATCGACGTGGCCAAGCTCGAACCGCTGCTCGACGACACGATTGCCGGTATCATGATGACCAACCCCAACACGCTGGGTATCTTCGAGAAAGAGATTCCCCAGATTGCCAAGCTGGTACACGGATGCGGCGGTCTGCTCTACTACGACGGAGCCAACCTCAACCCGCTGCTGGGCCGTTGCCGTCCCGGCGACATGGGCTTCGACATCATGCACATCAACCTGCACAAGACCTTCTCTACCCCGCACGGCGGTGGTGGTCCCGGTAGCGGCCCCGTAGGTGTGGCTGCCGCCCTGGTCGACTATCTGCCCCGTCCCCGCGTGGTGAAACACGGCGACCGTTACGCCGTCGAAGGGGGTGCCGACAGCCTGGGCAGCGTATCGGGTTTCTTCGGCAACTTCGGGGTGATGATGCGGGCCTACGCCTATATCCTATCGCTGGGTAAGGAGCATATCAAACATGTGGGCGAACTGGCCACACTCAACGCCAACTACGTGAAAGAGTCGTTGAAAGATTGCTACTACCTCCCCATCGAGGGCATCTGCAAGCACGAGTTCGTATTCGACGGCCTGCTCGACAAGTCGACCGGCGTCACTACACTCGACGTGGCCAAACGTCTGCTCGACTATGGATACCATGCGCCTACCATCTACTTCCCGCTGCTGTTCCATCAGTCGATTATGATCGAGCCTACCGAGACGGAGTCGAAAGAGACGCTCGACGAGTTTATCGAAGCCATGCGCACCGTGGCCCGCGAAGCCATCGACGACCCCGAAATGGTGAAGAGCGCTCCGCACGTGACACCCGTACGCCGACTCGACGAGACGACCGCAGCCAAGAACCCCATCTTGCGCTTCAAAGATTTGAATTATTAAAACCTCACCTTTACGGAGACCGGGAAGGCGCCCTGCGCTTTCCCCTCTCCGTTTTTTATTTCTTACATGCACATGAACAGCGATATTATCATCATCGGAGCCGGCCCCGGCGGATACGAGACGGCCCTGTATGCTGCCAAGAAGGGACTGAGCGTCACCCTGTTTGAAGAGCGCCGGGTCGGAGGCACCTGTCTGCAAGAGGGGTGTATCCCCACCAAATGCTTCTGTCGCAGCGCCGAGGTGGCCGACACCATTGCCCACTGCGAGGCGATGGGTATCGGGGCGACGGCTCCCACCGTAGATATGGCACGTGTCGTAGCCCGCAAAAACGAAGTGGTGGCCCAACTCACCGCCGGCATCGAGTTTCTGTTGAAAAACGAACTCATCACCTGCATACCCGAGCGGGCCGAACTGCTCGACGCCCACACCGTGAAGAGCGCCTCGGGCGAGACCTATACGGCCCGGCACATACTCATAGCCACCGGCTCTACGGCCAAGATTCCGCCCATCGCGGGGAGTGACCTGCCCGGGGTAGTCACCTCGACCCAACTGCTCGACATCGACCACATACCCTCGCGGCTCTGCATCGTGGGAGCCGGTGTCATCGGGCTCGAGTTCGCCTCCATCTTCCGCAGCTTCGGCAGCGAAGTCACCATGCTCGAGTTTGCCAAAGAGATTCTGCCCAACTTCGACACCGACATCAGCAAACGGCTGAAACAGGTTCTCTCCAAGCGGGGCATCGAGTTCTTCAACCAGGCCGGTGTAAACTCCATCGAGTCGACCGGCTCGGGGCTGACCGTCCGCTACACCTGGAAAAACCAGGAGCACACGGTCGAGGCCGACACGGTATTGATTGCTACCGGCCGGGCCCCTCGCGTCGAAGGGCTGGGACTCGACACCGTGGGCATACACTACTCGACCAAAGGCATCGAGACCGACGACAACCTGCAGACCAACGTGCCCGACGTCTATGCCATAGGCGATGCAAACGGCCGCTGTCTGCTGGCCCATGCCGCCTCGTTCCAAGGCCGCAAGGTCATCGACCACCTGCTGGGCCAGGAGAGCGGCATCGACCTCAGTATTATTCCCTCGGCCGTATTTACCCACCCCGAAGCCGGTATGGTGGGACTCACCGAAGAGGAGTGCAAACAGCAGGGCATCGCCTTCACGGCCAAGAAATCGCTCTTCCGGGCCAACGGTAAGGCGGTGAGCATGGGCGAGCCCGACGGGCTGTGCAAACTCATTGCCGACGAAAACGGCCGCATCATCGGCGGCCATATCTTCGGGGCCCACGCTGCCGATCTGATACAGGAGATTTCGGCCCTGATGAACCGCGCTACCACCGTAGCCCAACTGAAAGAGATGGTACATGCACACCCCACCCTCTCGGAGGTGCTGCAAGAGTGTGCCCGGGAATTTTAGGGAATCCCCCTACTCCACAGGATAACGAAAGAGGCTGTATCTATCTTGGATGCAGCCTCTTTCCGTATAAACGTACATAATCGTTCCACCCGAGAAAAGCATGGGTCTAGATTGTTTCTTTCAATAATTTTTTGCTACTTTGCAACTGATATAATATGTAAAGCCTTAATCTGAAAAAGAACACACCTATGGAAGCGACAAATTGTGAAAACATCGGTATAAAAATACAGGTAAGAGAGAATCTGACCGATCCGAGAATAACAAAATTTCTCGAAGAAAAAGATTGGAATTTTTCATTAGACGACTTTGATGCATACCTTGATACCTTAGAGCGACCGCTCTACAATGAACGGGCTCGACAAATTGTAGAATTTCTTGTCAACTATCGCGACGGGATTATATGTCCCGATCGGTACAACAGTTGTGACCCGATAAAATATCCCTTTGACAAGAACGATATATCAGACCCGATTGCCATGCTAAGTTTCCCGGCAGGAGACTTGAGTATGAAGAAACTGCGTAAATATCTTGTTCTTATATACAATAAGTCATATGCTATTATCGGAGATGGAGGAGTGGAAAAAGTCTTACGTCCCAAACGGGTCTTACCGGAATATATGGGTATTATCTCCTTTTATTTCCTCAAACAATGGAAGATTGACAGGGACTTTGTGGAACAACTCCTGCGGGACTTTTGCGAGTACCTGAAAGCCGACTACGGCATTATGTATGACAATAAGACAGGCGAAGTCCTGCTCGATCTCTTCGGCAATGCCGAGAAAAACATCTACGAAGAGAAATGGAAATCACAAAAAGAGACCGAAGAATACTTCAACAACCTCATGCAAAAGGCCTTGGCCAATCAGCAGAGCCAGGAACAGGAAATCGCCGACCCACAAAACCAGGAGCAGAAACCCGCGATACGGCAACAGGAACCCGGCAAACAGCCACCGATTTTATGCTTATGTATACAGGTCAAGCCCAACCTGACCGACCCGCGATTTGTAGAGTTCATGCAGAACTGGGACTTTGATAGGGCCAAATTAAATACCTTTTTACACGACCTGTGGGAGAAAAGTCATAACGAGTATGCCGAGAAGATAATCCGTTTCTTCTGCACCTATAAAGATGGATTTATTTGCCCCGACAAATATGGCTACTACGCCACCATGGGAAAAGAGTTTGATGCCGACCATATAGAGATTCCCGTGGCCTGGTTGAGTTATCCCGGCGTGCGCCTGCACCTGTCGAAGAAGCGCATGTATCATGGCTCTATCATCAGCGATTACTGGTACACCATTACCAATGGCTGCGACATAAAAAATCCCAAGAAGGTAACTCCCCAATATGTAGGGATATTGACCAACGAACTGGTGAAGTCGAGAGCGCAGATTTTTGGCCAGTTTCCCGACCACATGGGCACCATATTGATTTGGACCATGAAGAGGAGCAAGCTGGATATGGAACGATGCAAAGAGCTGCTGGTCGATTTGTGTACCTATATGGATACCGACAGCGGGGCGATAATCGACGAAGAGACCGACCAAATCATCTTCAATGTCGAAGAGGTTCTGGAGAAAAAGCCAAAGCCTCGCAACAATTGGCTGTCGTGGCTTCTGAATCCCTTTAAGAAAAAAGACGACCTGAAGTCATAGACTCATAAGAACAGAAAGCAAAAAACAAGAGGGGCTGCATCGGTTGCGATGCAGCCCCTTGTCTTATCAGTCTGTGATAAGATTATTTCATCACTTTGGCAACCGTGTTACCGGCTTTTACAATATAGGCACCGGCAGCGGGCAAGGCGATTTCGTTCTCACCTTCCACACCCTCGACACTCATAACCAATACACCGGCCATGTTGTAAACGGCAATTGTAGCCGGTTTCTCAAGAACAACGTGCAGATTGTCGTGTACGAAAATCTTGTCGTTGCTAACTTGTACACCTTCTACACCGCTTTGGCCATCTACATCAATCAAATTTGAAATATTGGAAGCATCGGTAACTTGACCGGTGGCCATATTGACATTCAAGGCAAATACACCATAGAAGAAATTATCAGTTACCCCTTCGGACATTACATCTCTCTCCATCGTAAATACCTGAACCGATGTACCCGTGGTCGTGGCATAATCATGGAAAGCCATAAACTCAAGACCGGGAGCAAGAGTTTGTGATACAACGAATTCATTAACCTTTATATCACCTGTATTCTCCGAAGCCATCGTATATAAGAAAAGTCCCGATTCTTCAGTCAACGGAAGATCTGGAACCGAATAACTTCCTTTCAACCCGCCATCGTCCAAAGTCAGGTCACCCAAAGCATAAGCTTTGCTTTCACCATTTTCATCATAATAATACCCTATATAAACCTTATCACCGGTATTACCCTCTAGACTGAGACTGAAATGGATATTCCCGGTTTCACCACCAGCCGTCAAATCCAACGGGGGAGTATCCAACTCGCAACCCTCTGCAGCTGCGGCAGGGAGAATAACAGACTGATCGCCCAACTTACCATCGATCAATACCCACTGAGAACGGTAGGTACTACCATTAAGATAGTTGGTAATCGACTCATCACTTGCCTCTGCGAAATAGAAATCTTCATACAAAGCACAATATTCAACAGAATCGGCAGCCGTAGTAAATATTCTATATGTATCTACTTCGTAATAATTAGCTCCCGACACAGCATTCCAGTTAGCTACAAAATAAGAAGGTGTTACATTTGTAGCAGGGAGAGCTTCAGGTGCCGTCAAAGCAGCAACTTGTGCCGGTTTTTTGGCAATACGTTTTTGATTCTCCTTAATAAAATCAAATTTGGTTTCAGCAGTACCCGGTAAAGTTCTGCTCAACGAGGACTTTTCAATCTTCTCGAGGGCTACTTGTTTAACCGGAGTCAAGCGATTCATCGGTTCAAATGTTTGGGCAAAGCCAACATTTACACACAAGGCCGTAGCGGCCAAAACAAAAGTAAATTTTTTCATACCACTTTTTTTAAGTTACTACTTTGGGGTCAAAAAATATGTACACAAATGTAATAATATTTTGATAAATAAAGTCATTTTTCTAATAAAAATCTATTAAAAATTTCATTTTGAAAACAAATACCATCCCTCTGTTTCATTTCAAAAGTAGAACAAAAATCTATAACATGCTGTTTAACAGAAAAATACAAATCGATTGTGTTGATTGACAACAGGCCACAAAAAACGGAGCGTACCGACAATACAATCTATCGGGACCACAACAGATGACTGCCACACTCGTAGAAAAAGAGAGGGAATGTCGCCGAAGGAAGAGCTTGCGAGGGGTTTAAAAAAGGAAAGGTTGTCTCACGACAACCAATCTTCATTAACCTTAAATCTAATACTATGAAAAACACATTGCAAATGTATGAATTTTCTGAGTCGACGACAAGAAAATCAACTCAAAAACGAGAGTATACAACTTTATTTATTATTTAAATACAATATTTTAGCAAAATAGAATCAAAAACAACCAACTCTAACCTATTTTTGCAGCATTGAAAAAAGTAAGAGCTCGACGAACCATTATCGTCAAGAAATCGCTATCTTCGTGCACCCAAACGAAAAGAGATGATAGACCAGGCAACCATCGATAAAATTATGGCCGCGACCGACATCGTCGATGTCGTATCCGACTTCGTCAGCCTGCGCCGGCGTGGAGCCAACTATTGGGGGTTATGCCCGTTTCACGACGACCGGTCGCCCTCGTTCAGCGTATCGCCATCGAAGGGGGTTTGCAAATGTTTCAGTTGCGGCAAGGGTGGCAGCGCCATACACTTCATCATGGAACACGAACAGCTCTCCTACTACGAAGCGCTGAAATACCTGGCCAAGAAATACAACATCGAGGTTCATGAAAAGGAGCTGACCGACGAAGAGCGTCAGAAACGGAGCGAACGCGAAAACATGTTTGTCATCAACACCTTCGCTCAAGAGTTCTTCAGCAAGTCGCTGCTCGAGACCGACGAAGGCCGTTCGGTGGGTCTGGCCTATTTCAAGGAGCGGGGCTTCAACGAAGACATCATCCGCAAGTTCGGGCTGGGATATTCGCCCGAAAAGCGCGACGCCCTGGCCGTGGAGGCCCAGAAACGGGGCTATAAGATTGACTATCTGCTCAAGACGGGGCTCTGCCGCGAGACACAGGAAGGCCGCATCTACGACCTCTTTTCGGGCAGGGTCATGTTCCCGGTCTACAGCGTATCGGGCAAGGTGGTCGCCTTTGGCGGACGCATCTTGAAGTCGGGGGTGAAGATAAGCAAATACTTCAACTCCCCCGAATCGGATATTTACCACAAGAGCGACGAGCTCTACGGCATCTACCAGGCCAAGCGGGCCATCGAGAAAGAGCGGCGCTGCTATCTGGTCGAGGGGTATACCGACGTGCTGTCGATGCACCAGTCGGGTATCGAAAATGTCGTAGCTTCGTCGGGTACGGCACTTACCCACGGACAGATACGACTCATTCACCGCTTCACCGACAACATCACGGTGCTCTACGACGGCGATGCTCCGGGCATCAAAGCCTCGTTGCGAGGTATCGACCTGCTGCTGCAGGAGGGGCTCAACATCAAAGTGGTGTTGCTGCCCGACGGCGAAGACCCCGACTCTTTCTCCAAGAGTCAGAGTGCCGAGTCGTTCACCCGTTATATCAAGGGACACGAGACCGATTTCATTCGGTTCAAGACCCAACTGCTGCTCGAAGATGCCGGCGAAGACCCCATCAAACGGGCCGCCATCATCTCGAATATCGTCGAGAGCATCTCGCTCATACCCGATGCCATTGTCCGCTCGGTCTACGTGCAAGAGTGCAGCCGCCTGTTGCAAATCGACGAACAGGTACTGCTGTCGGAGCTGAACAAACGCCGCCAGAAACGGGCCGAACAGCAGTTCTCGCGCGAGCGCTACAATCAGGAGAGGCAATCGGCCGCCACGACGAACGCCCCGAAATCGGGAAACACAACAACCGCCGCACCGGCCAACGGCAACGAAACTCCCCCACCCCCTTCGCTGGCCGATATGCCGGCACCGGCCGAAACACCCGAAGCCGTCCCCGTCACCGACCACACGCTGTCGCAACGGATGGTACAGCAATCGCCCCTCGAAAAATACGAGCGGGAGATTATCCGCTATATCGTGCGCTATGGCTACCGCAACCTGTTCGAATTGCCCGACGGGTCGTGGCAAAAGGTGTGGGAATACATCGTCGAAGAGCTCTCGATCGACAGTATCGAACTGTGCAATCCGCTGTACAAGCATATCGTAGAACTGACAGCCGAGCAGCGGGAATACGAAGCTCAACAAGTAGCCGCCTTGCGAACCGAACTGCAGGTGAAGGAACAAAAACTGGTCGACGAAGCCATCGAACAGATACGCCTCGAAAGCGGCGATATTGCCGACAAACAACGGAAAGAGGCCGAAGCTCAAACACGTATCGCCCGCGAGATGGAAGAAGAGTTGCAAACCTTCGAGACCAATTTTCTCGAACGCTATTTCACGACCCATCCCGACTCCTCGATCAGCATGCTTGCCGTCGACCTGGTGAGCGAGAAATACCAGCTCAGCAAAGTACACACCAAATTCCAGAAGGTAGAACTGGAGGCCGATCGTCTGTGGGAGCTTATTCCACGGGCCATCTACGAGCTGAAAAACGCCATTCTCGAGCAGTCGATCAAGCAGATACAGGAGCAAATCAAAGAGGCCTCGCGCAACAAGGACGAGCAACGGATAATCGAGCTCATCGAGCAGAACGTCGAGCTCAACCGGGTGAGAACAGCGTTGGCCAAGCAGATAGGCGACCGTATCGTATCGCCGAGATAAAAAAGATATTCAATATTTATTTATCGAAAAACAATAAAATTTTATCATTTTACTTGTTTAATTCAAAAAATATACGTTCCTTTGTCTCATCAATCATATACCTATTGTCAAAACACTATGTACTATCTCGAAGCCAATCACATTGTCAAACAATATGCTTCACACCGAGCACTCGACGATGTCACCGTGCGCGTACCCCGCAACGGCATCTATGGCCTGCTGGGGCCCAACGGAGCCGGTAAAACGACCCTGATTCGTATCATCAACCAGATTACCGCCCCCGACGAAGGCGAAGTTCTCATCGACGGCCGCCCGCTACACCCCTCGGATGTCGAGCACATAGGCTATCTGCCCGAAGAGCGAGGCCTCTATAAAAAGATGAAGGTGGGCGAACAGATTCTCTACCTGGCCCAATTGAAAGGCATGTCGCGACAAGCTGCCAAAGAGAGCATGAACTATTGGCTGGGCAAATTCGACATCCGCGGTTGGGAAAAGAAGAAAATAGAAGAGCTCTCCAAAGGCATGCAACAAAAGATACAGTTCATCACCACGGTGATGCACAACCCGCAACTGCTCATCTTCGACGAGCCCTTCAGCGGATTCGACCCCGTGAATGCCAATCTGCTCAAACGCGAGATTCTCGAAATGCGCGACAAGGGTGCCACCATCATCTTCTCGACTCACAACATGGGTTCGGTCGAGGAGTTGTGCGACGAGATTACCCTCATCAACCGCTCGCACGCCGTGCTGCAAGGCAAGGTCAACGACATTCGCGAACAGCACAAGAAGCACCTCTTCCAGGTCGAGGTACAGCAGGGCGAACTGCAAAGCAACGACCTCTACGAGATTACCGAGGCACGGGATGTCGCCCGCGGCCACGCCTACACCCTGCGCAAGCGCGACCCGCACATGAGCAACAACGAGCTCATCGGGCTGCTCACGCAACAATGCCAGATAGCCGGGTTTGAAGAGATACTGCCCACGATGAACGAAATCTTTATCGATACCGTTGGCGAATCGGCCCTGGAAGAAAAACAAAACGCTTAGCTAAACACACTGCATCATGAGTAAAATATCGCTTATCATAGAACGCGAGTACCTCACCCGAGTTCAAAAGAAATCGTTCATCCTGATGACGATTCTCTCCCCCATCATCATGGTGGCCCTCGTCTTTGCACCCATCTGGCTCTCCAAGCTCTCGAGCGACGAGACCCGCCTCATCGCTATCATCGACCAGACCGGCCTGTACAAGGATATTTATCACGATACCGACGAGTATCACTACACGTATACCCAAGGGACCTTATCGCCCGACCAGATGCGGGTCGACGGCGACGAAAGCACCATGCCCTATGCCTATGTCATCATCAAGGACAACCTGCTCGACAATCCTCAGGGCATGACCATCTATTCGCAGAAACAGATTACCTCCAGTTGCGAGCTGAACATCATCTCGCAGATGGAAGATTACCTCAAGGACGAGAAGCTGCTCTCGTACAATATCCCCGACATCAAGCGCATCATCGACGAGTCGGACATCAATCTCCAGGTCGACACCATCCGGCTCGAAGAGGATGGGGCCGAGACCCAGACCTCGACCGAGTTCGTGACGATTATCGGCATGGCCATGACCCTTATCATCTACATGTTCCTCATGCTCTATGGCGGACAGGTGATGTCGAGCGTCATGCAGGAGAAGACCAACCGCATCGTCGAGGTGATGGTGTCGTCGGTCAAACCGTTTGAACTGATGATCGGCAAAATTGTCAGCATCGGGCTGGTAGGACTCACCCAGTTGGGCATCTGGATTATCTTCCTGGTGGGCATATTCCTCTCGGCCGGGGCCTACTTCTCGTTCAGCGGCGGTGTAGACCCCGCACAGATGAGCGACATGGCCGCCATGACCACTACGATGAACGGCGTCGATGCCAGCCAGTTGAGCGGCGACATGGGTGCCATGGCCGAGGTACAGCAGATGCTGGGGAGCATCAACATCACCCAGCTGCTCGTCAGCTTCGTGTTCTTCTTCATCGGCGGGTATATCCTCTACGCCTCGCTCTTCGCCGCCATCGGGTCGGCCGTCGACAACGAGTCGGACACGCAACAATTCATGGTACCCATCACCTTCATCATCATCTTTGCCCTCTATGCCGGCATCTTCAGTGCCGAGAATCCCGACGGACCGCTGGCCATGTGGTGCTCGATGATACCCTTTACCTCGCCCATCGTCATGATGGTGCGTATCCCCTTCGGGGTATCGACCTGGGAGCTGGCCCTCTCGATGGTTATCCTCTACGGCTCGGCTATCGGGCTGGCCTGGGTAGCCGGCCGCATCTACCGTGTGGGCATACTCATGTACGGCAAGAAACCCAGCTATAAAGAGATGATTAAATGGATACGTTATAAAGCCTGAGCAGTATGAAAACGGTACGAAATTTCATAACTCTGCTATGCGCCGGTCTGCTGATGCTCTCCTCTTGCGCCGGTAGTAAATATGTAGTGGAGAAGAATCCCGCAAAGCACAACCCCGTCGATGAAATCGAGTGGTTGAAGGAGCGGAAGAAAACTCTTTCGCAGACCGAATGCCGCATCACCCTCTACGAGAAAGAGGGGGCGCTCTACTACGTCGTCTATATGCCTACTCCCGGAGCCTTCGACAAAAATACCACTACGGTCTACGACAGTGAGGGCAAGATGTGCCTCAAATACGGAGGCCTCATGCCCCCGGCCCGTCGGGAAGCGGTCCGGCAGTTTTTCGAAGGTGCCGTCGACAAAGGGGTTATCTGGGAATGCCGCCTGCGCGAACCGGCGACTGCGACCAATCCCAAACCCTGACAAATACGACTTTTACAGATTACACACAATAACAAGCGTGGCAGAGGCCCGAGAGGGTCGCTGCCACTTTCCTTTTTTAAATGTCCTTATAACTCCGGCAAAGACTACCGCAGCTCAAAATCGTCGGCATCCTTCCATACGGGGAACTTCTCCCGGAACCGACGCACCTTCGACAAGTCGAGTTCGACCTCGAGCACCTGCTCGGCAAAGGGTTCGGCCTCGGCCAGAATCTCGCCCTTCACCCCTACGGCCATCGTATCGCCCCGATAGACCATTGCGGTAGCATCGTTGCCGGTACGGTTCACCCCGCACACATAGGCGGCATTCTCGATAGCACGAGCCACCAGCAGACTGCGCCAGGCATAGGCCCGCGACTGCGGCCAGTTGGCCACCACCAGCATCAGGTCGTACTCGTTGTTCACATTGCGGCACCACACCGGGAAACGCAAATCGTAGCACACCTGCAAGGCGATATTCCACCCCCGATAATTCACCACGAGCTTGTGGTCGCCAGCTGCAAAATGACGCCCCTCCTCGCCCATGCGGAAGAGGTGACGCTTGTCGTAGTAGTGCGGAGTACCGTCGGGAGTAACCAAAAATCCGCGGTTGTAGCACACTTCGCCCTCCCGGGCCATGAAACTGCCCGCCACCGCCAGGTTGTACTGCCGGGCCCACGAAATCAAAGCCTCGACCGTCGGACCCGAAACCGGCTCGGCCAACTCTTCGGCCCGCATCGAGAAGCCCGTGGTAAACATCTCGGGGAGCACCACCAGGTCGCAGCGCCCTGCGAGCCGCTCCAGCATCGCAGCACAACGCGCCCGATTCTGTACCTTATCCTCCCACACAATATCGGTCTGCACCAAGGCGACCCTCAACAATTCGTCCATCTCAATCGTGTTTATACAAAAAAGTCGAGCAGACCCAACCAGTCCGCTCGGCTCATACAAAATTTACTTACAATCCGGTTATGAAATTCTCGGGCTTACGAGCATGGAAATCCTTGTAATACGACTTGATGGCCCGCATATCGGCCTCAACATCGCCCGTAGGGGTAAAGGTGCGCTCGATACCCACCCGCTTCTCCTTGTAGTCGATATAGGCCAGCACGATAGGAACACCCGCCCCCTGAGCAATGTAGTAAAAGCCCTTCTTCCAATCGGCATTAGGCTTGCGGGTAGCCTCGGGGGTAATGGCAATCGCAAAGCGTTCGCGTTCGTTGAATATCGCCACCAGTTGCGACACCATATCGGTACGTCTGTCGCGCGACACTGGCACCCCGCCCATCGAACGGAACAGGGCACCAAGCGGCGGGAAAAACCACTCTTTCTTCATCATGAATCCGGCAAAGCGTCCTACCGACAGATAGGCCAGCTTGCCGATGATGAAATCCCAGTTGCTCGTATGAGGCGCCACACAGATGACACACTTGGGATAATCGGGCAGCGTGACCACTACCCGCCACCCCAGCGCCTTCAGCACGAAGGAACTCAGGGCCCGCTTCATCCTACCCATTAGCCGTTAAGGGCAGCCAAATCTTCGAAAACACCGTCGATAGCTTTGTCGAAGTCGGCACGCAGTTTTTTGTAATAGACTTTCACCTTCTTGGGATCCTTATCGCCGTTGGCACTTACACGGCACAGAAAATCGTCTTGAATATTGGCGATTTTACCCACCAACTCATCGAGCTTGTCGGTATCGACACCGGGCACATAATATTTATTGAACAGACACTCGGCCAGCAATTCACCGGCGATGTAGTTAATCTCTTTTTTCAATGTTCTTTTGTTAGCCATAGCTTATCTATTTTAAATTTACGCTGTAGCAAAGATAACAAAAGGATAGCGCAGAGGCAAATGAAAGGCACAGTTTTTTCAGGCAATTCGCATCTCGAAGACACCACAAAACAGACATCCCGAGGTATAGGCGACAAACTCATCGCCCCTACCCCGGGAAGTATCTGGTACGGTCTTCGGCAAATACGACTATTCGTAGCGACCGTATGCGTATCTTATTTCTTCTCTGTCACCGCACGCACCGGGTGGCCCAGATACCGATAGGTACCACTCAAATGAACCTCAGAGGCATAGTCGCCCGACAACCAGAACTCGGCGGCAAACGCAAATTGCGGGAAAATCGTAACCACCGAACTGGCCCAATAGGAACAAAGCATCTCCAAATTTAAGGTATTACCATCTTGTTTCCACCCCGATACCGGGAAAAATAGGGTGGCATCTTCATACCCGGGAACCGTACTGGTGAGCCGTACGCCCGTGACACCATTCTCGACAGCCGCATAGTCTACGGTCGTATTTGCCAACAGCTCCTCAAACTCGGCACTGGTGGGCATGCGCCATTCGCTCCCCCACGATACCGTGGCCAAATCGTCTTCAGGCTGCAGCGTTTCCAAGTCGTCGGAAGAGGTATATTTGTCGAGCGAGCTCTGTGAATGGCCAAACTCATAGTACGACCACGAATACCAATCTTTAGGCTCTATTCCACCCCAACTCACATAATAGCCTACCTCCTCGGGATTTTCGGCACCAATATTCAGCGAAGCCCAATTCACCGAGAGACCCATATCGATAATCTCCAGATTTTCGGGAGTGTTGCCATCAAAGCTCTGCGCCTCTTTGAATCGCATCTCTTTGATATCGTTAATATCCAACTCCAGCAAGTCGCCGTTGGTCTTTTCAATTTGCAACAGTTGTGCTTGTGCCGAGCTACCTATAAACAGTGTGGTGAGTATGGCCAGTGTAATCTTTTTCATTTCTTATATACTTTAAGGGTTCGACTATTGATGTTGATAATATATATGCCGGCAGCGAGGTCCGTCAAATCGATTTGCACCAGAGAGCCTTGGGCAACGAAGTTTTGCAACACTTGCCCGCTCATGGCATAGACACGCACGGGTGCCCCCTGTATATCGCCCGTAACCTCTACGAGATTGCGGTCGACATATCGGAAAACAATCTCGTTTTGGTCCTCGGCATCATCCAGACTCGAGGGGACCGAATAATCTTCGAACGTGAATGTTTGAATTTCCGACCGGGCATAAACGGCTTCTGCCACATCCGATTGCACATACACGTTCTCTTCGTCAAAAGTCAACCGGGGATTCTCCGCTATTATATAACGGATTGTGGTTCCATCGGTGAGATTGACAGCAAAAACTTTTGTCGTCGACTCTTCCGCCAATAGAGGGCTTATGGATGCAAAAGCCATCAGCAAAAAAATCAGAATGCAACTTTTTCTCATCATTTCATCACAAATTATTGGGTTATTTAATAGGAATAGCGATTTACAAACGAACACATCATTTTCGATTCGTTTGTAAAATTAGATGCAAAATGTTAGGAAAACAAGTGAAAAATATTGTATTGTGTCGTATTTCTTGAATTATGACATCTTTTTGCGCACAGTTTTGATATATTCGCCAGGAGTCTGCCCCATCACCCGTTTGAAGGTGGTATGGAAGGTAGCCCGACTTTTGAAACCGACCAGACCGGCAATCGCCTCCAGCGTGTAGTTACCCAGTTTGTCTTCTTCGTTGATGATGCGACAAGCCTCCTTGATACGATACTGATTGAGCAGCGAACTGAAATTGGATCCGTAGAGCTGATTGATGACCTGCGATACATATTTAGGTTTCGACTCGCACAGTTCGGCCAGTCGATCCAGATTGAAATTGGGCGTAAATATTTCGCGATTCTGTTCGAACACCTCCTGTATCTTGGCTCTCAATTGCTCTTTGGTTTCATCGTCGAGCGTGCTTTTCATGTATTTTTCGGCAGGTGCAACTGCCTGCGACTCCCTGGCAGGTCTTCGTTTCCATACCAGAAACCACACCACACCTATACCCACTATCAGAAAAAGCAGACACGAAACATACAGCGTGTAACGCTTGTATCCATGCAGCTCGCTTTTGTTGGCCTCGAGTTGCTGCACCACCTGCATCACCGCCACCTCGTCGAGCTTATTGCGAGTCAACAGCGAGTCCTTATGCCGCAGGGCCTGATTGTAATACTCGGCCGACTTCAGCGAATCGCCGTTGAGACGATACATCTCCGACAGGTCATAGAGCGCCACGGTTTGCCCGTCTTTCATGTTCATCCGGGTAGCCAGGTCGAGCATCTGCAGTTCGTACACGATAGCCGAATCGTAGCGCTCTTCGTAGACAAACGACTTCACCATCGATGCGTATGAACCATAAAGCAAATAGCTGTACTTATCGTCCGGCGGTAACGAACGCATTTGCTTGCGGAAGGCGTCGCGAGCCCGGTCATACTCATGCTTTTCCATATAAATGAGCCCCTCCTGCAAGTAATAGGCATACTGGTAGTTATACTCGTGACGGGCTTCGGTACAACTCTTGAACGCCTCGATTTCCGCTTGTATGCTGTCGATACGGTTCGACGAAAACATGCGGTTCCCCAAATTGATAAAGGCTGTGATCATGGTGTGCCACTGCCCGTATCGCTTGGCTACCCAGAAGGCTTTGCGATAGGCCTCTTCGGCTTGTTCGAAATATTTATTCTCCCGCTTCTGGGTCGCATAGGTCATCAGCAAGGCACCCTGCTCGACATAAATTTTAGGTGTCTCCTCCTGAATCTCATACCGCCGACTCAGACTCAAGGCTCTCAATAACCGATTGCTGGCCTTTTCATAATCATAAATCAGAGAATACAGTTGCGTGCTCTGAGCCAATGCCCGTATATAAAAACGTCGCTCCTCCTGAGAGGCCGACTCGACATCGCGAGTCTCACAGAGCGAAAAGAAAATCAGAGCAGAATCTTTCTTTCCCTCCTTATAACAGGTTTGACCCTTCTCGAACAACTCGGTTATGGTCAAATGATTGAACCGGTTTTGAATCGGTTCGGCAGATTTATCGGCACGGATATTTAGCGGGAAACAAAAAACAGAGATGACAATAAAGAAACATATTCTCTCCAATATCTTATTATACATATCCATTTTCCCTACTTTATTGCGATAGCGAAAATAATAAGAAGATAGTAAAATTCAAACCATGTGCTCTATTTATTTATGAAATGGTGCCAAAAGGATATACGACAATCGATATACATTTATATATAACCACACGAAACTCCATGCCCGGCCGAGATAACTCAAATGGAACATCGACTCCGTTTTTTTATATTCTTTATAAAACAGATACGACTTTTTGAAGCAGACAAACCCCTTTTTGTAAAAGGGAGAGCAGTCGATTTTTACTCCACGGGTCATCGTTTTATCGTGATAAGAATTTGCAAAAAATTTTTTTTATCGCTGTGTTACAAAATATTTTCTCTAAATTTGCACTCTCCATTTCCCAAGAAACAACCGGGAATGATTTTTACAGTAATGGAAAAACAACTCGTACCTGATTATATTTTTGAAGTTAGTTGGGAGGTTTGCAACAAGGTAGGCGGTATCTATACGGTACTTTCGACCAAAGCAAAGACTCTGCAAAAACAATATAAGGATAAAGTCATCTTTATAGGCCCCGATGTCTGGGGCGATAAACCCTCACCCTATTTCACACGCTCGAAAACACTATTGAAAGAGTGGCAACGCGAGGCATGTCTGCCGCAGAACATGAAGGTAAAGGTGGGCCGCTGGAATGTACCGGGTCGCCCTATCGTGATTCTGGTAGACTTCAAACCGCTCTATGCCTATAAAAACGATCTCTATGGCGAGATGTGGAACCGCTACGGCGTAAACTCACTGCCGGCCTATGGCGACTACGACGAGTCGTGTGCCTTTGCCTACGCCTCGGCGCTGGTTATCGAGAGCTACTACAAATTTATCCATGGCGAGAAATACAACGTAGTAGCCCACTTCGACGAGTGGATGACCGGCATGGGGTTGTTGCATATCAAATACACCTTGCCGCAGGTGGCTACCCTCTTTACCACACACGCCACCTCGATAGGTCGCTCGATTGCCGGCAACGGGAAACCGCTGTACGATTATCTGGCCGGCTACAACGGCGACCAAATGGCCGAACAGTTGAACATCGTATCGAAGCACTCGCTGGAGAAAACGGCGGCCATCGAAGCCGACTGCTTCACGACAGTGAGCGAAATCACGGCCAAGGAGTGTACCCAACTGCTGGACCGCAAACCCGACATCGTAACCCCTAACGGATTCGAACGGAATTTCGTTCCCTCGGAAGAGGTTTACAAGGAGCGTCGCAAAGTGGCCCGCCAACGGCTCTTCGACATCACCGAAGCGCTCACGGGCGAACGTCCCGACAAAAACGCATACCTGATTGCCACCTCGGGACGATATGAATACAAGAACAAGGGTATCGACCTCTTTGTCGATGCGGTCGAACGCATAGCCAAGAGTCCCGACCTGGAGCGCGAAATCGTAGCCTTCGTACTGGTGCCGGCCTGGATCGATGTTCCCCGGGCCGACCTGCAAGACCGGTTGAATCGACAGGTCCACGAGACTACACCTCTGCCCGAACCCTTTATCACCCACACCCTGCACAACTACGACCAGGACAGTGTGGTGAACCAGATACACTATCTGCATCTCGACAACCATGCCGGCAGCCGGCTGAAGATTGTCTTCATCCCGTCGTACCTGACGGGCGACGACGGCATTGTAAACCTGTCGTACTACGACCTGCTTATCGGCCTCGATGCCACGGCATTCCCCTCGTACTACGAACCGTGGGGCTACACCCCGCTCGAGAGTATCGCCTTCGGGGTGCCCACCATCACGACCGACCTCTCGGGATTCGGCCAATGGATCAACAGCCGCCAGGAACAGGGGTTGAAGAAATCGGGCGTAAAGGTGCTGCACCGCAGCGACTTCAATTTCGTAGAGGTATCAGAAGAGCTGGCCGACACCATCCTTGCCCTGAGCCACTGCGGAAAGGCACAACGCGAAAAAATATCGCAGGCAGCCACGGCCGTTTCGCTCGAAGCCGAATGGAAAAACTTTATTACCTACTACACGAAGGCCTTCCACATAGCGCTGAAAAAGTCGGCTCTGCGAAAGCCCTCGGACAACTCGGATAACTCGGATAATTTAATGTAGAAAAGACTTAATAATAAATTCAATATTCTATTATGAAAGTACAAGTAAGCAACACAAACACTCCTAACTGGCGTGATATTACTGTTAAATCGCAAGTTCCGGCAGAATTGAGCTGCCTGGCAGTCTTAGCAAAAAATCTATGGTGGTCATGGAATAGTGAGGCCAAAAACTTGTTTAAATCGATAGATAAGGATTTGTGGAAAGCGGTTCACGAGAACCCCGTTCTATTCTTGCAACGCATCGGGTACGAAAGACTCGAAGAAATCACTAAGGACAAACAGCTCATGCACGACATCAAAGAGGTGTATGATCATTTCGAAAAATATCTTCAGGTAGAGAAGCGGAAGGATGTACCGTCGATTTCCTACTTCAGCATGGAATATGGCTTGAGCCACGTGCTGAAAATCTATTCGGGAGGTCTCGGTATTCTGGCCGGCGACTATCTGAAAGAGGCCAGCGACAGCAACGTCGATATGACGGCCGTTGGCTTCCTCTACCGTTATGGCTACTTCACGCAGACCCTCTCGATGGACGGTCAGCAGATTGCCAACTACGAGGCCCAGAACTTCAACCAGCTCCCCATCGAGCAGATGACCGAAAAAGACGGCCGTCCTATGGTACTCGAGGTTCCCTACCCCGGCCGCATTGTCTATGCCCACATCTGGCGCGTGAATGTAGGCCGCATCAAACTCTATCTGCTCGACACCGACCTCGACTCGAACAGCGAATGGGACCGCTCCATCACCTACCAGCTCTACGGCGGTGACTGGGAAAACCGTATGAAACAGGAGTATCTGCTGGGTATCGGCGGTATCTTGATGCTGAACAAGCTGGGTATCAAGACCGATCTCTACCACTGCAACGAGGGCCATGCTGCCCTGCTGAATGTACAACGGTTGGTAGACTATGTACAAAACGAACATCTGAAATTCGGCGAAGCCCTCGAGGTAGTGCGTGCTTCGTCGCTCTATACGGTACACACGCCGGTACCTGCCGGTCACGACTACTTCGACGAGTCGCTCTTCGGCAAGTACATGGGTGAGTTCCCCGCCAAACTGGGCATCGAATGGAAAGACCTGATGAACATGGGTCGCGAAAACCCCGACACCAACGAGAAGTTCTCGATGAGTGTATTTGCCTGCAACACCTGCCAGGAGGTGAACGGTGTAAGCTGGCTCCACGGCAAGGTATCGCAAAAGATGTTCCAACCCATCTGGAAAGGATACAGCCCCGACGAACTGCACGTAGGCTACGTAACCAACGGTGTACACATGCCTACCTGGGCCGCTTTGGAGTGGAAAGAGTTCTATGTAAAGACCTTCGGTCCCGACTTCATGGATCACCAGTCCGACCCCAAGATGTGGGAGAAGATTTACGACGTAGACGACGAAATCATCTGGAATATCCGTCAGACGTTGAAAAACAAATTCGTGAAATTCGTGAAAGACGACTTCCGCGAAACCTGGCTGAAAAACCAGGGCGACCCCTCGCGCATCGTTTCGGTTCTCGAGAAAATCAACCCCAACGCCCTGCTCATCGGCTTCGCCCGTCGTTTTGCCACCTATAAACGTGCACACCTGCTCTTTACCGACCTCGACCGTCTCTCCAAGATTGTCAACAACCCCAACTACCCGGTACAGTTCATCTTCTCGGGTAAGGCTCACCCCGCCGACGGTGCCGGCCAGGGTCTGATTAAACGGATTGTCGAAATCTCGCGCATGCCTGAGTTCCTGGGCAAGATCATCTTCCTCGAGAACTACGACATGAAGGTTGCCAAACGGCTTATCTCGGGTGTGGATATTTGGTTGAACACGCCTACCCGTCCGCTCGAGGCATCGGGTACGTCGGGCGAAAAAGCCGAAATGAACGGCGTGCTCAACTTCTCGGTACTCGATGGCTGGTGGTACGAAGGTTACAAAGAGGGTGCCGGCTGGGCGCTGACCGACAAACGCACTTTCCAGGACCAAGGACAGCAAGACAAACTCGATGCCGCTACCATCTACTCGATGCTCGAGAACCAAATCGTTCCTCTTTACTTCGCCAAGAACAGCAAAGGCTACTCTCCCGAGTGGATTCAATACATCAAGAACTCGATTGCCAAGATTGCTCCCCACTTCACCATGGAGCGCATGTTGCACGACTACATCGACCGCTTCTACCTGAAAGAGGGCAAGCGTACTCACCTGCTCAAGGCCGACAACTATGCCAAAGCCAAAGAGATTGCCGCCTGGAAAGAGGAGTTCGTATCGAAATGGAACGACATCGAAATCTGCTCGGTATCGATTCCCGACGGTCTGCTCTACAACCCCCACGTAGGCGAAGAGTATGAGATGACAGTCGTTCTCGACAACAAGGGCTTGGGCAACTGCCTGGGTGTAGAACTCGTCATCGCCAATGCCGAAGAGGGCAATACCGAACCGTACAAGACTCTCGAAATGAAACCGGTACAGACCGATGGCACCAAGGTGACTTACAAGTTGCGCTACCTGCTCAACGACTCGGGTGTATTCCGCTACTCGTTCCGCATGTTCCCCCAGAACCCCGACCTGCCCCATCGTCAAGATTTGGCATACGTCCGCTGGTTCTAATCGGAGTCGTCGTGGAGAGAGGGACCACACTCTGCTTCGCATGAGGGCGGCTCCCGACCAACATTCTCCCGACCCTATACCATCTATCGCCAGATTCCCGCACGGGAGTCTGGCGATCTGTTTTTGTTAAAGCTCGTTAAGTTTTTCGTCTCGACAAACATTATTTCCACACATGCGTTTTATCCCCAAACTACTACTCTGTATATCAAGATGACCCGGCGTCGAGACGACAGGCAATGCCCCGTCCCTGCACCGAGTCATCTTTTCCCTCTTACCGTTAAAATAAATCGTGCGAATTTCGTATCTTTGCACAAAGCAAATATCGCAAAGCAAACATAAACCTCATGAGCGAACAAAATTCACTACTGGAAAAATTAGAGGGATTGCTTATCCGATTTCAAGAAATAGGGACTCTCATCACCGACCCTGCCGTCATAGGCGATATGAAACGGTATGTAAAACTCACCAAAGAATACCGGGAACTCGAAAAAATATCGGAAGCAGCCAAACGCTATAAACAACTGCTGAACGGAATAAACGAATCGAGACAGATACTCGACAGCGAAAACGACCCCGAAATGCGCGAGATGGCCAAGGACGAGCTCGAATCGTGCACGGCCCAACTGCCGCAACTCGAGGAGGAGATAAAGCTGCTGCTCGTACCGGCCGACCCCGAAGACAGCAAAAACGCCATCGTCGAGATACGTGGCGGAACGGGCGGCGACGAGGCTGCCATCTTTGCCGGCGACCTCTTCCGCATGTATACCAAGTATTGCGAGACCAAGGGGTGGAAGACCGAGGTAAGCAGTTACAGCGAAGGTGCCTCGGGCGGGTTCAAAGAAATTATCTTCACCGTAACCGGCGACAACGTATACGGTACCCTCAAGTATGAGTCGGGCGTACACCGCGTGCAACGGGTACCGGCCACCGAAACCCAGGGACGCGTACACACCTCGGCCGCCACGGTAGCCGTGCTGCCCGAAGCCGAAGAGTTCGACGTGGAAATCAACGAGGGCGAAATCAAATGGGATACCTTCCGCTCGAGCGGTGCCGGCGGTCAGAACGTGAACAAGGTAGAGTCGGGCGTACGGCTGCGCTACAACTGGAAGAACCCCATTACCGGCGAGACGGAAGAGATACTCATCGAGTGTACCGAAACCCGCGACCAACCCAAGAATAAGGAGCGTGCCCTCTCGCGGTTGCGTTCGTTCATCTACGACAAGGAGCACCAGAAATACATCGACGACATCGCCAGCCGGCGCAAGACCATGGTATCGACGGGCGACCGGTCGGCCAAGATTCGCACCTACAACTACCCGCAGGGACGCATCACCGACCACCGCATCAACTACACCATCTACAATCTGGCAGCCTTCATGGACGGCGACATACAGGACTGCATCGACCACCTCATCGTGGCCGAAAACGCCGAGCGACTCAAAGAGAGTGAATTATAATCTGCATATAATCATGAACAAGAAACAGCTATTCGAGAATATCAAGCGGAAAAAATCTTTCCTCTGTGTGGGACTGGATACCGACATCCAGAAGATTCCCGAACACCTGAAGTCAGACGAAGACCCCATCTTCGCCTTCAACAAGGCGATTATCGACGCCACGGCCGACCTCTGCGTAGCCTACAAACCCAACCTGGCTTTCTACGAGAGCCTGGGCGTGATGGGTTGGACGGCCTTCGAGAAAACCGTCAGCTACCTGCGCGAGAACTACCCCGACCAGTTTATCATTGCCGACGCCAAACGGGGCGACATCGGCAACACCTCGGAACTCTATGCCCGCAGCTTCTTCTGCCACCTCGACCTCGACGCCGTGACCGTGGCCCCCTACATGGGCGAAGACAGCGTGAAGCCCTTCCTCGGCTACCCCGACAAGTGGGTCATCCTGCTCGGCCTCACCTCGAACAAAGGGTCGCACGACTTCCAGCTGACGACCGATGCCAACGGCGAACGCCTGTTCGAGAAGGTGCTGCGCACGGCCCAAACCTGGGCTACCGACGAGCAACTGATGTTTGTCGTGGGTGCCACACAAGGCCAACTGTTTGAGGATGTGCGCCGCATTGCCCCCAACAACTTTCTGCTGGTGCCCGGCGTAGGCGCCCAGGGCGGCAGTCTCGAGGAGGTTGCCAAGTACGGAATGAACAGCGAGTGCGGCCTGCTTGTTAACTCATCGCGCAAAATCATCTACGCGGCCAACGACGAAACCTTCGCCCAAGCTGCCCGCGAAGAGGCCCTGAAGGTACAATACGAGATGGAACATCTGTTGCACAGCAAGGGATTACTCTGATTTTTAAAGAAAATAGCATTTAATAGTAAAAAGATAATCGATTTTTACCTAAATTTGCCAAACGGAAACGAGTTACATACTAAATATTAAACGATATGCAAACTATTGACAATTACAATTTTGCCGGTAAAAAGGCATTTGTACGCGTAGATTTTAATGTTCCCCTCGACGAGAACTTTAACATCACCGACGACACTCGTATGGTAAAGGCTTTGCCTACGTTGAAAAAGATTCTGGCCGATGGTGGCAGCCTCATTATCGGTTCGCACCTGGGCCGTCCCAAAAAAGGTCCCGAAGATAAAT
Source organism: Barnesiella sp. ET7 (assembly GCF_024733785.1). Lineage (NCBI taxonomy): Bacteria > Pseudomonadati > Bacteroidota > Bacteroidia > Bacteroidales > Barnesiellaceae > Barnesiella > Barnesiella sp. ET7. Next base: position 92,470 of record NZ_JANRHM010000009.1, read on the forward strand.
TCTCTCTGCGTCACATCGTAGCTCACCTGAGCGAACTGCTGGGCACCGAGGTTAAATTTGTCGACGACTGCGTAGGCGACAAGGTAAAAGCTGCTGCCGCTGCCTTGAAACCGGGCGAAGTGCTGCTGCTCGAGAACCTCCGCTTCCACGCCGAAGAAGAGGGCAAACCCAGAGGCTTGGCCGAAGATGCCAGCGACGAAGAAAAAGCTGCTGCCAAGAAAGCTATCAAAGCCAGCCAGAAAGAGTTTACCAAAGACCTCGCCAGCCTGGCCGACGTTTATGTAAACGACGCCTTCGGTACGGCTCACCGTGCTCACGCCTCCACGGCTCTGATGGCCGAATACTTCACCCCCGAAAACAAAATGTTCGGTTATCTGATGGGTAAAGAAGTTGCTGCCGTAAACAAAGTGATGAAAGAGATGGTTCGCCCCTTCACCGCCATCATGGGTGGTTCGAAAGTTTCGTCGAAGATCGAAATCATCGAAAACCTGTTGACCAAAGTCGACAACCTCATCATCGCCGGTGGTATGACCTACACCTTCACCAAAGCTCTGGGTGGCAAAATCGGTAACTCTATCTGCGAGGACGACAAACTCGACCTGGCTCTCGAACTGATTGAAAAAGCCAAAGCCAACCACGTGAACCTCGTGCTGGCCGTCGATGCCAAAATCGCCGACGACTTCTCGAACGACGCTCACACCGACTTCTGCGACGTAGACAAAATTCCCGACGGTTGGGAAGGTATGGACATCGGTCCCAAATCGGAAGCTCTGTTTGCCGACGTAATCAAGAAATCGAAAACCATCCTCTGGAACGGTCCGACGGGCGTATTCGAATTTGAGAACTTCACCTCGGGTTCGCGCGCTGTTGCCGACGCTATCGTAGAGGCTACGAAGAACGGTGCCTTCTCGCTCGTTGGTGGTGGTGACTCGGTTGCTTGTATCAACAAGTTCGGTCTGGCCGACCAGGTTTCTTACGTTTCGACCGGTGGCGGTGCCCTGCTCGAAGCTATCGAAGGTAAAGTATTGCCCGGTATCGCCGCTATTCAAGGCTAATACCCTGCTTTATAAACTATACAGAAGCATCTGGAGAAGATTTTCTCCGGATGCTTTTTTTATGGGGTTATCCCATGCAAGCATAAGCATCAAACCCAATCTCACCCCAGCTCTGTACTCGAAGACAAAAGAGGAGAATCGGATACGGAATGCTATGTTTTCAGCAATTATCCTACATTTTTTTCACGAAAACGATGGAAATCCTATAAATTTTCCATACCTTTAGCCACCGAGATATTATCATAGGGACTTATTCATTGTATCCGAGACTCAATCTGTTTATCGTCATACCCCCTCATTACGCATACCATGAACAAAATCGAACTGAAGAAAGAAGCATTAACATCGTTGAGCGCCAGCGGCACCCTGTATCAGGAGGGGCGCTATCACGAAGCCCTCGATATGGCCGAACGGGCTTGGAACTGCTACTTCGAATTGCAGAAGTTGCGCGATCTCAACGAAGACTATACCGACCTCATCTATACTGCCCGTACCCAATACGAACGGTGTAAAGAGGCTATCGACCCATCGGACGACAGCACTCCCACCCCCAACCTCGAAGAGGAGTATGCGACAGTCCTGGAATGGCAAAGGGAGGGCGAAGCCGGCGACTATCAATCGGCCTTGAATGCGGCCGACTGGTTTGCCAATCCCGACCACTGGAGTTTCCTGCACGAGAGTGGCATGACCGGCAGCGAATACCTCACCCGCGCCTCGCAACTGTACCAGTCGGTAGTCGACGACGAAAAAATCTGGCCCGAATACCGCGCTCTGGCCGCCTATCGCATAGGCAGGATGTACATGCTACCCTTGTACGGGAATGTCGATATGAGCCATGCGCTGCAATATCTGCGATGGGCCGCCGAGCAGATGCTCGACCTGGAGCACCGCACCGAACGGCTCTTATTGGCCATACTCCAGTCGATGGTCAATGCCGCCACCTACATGGGCCATATTCCGCAAGCATGCCGCTATGCCGCCATAGCCCGCGAGAATGGTGCCGACATGGGCATATTCGATGCCGTGGCCCGCTACGGTTTCCGACACAAGGAGAAGATGGCCGGCGAACTGCTCGAGCAGATGATTGCCGACGGTACGTGGGAGGGATTGCTCATCAAGGGACAGAACCTGCTCAACGACTGGCTGGCCGATATGGACGACCCCGACAAGGATGCCCGGATGGCCGAGTATGCCGACTTGCTGTCGAAATATTACGACGAGCATTCCGATGCCGAAGAGAGCTACGAGATTCTCGGGTTGGTATTGATGAACTACTTCCTCAGGAACGGCATGAGCTTCTTCGACGACAACCTGGTAGACTACATGCAGAAGGGTCTCGACGCCGGCTCGCTGTGGTGCCGCTACTACATGGGATGGATTTGCGACATAGCCTCGGAAATCGTGAGCAAGGAGGGTGACCACGAACGCGCCGACAATTTCCACAAGACAGCCCTCTCGCAATATTGCCTGGCGGCCAACCGAGGGCACCGACTATCGATTATCGCCTATCTGAACATGCTCAAGGACGACCAGGCCGACCCCGAACTCATCGCCAGCTACGAGGCCGTTGCCCGTCAATACGATTGTGAAATATAATTTGCTAACTCCCTAACTACACTCAACCATGGCTCAAGAAATAGACGGCAAAATTTACCAGGTTGCCGATTTGGAAGAGATACGACGCCAACAACTCGACGTGTTGCAGAAAGATGCCGGCAATGCCGATGCCATCGTCGAACTGGTTTGTGCCGATGCGCTGCTGTGCGAAGAATACATCATGGATTTCGGCCCCTCTTGGAAAAACGCCGCTTTGTGCCGGGAGATTGCCAAATACATCCCGGCAATTATCGAGGACGAAGAGAAGCGGGTAATGGCCGGGAACGTATGCCACCGGGCCCGAATGGCCCTATATGACCACCCGCGCCTCAGCCTGCGGCTGATGGAACTCGAGCGCGAGGCCATCGAAGGAGTCGGCGACGACCGGGCCGAAGACCTGGAGATGGGCATCGACCCACTCAATGCCGAAATCACACGCTACGCGCTCAACATCATGGCGGCCGACCAGAAACGCTTCGACGATATTGAGGAGGACGGCCACCTGCGCAAAGACCCCATAGAATGGACGGCCGAATATGAAGAGGTCATTGCGGAAGCCGACGAGAAAGCTCACGCCCTGCTGGCCGACGAACCTCGCGGCATGGGATTCTGCTTTGTCTATTGGCCCACGCTTCAACGCATTCTCTTCCAAGACTACGGCATCCGCTGGCGCTCACCGGCCGAGATGAACCCCGGTGTCATATTCGATTGACCGGCAAACCGGATAGAAACAGGACTCTCTTCGTGGTAAGGGGTAAAGCCGAGATTCCTTATCGACAACAACCGGGAACAGGCCACTCGGGAAACCAAGATTCAGGTATGAAATACCGTAAATCGTATACAACCCAAGCGGGAAATACCCTCTATTTTTGTACTCGAGAAAAGGGACTCGAACCCACCCTTCACTCATGGAGAGACAATGAATACGAAAAATTTTATCATTACCCTGTTTTTAATTCTGTTTGCAATGACTACGATTCAAGCACAAGAGAACGACAAGACGTTTGCACCGAGCGACCGGGTAACGGTCGAGCGTGTAGAGTTCAAGAACCGGTTCGGCATCACACTGGTCGCCGATATGTATATCCCCAAAAACGCCGAGGGCAAGATGCCGGCCATCGCCATATCGGGCCCCTTCGGTGCCGTGAAGGAGCAGGCCTCGGGTCTCTATGCCCAGACTCTAGCCGAACGCGGATTCATCACCCTGGCATTCGACCCCTCCTACACGGGCGAGAGTAGCGGCGAGCCCCGGTATGTGGCTTCGCCCGACATCAATACCGAAGACTTCAGCGCCGCAGTCGACTTCCTGTCGATACGCGACGACGTGGACCCCGAGCGCATCGGTATCCTGGGCATTTGCGGCTGGGGCGGCATGGCCCTCAACGCTGCAGCCATCGATACCCGCATCAAGGCTACGGTCACCTCGACCATGTACGACATGAGCCGGGTCAATGCCAACGGCTATTTCGACTCGATGGATGCCGACCAACGCTACGCCCTGCGCCAGAAACTCAACGCCCAGCGCACCGAAGATGCCCGCAACGGCTCATATGCCTTGGCCGGTGGCGTGGTAGACCCGCTGCCCGACGATGCTCCGCAGTTTGTCAAAGACTACTATGCCTATTACAAAACTCCGCGGGGATACCACAAACGCTCGCTCAACTCCAACGGCGGCTGGAATGTCACCTCGGCCCTCTCGTTCATCAACACGCCCCTGCTGACGTACAGCAACGAGATTCGCAGTGCCGTGCTCATGATTCACGGCGAGAAGGCCCACTCGCTCTACTTCAGCCAGGATGCCTTCAAGAAACTGACCGGAGACAACAAGGAACTGCTGATTATCCCGGGCGCCTCGCACGTCGACCTGTACGACCACACCGACATCATTCCCTTCGACAAAATCGAAGCATTCTTCCGTCAATACTTAAAATAAGGAGACAGCCATGACTCTCGAAGAATTTCTGAAACATACGGCCGAACGCAAACCGCTTTGCGGCCCCGAGATCGGACAGTTTATGAACGAGATGAGCGACGAGGCCCGGCGCATTACCTGCCAGATGAACGGCTCGTACCACACCCCCGACGAGATACGCGAACTGCTTGCCCAACTTACCGGCCAACCCATACCGGCAACGGTTCGGGTATTCCCACCGCTTTATGCCGACTTCGGCAAGAACATACACCTGGGCGAAGAGGTCTTTATCAACGACTGTTGCCACTTCCAGGACCACGGCGGCATCACCCTCGGCGACGGCTGCCAAATCGGGCACGGCGTCGTATTTGCCACACTCAACCATGGGCTCGCCCCCAAGGACCGCAAAACCACCTACCCCGCCCCTATCGTGTTGGGACGTAACGTGTGGGTAGGTGCCAACGCTACCATCCTGCAAGGGGTCACCATCGGCGACAATGCCGTAGTGGCAGCCGGTGCCGTTGTGACTAAAGACGTGGCAGCCAACACGGTTGTCGGCGGTGTTCCGGCCCGGTTAATCCATGTAATCGAAACCGAAGAGGAATCTAAAGCATAACGCGTATGAGACCGCTATTTTTGACATTGGCCCTGCTCTTTGCCGCAACCGCGTGCCCGGCCTTTACCGCGTGCGATTGCAACGACGACCCCACGACTACAATCAATACCCCGACGGGAGGCAGTAGCGACAGCAGCGACAATACCGGCAATACACCCGGTGATAACGAAGACAATGACGATAACAACGGCGACAGCCCCGAAACCACTCGAACCATGACACTGAAAATAGGAAACTCTACCTTCACGGCCACACTGGCCGATAACGCTACGGCCCAAGCCTTCGCCGCCATGCTGCCGATGAGCTTGTCGATGAGCGAACTGAACAACAACGAAAAGTATGTATACCTCGACCAGAGCCTGCCTGTTCAGGCCTCGTCGCCGGGTACCATACAGACGGGCGACATCATGCTCTACGGTTCGTCGTGCGTTGTGCTGTTCTACAAAACCTTCTCGACCTCATACAGCTACACCCGCATCGGACGGGTAGACAACCCGGACGGACTGGCATCTGCCGTAGGTTCGGGCTCGGTAACGGCACTGTTCGAACGCTAACCGAAGCCACCGATACGCACAAAAAATCGGCGGGAGAAGGGTCTCACACTCTCTGTCTTCCGCCGATTTTGTTCTATTCACCGATACACTACATCTGCTGTTGCAGGGTAGAGTTGTCGTTTCTCCGCTCGAGCAGTTGCCGCTTGTAATCTTTTAGCATGGCCACATCGGACGTCTCGCCGTTCGCCTTCTTTTCAAAAAGCGTGATGGCCTTCTCTACCCACCCGATAGCGGCGTCGTAATGGTCGAACAGTTCGTTATAGACCGCCAGGTTGGCCGCAGCCATAGCCCGGTGAGTCGTGCTCTTCTGCTCCTCGTAGACATACTCCCACAGATACGAAGCCTCGGTGTATTTCTTCTGCTGCCAGAAGTCATAGGCATCTTTCAAGGCCGGTTCGGTAGAGGTGTAGATATACCGCTCTACGTTGTCGACATGCGGGATGAAGAGATCGCGCACCCGTTTGGAGACGCGGTGCATGGCCTCCTGAATGAAACCGGCCATCTGAGGCAGCGAACTGTGGGCGTCGTCGGGCGTATAGCCAAACGATTGCCAGTAGACCGTATCGCTCACCATCTGGGTAGTAGGCTCGGCCTTATCGGGCCAGTAGACCCGCACCCCCAACGTCGTAGCCACCGAGAGGTCGGTCACGAACACGGTTTCGCCCATGGCATCCACCACCGTCTGGTCCACCATGTTCACGGCCATATCGGTGTGGTCTAGCGATACGACTGCCGTCTGGTCGGCTCCACCCCGTATCACGGCCAACTGTTCGGCCGACAACAACGGATAGAGACTCTTGGGCAAGGTGATGGAGTCGTCGTAGAAAATCGTAATTTCGGGGAAGTAGTGCGCATCGGCCAAGTCGAGAGCTATGCACTCGGCCAACCGATAGGTGGTGCTGTCGTGGGGAACGACCAGCGTATACTCACGCCCCGACATATCGGTATATTTGTTCCCTACCTTTTCATTGGGCTCTGCCGAATTGTTCACGACCGTCACGCGCTGGATGGTCGGCGGGAAGGTAACTTTAGCCGGTCGCCACACATCGAACGAAAGGACCGATACCGATCGGCAACCCGTCAATAACAGGGAGACCGCAGCCATTAAAAACAAAAACTTTCTCATCATAAAATCTCCTTTCCACCACAGGTTTCTCTCTACAAATGTAATTCATAACCCCGTGTTCTCGGGGCGAATCAGATACATTTAAGCTATTTTAAATGATTGGCTCGCACCCGCCGCAGCAAGGCCCGCATGCCCGGCGAACGGTCCAGATCGTTCAAGACCACGAGTTGGGCTATCATATCGTCGGCCCACTCGACTTGCCGGGCCAACAGTCCGAGAACAGCGAGCGTCCATACGAGCGTCGACACCTTTACACCGGGCTCTATGCTCCAGCTACACACCACCTCGGCCAGATGCTCGGCGGCTTTGCAGTCGGGGCGATACTCACCCCGCTCCAACAAATGGTGCATGAGGCTGCCGTATATGCGCCGTACCCCGGGATGAGCCACGCGGTCGAAATCGGATACGAACCGCCTCTTGTATGGAGCAAAAAGAGCCCGGTCCCACTCGTAAACCCACGCCACACATCGCGACGCCCGAAAGGCTTCGGCCCCCTGCCCCAACGCCATATCCATCACGGCATCGAGACTCGGGTCCCGTTGCAACAACTCGGCCACTGCCGCAGCCATCGGCTCCTTTCGGCTCGGCTTTGCCACAATCGCATGCCAATCGTTCTGCTCCATAGAGGATTGTTTTCGATGAGTAAATATAGCGATTCATTTCCTTATCCCCAATACCGCTAACAAAAATTAGAAAAGAGTACTACGGTACAAAATTCGAAACAAAATAGACACAAATCGAAAATATAATAGAAAGATATTGTTTCATATTTTTATCTTTTTTATATTTGTAGCATCTTTTGAAATAAATCTAACACATGAAACGCTCGGAATTCTTAAAACTTATGGGACTTACTGCCGTTGGTGCGGCCTTTGCGCCTTCGATTCTGGCCAACGGAAAATCGGACAACGTACAACATATCGATGCCCAGATAAAAGATTTGAAAGCCACGGTCGACCGGCCGGTGACCTTTCTCGTACTCGGTGCCGGCAACCGCGGAAACGTATACGCCGGCTATGCCAAACGCTACCCCGACTGCATGAAAATCGTGGGTGTAGCCGACATCAACCGGCTGCGGCTGGAGAACATGAGCGAAGACCACAACGTGCCTCAGGAGAACAGGTTCACCGATTGGAAAGAGGCCCTCGCCCGCCCCAAGATGGCCGATGCCATCGTGCTCAGCCTGCCCGACAACCTGCACTACGAGCCTTGCATGAAGGCTCTCGAAATGGGCTACCACATCCTGCTCGAAAAACCGATTGCCCCCACCGAAAAAGAGTGCACCGACATACGCGACCTGGCCCTGAAAAAGAAGGCCATCGTGGGGGTATGCCACGTGCTGCGCTATGCCCCTTACTTCATTGCCCTGAAACAGATTATCGACTCGGGCGAAATCGGGCAACTCATCAGCATACAGCACCTCGAGCCCATACAGTATGCCCACATGGCTCACTCGTTTGTGCGGGGCAACTGGCACAACTCGCGCGAGACGACCCCGATTATCCTGGCCAAGTCGTGCCACGACCTCGACATCATCCGGTGGCTGGTAGGCTCGCCCTGCAAGTCGATTGCCGCCTATGGCTCACTTACCTATTTCAAGCGCGAAAACATGCCCAAAGGGGCCGCCGAACGCTGTATCGACAACTGTCCTTACGAGAGTGAATGCCCCTACTCGGCTCTGGATATCTACATCAAGAAACGGCAACACATCTATGCCTTCGACCTGCCCAAGGAGCGCAGCCGGCAAGACGATGCCATCCGGCAGGTGCTGCGCACCACCAACTACGGGCGCTGTGTATTCCAGATGGACAACGACCAGTGCGACCACTACGTGACCAGTATGGAGTTCCAGAATGGCGTCACGGCCAACTTCTCGATGGAGGCCTTCATGGCCAAGGGCGGACGGCGTACCCGAATCATGGCCACCCGGGGCGAAATCGAGGGCGACATGAGTGCCTTCACGGTGACCGATTTCCGCAGCGGGAAAAAGCGGGTATGGGATGCCAAGGTCGAAGAGGTCAAGACCTATGTGGGCCACGGTCACGGCGGCGGCGACCTGTGCCTGGTCCGCGACTTCATCAACGCCGTGGGCAACAACGACCCCAGCTACCTGTCGAGCCCCATCGAGGTTTCGGTCGAGAGCCATATCATGGGTTTCATGGCCGAGAAGAGCCGCCTGAGCAATCGCAAGGCAAGCATCTGAGTTCTCAATTCTACATAACCACAAAAAGAGAGAAGACCGAGGTCGTCGAATACAGACCCCGGTCTTCTTCATATAGAGACAATTCTTATCAGCGTACCATCACGCGGGTAGCCGCTGCACCGCAACGCACGATGTAAACCCCGGCTGCCGGTACCGGCACTACGGCCCGGCCGTTCACCTCGGTCGACGCAACCACCTGACCGGCCAGGTTGACAATCTCGACCGGTTGAGCGGTTTCGCACTCAATCACGATACCACCCTCGGCGGCATAGATGCGGTGGTTGACCTCGAGAATATCGCAGATACCCGAACTCAAGTCAACCTTTACCACATTGGAGTAAGCCCCCTCTTCGTTCTCGGCCGTCACGGCCTTTACCTTATACGAATAGAGATAGCCCGGCTCGAGAGCGGTAAGCGAATAGGCGGTCTCGGTAATACCCTCAATCACCATAGGCCACTCGACTGCTGCCGGTTTGGCCATGGCGTCGGGCTGAACCTCGCCGCTATACACCACGATATTGTCGATATAGGCCCGCTTCTTGCCGCTGTCGGCGGTCGACTCGAACACGATCTTGCTGCTGGCCGTGCCGCCGGTAAAGGTCAACGTATAGGTATTCATGGGGTCGAGCGGCAGCATCTCGGTGGTTTGGGCATGAGCCTCGTCGCCCTCGAGATAGACTTTCATCACCGTCTTCTCCTTATCGTTGTCGTAACGCGAAGCCGCAAATTGAACCGTAAACGTCCCTCCGTTGGACGACAAGTCGATAGCCGGGGTACACAGGGCACCACCGTTCGACGAGTTGCCCATCTTCATCATACCCACCTCGGGATAGAGGTATTTGCCGCTCCAGCCCGAAGTCTGGAAATATTGGCCGTCTACGGTCTGGAAGGCATTGGTTCCACCCAGATTGGCCGTACCCGCAGTCGTACATTTGGCAAAATCTTCCGACAACAGAATCTCACCCCCGGCCGACGGCTGACGGCGATCGACATGGAGCGTATAACTGACAGCCCCCTCGACCGGCGACCAGTTGGCCGTAAAGCCGGTAGCGGTTATGCCGGTAGCCTCGTTGGCCACGGGAGCATCGATGGCCGAGCCACCCATAAAATCGAAGGTAATCACCCCGTTTGCCTGGGTAATGTTGGTTACCGGCTTACCCAACAACAGCCCTGTATTGGTCACTGCCGCCGGTGTGCTCTGGTCGGTAAACGAGTTGTTATTCTTGTAGGGATAGAGGTCTCCCGTCTCGTCGTAGAAGCTACGATGGTTATCGGCCGGCATGATGGTCATGCGCTGGCGAGTAGGCTCGCAATTTATGATATTGTTATCCCAAATCATCCGGTCGTAATCGACCTTCAGAATCATCAAGCCCGAAGAGGCCATGTAGGTATCCCACCCCGTTTGCTGACGATTCTCGAGGGTGAAGTATTGATTTTGGTCGCTCGATACAATCTTGTAGGCTTTCTTGCTATCGGCCAGATTTTCGAGCGTGAGGGTAGCCGGCTCGGTCAGCTCTTCGATGGTGAGCCAGCCGCAAAATTCGCGTTCATAAGCGGTATAGCCTACGGGTACAGAGCCGTCGCTGTGTCCGTCGTCATTCATATCGGGACCGTTGTAGCAACCGTAATCCATCAGGCTCCAGGTACTCATTCCATAGTTGGAACCGCTGGTATCGTAGAAGTCGGGCAAGCCCAAAGTATGACTGTACTCGTGGCAGAACGAACCGATACCATCACGATAGGTCCCGGTATTACCCTGCAACTCGGCCGAACAGGCGTATGCGTCGAGCAGTTTGCCATCGACCGAAACCTCTTTCCCGGCACCCTGGTAGATATACCAGGCGTGGGGCCAGATGGTGTCGTCGAGCGAACCGGCGTTATCGTTGGCCGACTCGCCGTAACCGGCATAAATGACATAGACCAAATCGACAAAACCGTCGTTGTCGCGGTCGTAGATGGAAAAATCGACCGTCGACTCTACCTTGCGGCAAGCGTCGATAACCATCTCTTCGGGACGGCTGTCGTTACCCGTATACTTGTCGTTTCCTCCATAGTAGGCCATCGCCCTGTCGAGAGTGATGGGGCCCACCACGTCGAAGGTGGGACGGAACTGTCCGTCTGACTGCGCAATGAAGTAATCGCGCGCACTGCCTATGGCTCCTTGATAGTCGTAGCCCTCCTTGTTCATCATCTCCTTGAAATCTTCAAGGGTGTTCGTCGGGTCGAATTTCTTGTCGCTAAACTCGACCAGCAACACCAGCCCATGTACATCGTCGCCCGTAGTTGCCTGTGTAGTCCGGCGGGTAACCGAGCGCAGCTTCTGCTGCCGCTTCAACTGACGTTGGGCAACCATACCCTGCGACACCTTCCGGGCAGCCAACTGTTCGAGATAGACCTTATCCGAAGCCGTACGCAGATGGGCATCGCGGGCTATCACTTGCCCGGCCACCACCGTACCGTCGGGAGTCAGTTCGGCATACCGATAAAAACCATCGGCACCCCGAACAACCGGAATACCATCGGCAGTCATTTGATAATGATAAAACTCATCGCCGACCACACGAACGGTAACTACCGTCCCGTCGGGCTGGGTTACGGTCTCGGGGATAGACCTTGCCGGTAAGGCGAAAAGCGAAGATACGCCCAGAAAGGCACTCGCGCACAAGGTGATAAAGACTTTCTTCATATTATCAGGTTTAGAAAAGTGAGTAAATATACGAATAATATTTAAATAAAAAAGACAAGCGCTCCAACTATTGTGTCGAAGCGCCTGCCCTGATGTGTTTGTCGCGAGAGTTTACCACACCAGTTTCGCTACCCGAAAACCGGTCTCAGTCTGTACACCAACCAGATAAACACCTCGAGAGAGTGTAGTCGGAAGCAACACCTCGCAGGTACCCGACGGCGAAACCGATGTCTCGAGCATAACCAGCCGACGCCCGTTCATATCCGACAAGGTGACACTGGCACTCCCCTCGTGTGTCGCAAGACCTTCTATCATGAGACTCTCGGGCGAACTCTTGAACACCGTAAGACCCGGCTCCCGAACGGGTGCCACAAGGCCGTCGGTGGCTTCGTGCGGATAATAGGCCTTGAAATCGCGGAACGAAATCTTCCGGTCGGTACCCTTCTGCTGGGTCGAGAGGTAAATCTTGAGATTATCGAGCGTCACGGGGAAATCGCTCACGCCCCGGTCGGACAACGGTACTACATAGACCGAGTCGCTGTCGGCCTCGGGAGTAAGGGTATGTATCCACGAGCCGGTCGGGCAGGTAAACTCGCACGATATGGAGCTGATAATCGAATCCCAGTTTTTAATCTGCATCGATACCGAATCGGGCAAACCGAAGAAACGCATCGAGTGGTCAATCACGATATTGGGTGCCCGCCCCGTATTCAGATCGAAGACGAGGGTATTGCCGTCGCTCCACCCGGCCGGGAGTATCGACGAATCGAAACGCATCTGGGCTACGGCCGAACTGGCGGTTACCTGCAGCGATGCAACGTCGGCAAAATCTTCGTGCACCATTTCGCCCGCCCCGATTTCGACCACCACGGGAAACTCAACGGTCGTACCTTCGTAGCGGCCTCGCAACATGGCCCGGCCGCTCTTCACGCCCTTGACAGCTCCTTCGACCACTTGGCAACAGTCGTCGCCGGTCACGCTCCACGTCAATATCTCGGGGTTCACCCGATAGGTCTCACCACTGGCTTCGGCCTCGAGTTCGATGGGATACTCCCGGATGTCGTCGATATAAAGACTGTCGATACAGAGGCGAGGCTCGCCGGTAGTGCCACTCATCGTTACCCGCATCTTGCAGGTCGAGTCGCCCCGGCGGGCCGTTATCGTACCCGACATGGCCACCGGCCCGGCACAGAACTCGCCACGGCTGTTGACATAGCCCAGCTCCTCGGGCTCGCACGAGAACTCGACCTCGCGGCAGTCGTCGTCGATGACGATACCGTAGCGGTTATGAGCCAGCAATCGCAGTGGTGTTACCCCCAGGGGGTGAGTCTTTATCGAGGGTTTAGAGAAGGAGAGGAACGAAAAGACGGGGTCGTCGGGAGCCAGCGAGATGCCCTGGAACGAATCCATCACGGCACGCTCCTTGCCATCGGTGGGCGAATTGACCACCTGGTCGTATACCACCATCGTGGCCGATCCGCCACCGTCGAAGTTGACCACATTCCAAGCCCCCTGCTCTACCAGATAGTAGGCATCCTCGACCATCGAGCCCTTGTCGGCTGTGATGATGAAGAGCTTCTTGCCGTCTTTGGTGATTCCCACCAGCGTACAGGGATAGTCCTGAAACTCGCGCCCCGGAGTCACGAAGTCGTTATACTCCTTGTCGTGCAGCTCGCCGTTCAAGATGACGCTGGGCCAACCGTGGAAGGCCTGCAGCACCTGCTGGGCCGGCGGAACCGACAGTCCCGAATTGGGAAAGGTGGTATTGACAAAACGCTGGTCGATCTGCACCACATCGCCTACCTGCACCCGACTCTCGAACTGGGTAGCGGCATCGTTGCGCATGAAGAGAATATGGCTCTTCCCGTCGGGCTGTATGGGGGTGTGGCCTATCGAGACCACCCGGCAAGGGGTAGGCTCACCGTTGATAATCCACTCGCCCTGCGGCTCCAGCTTGGCATAGAGTCCCTCGGTCGTAAGGGTGAGGCTGCTGTATGTATTGAAGAGAACACAATTCCGGTAAGACTGTATCCCGTAGGCCGACTCGTTGACGTTGTCGATTTTGATTTCGGTCTGGTCCGGGCAAATGACCTTGGCCTCGTAGCAGGGCGGAAATACCTCGGCCACCTTGTCCTTGTTGATCGAGAGGACCGACCGTCCGTAATCGCCGTAATGGCTGATGATTTCGCCATTGCGCACGTTGATTCCCGCCGCCGTAGTCTGGCCGCTGTAATGGAACAAATCGTGGTTCACACCGAAGAAGGCCCGGTGACCTTCGTACGAATTGCTACGACACTGCGACGAGGTGGTCTCACGCGTGGCATCGGGAGTCTTCCCGTTCGACGGATATACCTCCACGGCATTATACTCGTCGTTCAGGTCGAGTGTAACCTGAAAGAGCTGGATAGGTTTCTGAGTAAACTCGATGTGGGTATACACCGCCCCCGGTCCTATGGGATAGTGTGCTATCGTGTCGGGGGTACCCCACTGGGGTTTCTCGGCTTGAGCGACTAAGCCGAGCGAAAGGCAGGCTGCCAGTGCAATGCTATTTTTCATATATATCAATTAAGCGGTTATTCCATGGTGTAAATTTGGTTATTTTTCGAATTACATACAATTATTTTATATTATTTTTTCAAATAAAAAAGCAAGGCACATCCATTGCGGGTGCGCCTTGCCCTGAAACAATATCTTCTGCAAAAGAATTATTCGTCGAGAAGAATTTCGAGAATCTGACAAGCAGCCTTGGCTACCGAAGTACCGGGACCGAAGATAGCTGCCACACCGGCCTTGTAAAGGAAGTCGTAATCCTGGGGAGGAATTACACCACCGGCAATGACTACAATATCTTCACGACCCAGTTTCTTCAACTCCTCGATTACCTGCGGAATCAAAGTCTTGTGACCGGCAGCCAGTGAAGAGACGCCCAGCACATGCACGTCGTTCTCGACAGCCTGGCGAGCAGCCTCGGCCGGAGTCTGGAACAACGGGCCCATATCTACGTCGAAGCCACAGTCGGCATATCCCGTAGCTACCACCTTGGCACCACGGTCGTGACCATCCTGTCCCATCTTCGCAATCATGATACGCGGTTGACGGCCCTCTTTCTTGGCAAATTTTTCGCACAATTCCGTTGCCCGAACGAAATCGGCATCTTTTTTGGTTTCTGAAGAATACACGCCTGAAATAGTTCTGATTACTGCTTTATAACGACCTACCACTTTTTCGCAAGCGTAGGAGATTTCGCCCAACGTAGCGCGCACCTTGGCGGCTTTCACGGCCAAGTCGAGCAAGTTGCCCTGTTTGGTCTTCACGCACTCGGTAATGGCATCGAGGGCAGCTTGTACGGCCTCGTTGTCGCGGTGCGACTTCAGGTATTGCAAGCGCTCGATCTGCTCTTTACGCACGGCGGTGTTGTCCACCTCGAGGATGTCGATGGGAGCCTCTTTCTCGAGACGATATTTGTTCACACCCACGATAGTCTGTTTGCCCGAGTCGATACGAGCCTGTGTACGAGCGGCAGCCTCCTCGATACGGAGTTTGGGGATACCGGTCTCGATAGCCTTGGCCATACCGCCCAGCTTCTCGATTTCCTGAATGTGTTCCCAAGCCTTGTGAGCGAGCTCGTTGGTCAGAGCCTCTACATAGTACGAACCGGCCCACGGGTCGATTTCTTTGGTAATGTAGGTCTCTTCCTGAATATAAATCTGAGTATTACGGGCGATACGGGCCGAGAAGTCGGTAGGCAATGCGATGGCCTCGTCGAGGGCGTTGGTGTGCAACGACTGGGTGTGACCCAGAGCGGCGCCCATGGCCTCGATACAGGTACGGCCTACGTTGTTGAAGGGGTCTTGCTCGGTGAGCGACCAACCCGAAGTTTGCGAGTGCGTACGCAGAGCCAGCGATTTGGGGTTCTTGGGATTGAACTGTTTTACAATCTTGGCCCACAACATACGGGCGGCACGCATCTTGGCAATCTCCATGAAGAAGTTCATGCCGATAGCCCAGAAGAACGACAAACGCGGTGCAAACGAGTCGATGTCCATACCGGCATTGATACCGGCGCGCAGGTACTCGAGACCGTCGGCCAACGTGTAGGCCAGCTCGATGTCGGCCGTGGCACCGGCCTCTTGCATGTGGTAACCCGAAATTGAAATCGAGTTGAACTTGGGCATGTATTGCGACGTGAACTCGAAGATGTCGGCAATGATTCGCATCGAAAATTCGGGCGGATAGATATAGGTGTTACGCACCATGAACTCCTTGAGGATATCGTTCTGGATGGTACCGGCCATCTCTTCGAGTTTGGCACCCTGCTCCAGACCGGCGTTGATGTAGAAGGCCAGAATGGGCAACACGGCACCGTTCATGGTCATCGACACCGACATCTTGTTCAAGGGGATACCGTCGAAGAGCACCTTCATATCCTCGAGCGAGCAGATGGAAACACCGGCTTTACCTACGTCGCCTACTACACGCTCGTGATCGGCATCGTATCCGCGGTGTGTAGGGAGGTCGAATGCTACCGAAAGACCTTTCTGACCCGAAGCCAGGTTACGACGATAGAATGCGTTGGATTCTTCGGCGGTGGAGAAACCGGCATACTGACGGATAGTCCAGGGACGAATCGCATACATGCCGCTGTACGGGCCACGCAGGAAGGGCGGAATACCGGCTACGTAGTTGAGGTGTTCAAGACCCTCGAGGTCTTCTTTGGTATAAATGGGTTTTACGGGGATCTGTTCCGGGGTTATCCAGTTTTCACCCTCGCTGGCTACTTTCCCTGCCGAGTGAGCGAAAGCATCCTTTGTAATATCTATGTTCTTGAAATTAGGTCTCATAGTTTTCTGTTTTTCTTTGAGTGATACAAAATTGTACGACTTTTAAATCGAGAGTTTCTCGTTAAACGATCTCAACGTATCAAGCACGTTGGAACGTACGTGGATAAACTCGGTAATACCCTGAGCTTTCAAATCGTCCATACAAGCGGGGGCACCGGCTACGACGAAGAGCGCACGGCCGTCGAGCAGCTTGAAGGCTTCGGGGGCATATTGGGCATATTCGTCGTCGCTCGAGCAAAGTACCACTATATCGGCTTTAGCTTCGAGGGCGGCATCGATACCGGCTTGTACAGTTTCGAAACCGAGGTTGTCGATAATCTTGTATCCGGCACAAGCAAAGAAGTTGGCCGAGAATTGCGAACGGGCCAGACGCATGGCCAGGTTGCCGATGGTAAGCATGAATACCGACGGACGCTTGCCCGAGTGCTCGGTAGCCAGGCGCAAGGCTTCGAAATCGCTGGCGGCACGTTTGGTATTCAGTACCGGGAATTCGGGTTCGCAATGGTGCTCGCCTTCGTGTTTGCTGCAACCGCAGCCACAAGCCTCGCCTTTGGCAATCTTGTCGCCGGCTACCTCGTTGAAGTTGGGATATTGGTTGGTACCCAACAGAATCTCTTTGCGGCGAGCCACATTGGTGTGACGGGTCTCGGCCGAAGCGTTGACCTGATTTTGAACAAAGCCCTCTTTCACGGCTTTGTAGAAACCGCCCTTCTCCTCTACTTCGAGGAAGAGTTTCCAAGCCTGCTCGGCAATCGACACGGTGAGGGTCTCTACATAGTACGAGCCGGCTCCCGGGTCGGTAATGCGGTTGATATGCGACTCCTCCTTGAGCAACAGTTGCTGGTTGCGGGCGATACGCTCCGAAAATTCATCGGGCTCCTTGTAGGCTTTATCGAAGGGAGTGGTCGTAATCGAATCTACACCAGCCAAAGCAGCCGACATGGTCTCGGTTTGCGAGCGGAGCAGATTGACATAAGCATCGAATACGGTTTGGTTGAATTCCGAAGTCTGAGCATGAGCCTTCATCTTGCAGGCACAGTCGCAAGCGGGATTGTATTGTTTTACAATCTGAGCCCACAACATGCGGGCGGCACGGAACTTGGCCAACTCCATGAAGTAGTTGGACGAGATGCCGAAGTTGAATTTGATTCGATTGGCAACCTCATCGACCGAGAGACCTTTCTCGGTAAGAGCGGCCAACCATTCGTTACCCCAAGCCAGGGCGAAACCCAGCTCCTGCGAAATGAACGAACCGGCATTGTTCAGCATCACGGCATCGACAGCCAGCACTCTGAAGAGCGGCAACTCTTTCACGGCTTCGATTACGGCAACGGCCTCATCGGCATAGTCGGCAAAGTCGCGGCCTTTGGTCAACATGCGCTTAAACGGATTGAATCGGATAGAACCCGAAACTTTCGAAAGGTCGGCTCCACTCTTTTTCAAATAGGCGGCTACCGTTTCGGCAAGTTTCACTGTGCTTTTCATGCAAGAGGAGAAGTTCAACTCGACTTTCTCCAACTCGATACCATGCAGCAAAGTTTCCATATTCTCTACCGAAATCAAATCTTTCGGGAGCTCAAAGCCCAGCGACTCGACACCCTTCGTCAGGATGTCCAGAGCCTTGGCGTTGGCCTCTTTGACATCGGTCACTTTGATGTCCTGACGTACCAGCCAGTTGTTGTCGGTACGAGTGCCACGCACGTAAGGATATTCACCGGGAAGCGAATCGGTCGTGTGCAGGTTCGCAATGTCTTCGGCACGATACATGGGGTTTACGTTAAACCCTTCGTTTGTCCTCCATACGAGCTTTTTGTCAAAATCAGCTCCTTTCAGGTCGGCGATAACCTTGTCTTTCCATTCTTGTGTGGAGACCGGAGGGAACTGGTCAAACAGTTTTTCTTTACTTTCTGCCATAGTTGTTATTAGTTAAGTTGTTTAAGCCAAACTATTGGATTGGATTATTCACAAAATAGGCCCGGCACAAAATACTTGCACCAGACATCTGAGAACAAAAGTAGTACAAATAGTTTGAAATAAAGAATTTTTTCTGTAATTTTTATGAACGCCCCTACCTTTGGGACAAACCGGCTTCGTATTGCGGTCTCACCCCCTGGTTACCCGCCAGAACTACCGTCACCACGCAGTTGTCGATTTTTTTTGTATATTAGTAGAACACAAACCAACATAATAGGTTCGAATAGGATTTAACTGTTTACACTCCGTGTCCATATGAAAGAGGGTAAGAAACTTGTTTATACTGGAGATCTGCTGCGAAAATTCTTGCACCAGAAAGGGATTACCTACAAAGAGGCCGCTAAAGAACTGGGGCTGGACAAGAATACCATAGGCAAAGCCGTAAGAGGTGGCAACATGAACATCAATGTATTGCTCACCATTGCCAATCATTGGAATCTACCCATCACCGATTTCTTTACTTTTATCAATTGCGACGAGAGCCGGGAGGCCTATTTTATTAGTCCTAACCAGTATGTCTTCGACGAAGGGAACGGGGCTGCAACCGCCGACGAACCCCTTAAATTATATAAAAACATCACAAAATCAGTAAACAAAAAGAGTGCTATTTACGAATCGAAACAGCAAGAGATCGAACTGCTGCAAAACCTTATCAACAATTACCGGAAAAGAATCGAAATACTGCAACAAGAGTTGGAACAAAACCATTCCTATTAGCCCCCCATCCAATCCACTTATAACTTGCAAAACGATCTTTGCTTCTACCGATTTTAGTATGTAAAATCGACAGGTGCTATCTTCCCCATCAACGACACGATTTGTGCCTGCCGGCGCAACATATACCCCGACGGCGCAGCCGAATTGAACCGGCGCGGATTGGGCAACGTAGCGGCAATCAGTGCACATTGCGACCGAGTGAGCCGAGCAGCCGTTTTGTGGAAATGCTGCTGCGCGACCGCCTCTACCCCATAAATGCCCTTGCCGGTCTCTATGGAGTTGAGATAGACTTCCATGATACGCTCCTTCCCCCAGAAGAGCTCGATAAGTACGGTGAAATAAGCTTCAAACCCTTTGCGCACATAGGAGTGACCGGGCCAGAGGAACACATTCTTGGCTGTCTGCTGCGTGATGGTGCTGGCTCCCCGCGGACGCTTGCGGTGCTTGTTCTCCTCGATAACTTTTCGCAGCTCCTCGAAGTCGAATCCGTGATGGGTCATAAAGCGATTGTCTTCCGAGGCAATCACCGCCATGGGCATATAGCGCGACATCTTCTCGATAGGTACCCACCGGTGGTGCCACTCGACCTTCTTCCCATCGACCAGTTGCTCGACCGTGCGGATAACCATCAAAGGGGTTACATACACGGGGACAAACCGATACAGCAGCACGACAATGATGGTCGAGAGAAAGAAAAACAACACAAGCCGTTTTGTCCAACGCCAAATCTTACGCATCATCGCTCGTCAATCTTTCACACATTCGACCCGGGCCCACCGGTTTTTCTCGGCATGACCTGCAAACCGCAGCCCCAGACGCTCGGCCTCGGACCGGATGGCCGGAATATCTTCAACATAAAATCCACTCATAAAGAGATGCGACCCACTCTTCATTCGTTCTGCATAGGCATGCATGTCGGACAGCAGAATGTTGCGGTTGATGTTGGCAAAGATAAAGTCGAAGGTCTCTTGCTTCAGTACCTCGATACCACCCAGACGCACCTCGATGTCGGGCTCTCCGTTCAAGCGCACATTCTCCTGGGCATTTTCAGTGGCAAACTCGTCGATGTCGACAGCGACCACCGGCGAAGCCCCCTTCATGCCGGCCAGGATAGCCAACACAGCGGTTCCACACCCCATATCGAGCACCGAGCAACCGGTAAAGTCGGTAGCCAATATGGCCTGCAACATGAGGGTCGTAGTCTCGTGATGCCCCGTGCCGAATGCCATTTTCGGGTCGATGAGCACATCGTAGCGAGCCTGGGGCACATCTTTGTGAAAAGTGCTGTGTATCACACACTCGTCGCCCACGACAATGGGTTTGAAGTAGTGTTTCTCCCACTCTTCGTTCCAGTCTTGACCCGGCACAAAGGTTGTCTGCCGAGTCACCTTTACCCCCTCGAGCGGGAACTGGGCCAGCACCGCTTCGAGCTGTGGCTCGTCGTAGGTACCCTGCGGAACAAAAGCCGTCACACCCGTCTCGTCGGGAACAAAACTCTCGTAACCAATCTCGCCCAACATGGCGGCCAGCACATCGGTAGCCACCTCGCTACACGGCTCTACCTCGAGCCGCACCTGCATATAATCGTTCATAGCCTATTTTTTCTCCCGCATAGCTTTCTGTGCACGCGGATAGAGGACATCGCGCACAAAGGCATAATTGGGGTATTTGTTCATGATGTTCTTATACATGGCCAACGCCTGCTCGTAATGTTCGTTCTTCTCGTTGACGACACCGATAGTCACCAGCAGTTGCACATAGAGCCAGTTGTGAGAGTTGGCCGAGAGATTCTTCTCCATCCCCTGGCGAGCGTGCTGATAGCAACTCAACCCCTGCGCCTTGTCGCCACCAAACATGCCCGGCATATAAAAAAGAATATTACCGTATAATATGGAGACCCAACTGTCGTCGGGAGCCATCTTGTAGGCCTCACGGGCCGACGATAACATATCGGAAGCCAAAGTGGTAGCCTTCAAGGGCGAAAGCGCTATCTTAAGGCCCAGCAGATTGGCATACAATGCCTTGAAACGGGCGTCGTGCGGGTAGAGTTTCTGATACTTCTCGGCCAGAGCCAAGGCCGTTTTCAGATTCGATTGGGCTTCGGTCTTGCGTTTCTTGTCGACCAGATGGCCTACCAGACCGTAATATCCGCACAAGATTTCGTGCCGCCCGTCAAGGGTCTCGCACGATTTGTCGGCACTCATTTGCGACAACACCCCACTCCACTGCGGAATCTTCTGCTCGATAAACAGGTTGTACAATTTTTCACGATAGTCGGTGAGCGACGCTCCCCACATGGGCAGATGCGAAAGGGCAGCCCAGAAAAGCAACAAACATACAATTCGTTTCATATCCATTTATTCTCTTCTGTACAAGGGCGCAAAGATAGTAAAAGGTGAGAGCAGAGACAAAAAGAAAACAAAGTTTTCATCTTTTGGCTATGCCGAACCGCCCCCTATCTTATTCAAAGATAGTAAAAGGTGAGAGCAGAGACAAAAAGAAAACAAAGTTTTCATCTTTTGGCTATGCCGAACCGCCCCTATCTTATTCAAAGATAGTAAAAGGTGAGAGCAGAGACAAATGAAAACGGACTTTTCACACTCCATCTTCTCTCAAGCTATACATCAAAAAGAGAATACTCTACAATCTGAGATACCGGCAGCATTCCCCAACTCTTTCTACCCGACAACCTTTAATGGGTATCGGTAATGCCATACATCAGCTGGTCGAGCAAAATGGGTATATCACTCGCGGCAATGCCCGAGGCTACGAGATCGGGCACATCCTGCTTGAAGTTGGCCATAAACTTGGCGGTATCGCCCCCGTCGAGTTCGATGCTGCGGCGATAGTAATCGATGGCCTGCCGGATATGACCCAGCGAAAACTCCACATGCCCGGCATTGAGATAGTCGAGTGCCGTGGGCTTCCCGGCCAGAATCTTCTCGTAATAGCGGCGCGCCTGATCCTTCTTCCCCACCAGGAACGAGCACCAGGCAATGGGTTGCCAGGCCTTCCCGCCGTCGGGGTCGAGATAGTCGACCTTGAAGTAATACTTCAGAGCCTCCTCATAATCTTTCTGCTCGACATAGCAATGGCCTATGTTCATCTGCACCGACAGATTGTCGGGCTGTATCTTTTCGGCCCGATGGTAATACGAGAGGGCCATCTCGGGCTTCTTCAGATTACGGTAGCAGGTAGCAATGCGCCGGATGGTCCAGAAGTTGTCGGGGGCGATAATCTCGGCCTTGAGGAAGGCCTCGAGCGCCTCGGCATAGTCGCCCTGCTTCTGGTAGCAGAACCCTATCTTCTGGTATATCTCGGCATCGGAGTGATAGGTAGCCGAGAGCCGTTCGAAGAGTTCGAGCGCATCGTCGTAATACCCGCGACGGAAATAATATTCGCCGATGAGCCGCAGGCTCTCCTGCCCGCTCAACAGCGACTCGAGCGTAGAGACATGCAGCAGGTTGATGTGTCCGGCAAAGGGGTCGGTAAACTCCGACCGACGGATATAGAGTTTGAAGAAGCGATACAAATCCTGAATGTACCGGTTCGAGATATTCTCGCGACTCAGTTCCTTCTTCATCAGCTCCTGGTTGGCCATCTCCTGCACGGCGGCGTTCTCGGCCCCAAACTGCCCCATCATCAACTGACGTTGCGACTCGGGCACTTGCGACAGACTGAGGCAGAACGAATACTTGTCGGAGTTGCACAAGAGCGACGAAGCCGAAAGCATCTTCTTGAACATGGCGCCCCCCTGCCCCTCGAGCAGACCCGAGAGAGCCGTGTGGTCGGGATTGAAGGGCATGAACCAGTTTTGTATCGACTGGAAGAAGGGGAAGCTCTTCAAATGCGAGAAGGTGCTCATAAAGACATCGGCCCCCTCCATCTGCAGGTCGGTCAACTCTTTCAGTTTGTCGGCAATGCCCGTCTTGTCGAGCATATCCTGCCACTCGGGATTCTCCTCGAGCGCATTGATGTCGTTCATCAAGTCCTCCTGTTTGATTTTCTTATAGAGCGACGGGCCCAATTTCATCATCTCGGGGAGCAGCTCCTCGGTCATCTTGCGGGTAATCTTCTCGGTCTCCTGGGTTTTAATCAGTTGCAGAAAGACCGTGCGCACGTCGTTCTTGAAACGAGGCTCCTCGCTCAAGGCGTCGATGCGATGCTGCACACTCGGAAAGAGCGGCAACCGCTCGCGATAGATATACATCACCATGAGGGCGGCACAGAGTGAACGCAACTGTATCTCGGGCGAGATGTGCCGATAACCGTCGAGGAGAAGAAGCAGTTTCTCCTCGTCGAACCGATGCAGCAGATTCAGCAACAGGGCCGAAATCAGCAGCGACACCAGGTCGTCGGGGAAACGGTTGGCATAAAGCGCCTCGCGCAAGGTGGAATAATCCTCCTCTCGTGCCGGATAGTTGGTCCACACATCCATAAAGAGCGTGCCGGCTTCATCCTCGACCCGATGCTTCAACGATTTGATTTTGGCGGCATCGCGTTCCTGCTCGCTCAGCAGCGAGGCCAGCGACAGGTCGTTGAGCGCCTGGTCACATCGGTCGCACTGCGAGGCCAGAGTCTCGTTGGCCCTACTGGCTTTCACATAGCGGCGCCAACCGTAATACTGGGACGGAGAGACCCGGGCAACCAGTTCGTCGGACACGCGGTCGGTAAGCATATAGGCCGACACCACCAGGTGGTCGTAGATACGTTTGCGCTCAGGGTCTTCCACTCCGTCGAGCATGTACTGTATCATATACTTGTACGACATCTCCATCTCGTTGAGTTTGTCACGGCTGATCCAATCTTGCAATTCGTTCACCAGAACGGCCAGCTTGCCAAAGGCATCCTTCAAACGGCGCTCGGCCAACAGTCCATATATTTCGTGTCGCTGTTTTTCAATCTCGGTCGTAATCATCTGTTCTATTCTAAATCCGTAGTAAAATTAAGGAGCTTTCTCCAATATAACAAACTTAACTTGCAAATAGTGTGCCGGGAAAAATCATTTTCCTATTGCCCTTACCTTGCGGCACATACCCGCATGCTCGAATACACTTTCCTCCCTAAAGAGAGTTATCTGCAAAATCTCAATCTTTCAAAATTTGTTTCTACAATGGCTTTACACTATCTTTGTAGAAGATAAGATATGGTTCAGCATAAAGTTCAAGTAAACTTGACTTTCTGCGTTCACCTTTTTTTATCTTTGGATAAGATAGGAGTCGGTTCGGCATAGACAAATGTTGAAAACTTCGTTTTCCATTTGCCTCTGCGCTCACCTTTCATTATCTTTGCATAAAGATAGAGAAAGTCGGAAACCGAAAAACGAGCTCGCTTGATTTTCATACCGAGACGCATCCTGTCTTCTACAAATAACAAAACATATAAACAAGCTATGATACAACGTATTCAAACTATTTACCTGCTGCTGGCCGCTGCCCTGATGGCCACGTTCCTTTTCTGTCCCATCGCTCAGTTCGATACCCCCGACGGACTTTACAGCTTCACCTCGCAAGGGGTATCTACCGTAATGGCCGAACCGGCTACGGACGGGTCCGAAGCTACAATTGCCCAAACCTCGGTATTCACGGCCACGTGGGGTGTATTGGCATTGGGTGCTGTCATTACCGTACTGTCGCTCGTCGCCATCTTCCTGTACAGGAACCGTCCCAACCAGGCTCGCGTCTGCATGATCAACGCCTTCTTTATGGTGACCTTCTACATCATCATTTTCTTGAGCGGTTACACCTTCCAGAACGACCTTGCCGCTACGCACACGTCGTGGTCGGCCTATCTTGTGATGCCGTTCGTAGCACTCGTGCTCGACATTCTGGCCTATCGCGCCATCAACAAAGACGAGCAACTGGTGCGCAGCATGGACCGCATCCGCTAAAGCGCCAACTTCTCTTTCAGGAATCTGCCCGTATAGGAGGCCTCGCAACGGGCCACCTCTTCGGGCGTGCCTGTGCATACCACATAGCCACCGGCCTTGCCCCCTTCGGGGCCCAGGTCGATAATGTGGTCGGCACACTTGATGACGTCCATGTTGTGCTCGATAATCACCACGGTGTGTCCCCGCTCAATCAGTTGGTTGAACGACTTCAGCAGCGTGTTGATGTCGTGGAAATGGAGCCCCGTAGTGGGCTCGTCGAAGATGAAGAGCGTGGGCTCCTGCCGTTCGTTGCTGAGGAAGAAAGCCAACTTCACACGCTGGTTCTCACCGCCCGAGAGGGTCGATGACGATTGCCCCAGCTTGATATACCCCAGCCCCACATCCTGCAACGGTTTCAGCCGTTTGACGATACGCTTCTCCTGACTGCCGTCGACCTCGGAGAAGAACTCGATGGCCTGGTTGATGGTCATGTCGAGCACATCGCTTATGTTTTTGCCCCGATACTCGATTTCAAGTACATCTTGTTTATAGCGTTTGCCATGGCAAGCCTCGCACTCCAGCACGATGTCGGCCATGAACTGCATCTCGACCGTGATGGTACCCTCGCCCTTGCACTCTTCGCAGCGGCCGCCCTCGGAGTTGAACGAGAAGTACGACGGCGAAAAGCCCATCTGCTTAGCCCCCTGCTGGTCGGCAAAGAGCTTGCGTATCTCGTCGAACGCCTTCAAATAGGTGGCGGGATTGGAACGGGTCGATTTGCCGATAGGATTCTGGTCGACAAACTCGACCGCCTTGATGCGGTCCATATCGCCCGTGAAGCGGGAGTAGGTTCCCGGCATCTCGCCCCCCTCGCCATAGTAGCGCAAGAGTCCACGATAGAATACATCGCGCACGAGCGACGACTTGCCCGAGCCGCTCACGCCGGTAACCACGGTCATTACATGGAGCGGGAACCGCACATTGACCGACTTCAGGTTGTTCTGGGCAGCCCCTTCGACCTCGATATACTGGTTCCACTTGCGACGTACGGCCGGCACCTCTATCTTGCACTCGCCCGTCAGGTAGCGCATGGTGTAGCTGCGGGTCGCCTTGGGCAGACGCGAAAGGTCGCCCTGATAGACCACCTCGCCGCCCAACCGACCGGCCAACGGACCGATGTCGATAATGTAGTCGGCCGCCCGGATAATCTCCTCGTCGTGTTCGACCACAACCACCGTGTTGCCCAGCTCCTGCAACTCGCGGAGCACCTTGATGAGCAGGTGCGTGTCGCGCGAATGGAGGCCGATGCTGGGCTCGTCGAGGATATAGAGCGAGCCTACCAGACTGCTGCCCAGCGAAGTAGCCAGGTTGATGCGTTGGCTTTCACCACCCGAGAGAGTCGACGACAACCGATTGAGAGTGAGGTAGTCGAGCCCCACCTCCTGCAAGAAACGGATACGGTTCTTGATTTCGGTGAGCAATCGCTTGGCAATAGCCGTGTCGTGCTCGTCGAGCTGCAGGTTGTCGAAGAAGGCTTTCAGTTCGCCTACCGGCAGATTCACCAGCTCGGTAATGGAGCGGCCACCCACCTTCACATATTCGGCCTCGGGTTTCAACCGGCTGCCCTTGCACACCGGACAGATGGTTTTGCCCCGATAGCGGGCGAGCATCACCCGGTATTGTATCTTGTACTGATTGGCCTCGAGCATGGCAAAGAAACCGTCGATGCCCTCGAAGTCGCCCGAGCCGTGCCACAATATATCTTTCTCGCGATCGGTCAGTTTGTAGTAGGGCCGATGTATCGGGAAGTGCAACGAATCGGCCCGACGGATAAGGTCGTTTTTCCACTCGCTCATCTTCTCGCCCCGCCAGCACATCACCGCATCGTCGTAGACCGAGAGGGTCTTGTTGGGCACCACCAGATCTTCGTCGATACCGATTACCCGCCCGAAGCCTTCGCACTCGGGACAAGCGCCCACGGGGTTGTTGAAGTTGAACATCAGGTCGCTCGGCTCGTTGAAGATGATGCCATCGGCCTCGAACCGTTTCGAAAAATGGAACTCTTTCACCCCTTCGGCCGTGTGCATCTGTACAACGCACTCCCCACCCCCTTCGAAGAAGGCGGTCTCGACCGAGTCGGCCAGTCGGCTCACAGTATCGTTCTCGTGCGACACGCTCAAGCGGTCGATTACCAGGCGCACCTTCGACGCATCGGGCAGTGTGTTGCCGGCCAGCAAATCTTCTATCACCACGAAGCGGCCCTCGACCTCGACACGCGGAAAACCCTCCTTCTGCCATATCTGCAACTGGGTTTTCAGGTCGCGCCCCTCGGGGAGAATCAGGTTGGTAAGCAAGGCAAAGCGGGTACCGTCGGGGAAACCGAGGGCACAGTTCACCACATCGTCGACCTGGTGCTTCTTGACCAGTTCGCCCGAGATGGGCGAATAGGTCTTGCCGATGCGGGCATAGAGCAACCGCAGGTAGTCGTATATCTCGGTCGAGGTGCCCACCGTCGAGCGCGGATTGCGGGTGTTGACCTTCTGCTCGATAGCGATGGCTGGCGGTATGCCCTTGATGTAGTCACACTCGGGCTTGCTCATCCGACCCAGAAACTGGCGGGCGTAGGCCGAGAGACTCTCGACATAGCGCCGCTGCCCCTCGGCATAGAGCGTATCGAACGCCAGCGACGACTTGCCCGAGCCCGACAGGCCCGTAATGACGATAAAGCGGTTGCGAGGTATCTCTATATCGATATTCTTCAGATTGTTGACGCGTGCCCCTTTGATAAAGATTGACTGTTCAGACATAGTTCCCGGAAATAACTTTTGGTTCCTTTGTTGCTTTTTCGACATGCCTCCCGATGCGTTGCCCCATGAGGTCGCGCCCGGCCCGGCAAAGTGAGTGCAAAGATAGTGAAAGGCGAGAGCAAAAAAGCCAAACTTGTTTGAGTTTTTTTGCCGAGCCGCATCCTATCTTCTGGAAAGATAGTGAAAGGCGAGAGACAAGCAAAGATGCTTGCACAATTTGCTTGGCCGAGCCGTATCCTATCTTCGCATCAAGCAAAGATACGAACTTTCGCCATTCGTGATTCGGCCCGCTTCTATCCTTTATACTTTTTTGTAAAACAATTCATAAAAGCGAAAATCTTTGGCACGCAGACTAACAAAAATCCAAATACTTTGTTATCTTTGTATAGTCACATTAAAAACGATAAAGATTATGAAAGGTCTTAATTTACTGTTTGCATTCCTCGGCGGAGCCGCCGTGGGTGCTGTGGCCGGCATCTTGTTTGCCCCCGAAAAGGGCTCGGACATGAGAGCTCGCATCTGTAAAATGCTTCACGACAAGGGTATCCACCTGAAGAAAGAAGAGATGGAGCAACTCGTCGACCAGATTGCCGAAGAAGTGAAAGGCGTAAAATAGACTGCGCCCGTTACCACAATGGGAATATCAAGACAGACTTTCGGTAGTCTTGATACTCTCATTGTGTATCTATACCTTATGTATCTCCTCTAACCCTGCTATATTATGCCCGATACCCCCGACAACTCATTCAAGCGACTATTCGACGAAGGTAAAAAATACCTCACCCTGCAAATCGACTATGCCAAACTGACGGCCACCGAAAAGATTTCGGTCATTCTGGGCATGTCGGTACTCTTTATCATCATTCTGGTTCTGGCCGTAGGGGCCGGCATATACCTGTCGTTTGCCCTGGTCTATCTGCTGGAACCGCTCGTGGGCATCGTGGGCAGCTATGCCCTGCTCGGTGCGCTGTTCCTGGTGCTCATTGCCATTGTAGTCATCTTCAAACGGCAACTCATCCTCGCCCCCATCACCCGATTCATTTCGCGCGTACTATTAGATAACGACAAAACTCCTCAATAACATGGATACACCGAAAACCCCATCCAAAGGTCTTACCCTCGAAGAGATTGCCGCTCGACGACAAGCCCTGAAAACGGCTATTGCCGAACAACGAAAGTGTGTCGACGAGGCTTATCGACAGGTCATCTCGCCCTTTACCGAAGCTCGATCAATTACCAAATACATCGGCAGCAACCTGCTCGGCGGTGTCACCCTGCTCGAGAGCGCCATGTGGGGATTCCGACTGGTATCACGAATATTCCGTCTGTTCAAACGGTTTCGCTAATCCTCCCTTATCTCCTTCGAGACCATTATGCACCAAGACTGGCCTCCACATACAATCCTCATCACCGAAACCCCTCGCCCCGACACCCCGCAGAAGTCGAGCCTGACCGATAATTGTTAATCCCCGACGTCGGCTAAACCTTGTTGATTATCTTCTGTTTATAGATAAACGGAAATATGAAACGACCATGAAATTAGTACGACTGATCGGATATATCGCCATCGGGGTAAGCCTGGCCAACTGCAACGGGAAATACGAAATAGAGGGACACACCCAACTGCTCCCCGACGGAACTACGCTCTTTCTGCAAAAGCTGACCGGACAACAATTCGAAATCATCGACAGCGCCGTAGTCCGAAACGGCGCCTTTACGTTCGAAGGAGACCAGACAGAACCGGCTATTGCCATACTGGTACCCCGCGACGAGCGGGCGTCACAATATCCCCCGCTGCTGCTCGCCCTCGAACCCGGCACCATCGAGGTGACATTCGACTCGGTCACCCACCTGTCGGGCACTCCGCTCAACGACCGGCTGCAAGTCTACGAGGAGCAACGTCAGACCTTCGACAGCCACATACAGGAGATTACCCGACTTTACCTGAAGGACTATCTCGCCGGACAACTCACCGACAGCACCTTCAACACCCTGAAACAGGCTTTCGAAAAAGAGCAGCAGGGGCTCGAACGGCTGACCCGCAAATACATCGCGGCCAATACCGACAACGTGACCTCGGTCTACCTGTTTCTGCAAAACAGCTTTCTCTTCTCGCCCGACGAGCAACGTAGCCTCATCGCCAATGCCGCCACCTCGTTCAAAAAGAATCCGGCCATCCAGAAGCTGTCGCACATGCTCTCGCGCCTGAAAAACGTGGCCCCCGACATGCCCTACACCGACCTGACCCTGCAAACGCCCGAGGGAACAATGGCCTCGCTCTCGCAATACGTAGGGCACGGCCGGTATGTGCTGCTCGACTTCTGGGCCTCGTGGTGTCCGCCCTGCCAGCGACAGACTCCCTATCTGAAACAGTTGTACAGCCGATACGGCAACGGACAACTCTCGATAGTGAGCATCTCGCTCGATACCGATCGCGAAGCCTGGCTCACCTATGTGCGCGAAAACCAGATGACGTGGCCGCAACTGGGCGACCCCAAGGGGTGGGACTCCGACGCCATCCTGTCGTATGTGATTCAAGGCATCCCCCACTTCGTCCTCATCGCCCCCGACGGCACCATCGTGGCCAATAACCCCTCGGAAGAGGAGCTGAATGCTCTGCTGGCCTCCCGGCTAAAACGGCAATAAATGTAAAATTTGGTTCTTTTTCCCTTATCAGCCCTGCCAAATAGCTACTATTCTGTGTATAAAAATTTACAAGTGATAATATTTTTGTTGTAAAAATAATAGGAAGAGAAAAAAATTTCTATATTTGCCCGCCTAATGATAAAAAATTTATCACCATGTGGAGATTTATATGCACAGCGATGGCAATCATCGCCCTGGCAGGATGCCACACCAACAAGAATATGTCGAAGACTGAAAACACGGTCGTGACGACCGACTACACCCTGCCGCAGGAGTTACCCGTATCTGCATCGTTCCGTATGTTTTGGGAAGCCTGGCAAGCCGACCTCGCACAATCGGGCAAGACTATCGACGACTATACCCCCTCGTCGTTGCTGACACAACGCTTCTCCCTGCGCAACCAGAACGGCCAATACCTCGCCACCGGATTTCTGCACGCCGATGCCGAATTCGATGCCGACGCCCTCACCCAACTGGGCGGCTATTGCGTGAAGTACAACGAGACGATGTACAGTTTTGCCGTACCCTTGCGAAGCCTTACCCGCTTCGTTACCCTGCCGGGCATTACCTATATCGAGGCATCGTCGCCTGCACGTCCCCGATAACTAAACCTTTACGAATTATCTATTGTTTTAATAACTAAATCGATGAAAAAAGTATTACTATCAGTTTATCTCTTAGCGCTTGCCTGTCAATTTGGCGCAACCGCTGAAGAGAAGATGTCGCCATCGACTCAAAATTTTCTGCGCAGTTACGAATCGACCCCTACGATGCAACGCGCCAAACTGAAATCGACCTATGCCGTAGACCAGGAGAATAGCCAGACCATCGTCTCGGCATTCCTCCACCTTAACGATGAAAACGACCTCGAAGGCCTGGCCGACAACGGTGTAACCGTCAATGCCCAATACGGTACCATCCTCTCGGTACGCATTCCGGCCGACAACCTCGAGGCGGTATCGCAACTGCCGTCGGTCGAGTATATCGAGATCGGACGTCCGGTACATAAACTCATGAACACGGTACGCAGCGCCGCCTTCGCCAATGTCGACGCCCTGCACGCCGGTACGGGCCTCACCCAGGCCTACACGGGTAAAGATGTCGTGGTGGGTATCATCGACGGCGGTTTCCAATACAACCACATCAACTTCTACGATACGGCCGGAGAAAACCTGCGCGTGAAGAGGGTATGGAACCAAAACGCTACGGGTACGCCTCCCTCGGGTTACTACTACGGTCGGGAATATACGACCTCCGAGTCGATTGTATCGGCCAAACAGGATATGACCGACTGCCACGCCACCCACGTGGCCGGTATCGCAGCCGGAGCCTACCACAGTAACGAATACTACGGCGTGGCTCCCGACGCCGACCTGGTGTTTGTAAGCTACAACCTCTACGATACCAGCAGCAGCAACACGAGCATCAGCGACGGTATCAAGTACATCTACGACTATGCCGAATCGGTGGGTAAACCCTGCGTCATCAACATGAGCCTCGGATACCACATCGGGCCACACGACGGAACCTCGACCTTCGACCGCATCTGCGACTCGCTGCAAGGCGAAGGCCGCTTGCTGGTAGGTGCCGCCGGCAACGAAGCCGAGACCAACATACACGTAAAAAAGACGCTGACCACCGACGACTCTTCACTGAAGACGCTGGTCGACCTGGGACAGAATCAAAATACGACCGTCGACATTTGGGGCGATGCCAACAAGACCTTATCGGTCAAAGTAATCGTTTACGATACCCGCAACCAGAAAGAGGTCTATACCTCCAGCGAATTTTCGACAGCGACCAGCACCAGCAAACGGATATCCAGCCCCACCGGTACCTATGGCGAAGTCTATATCGCCACGGCTACCGACCCCAATAACCAGAAGGGCAACATTACAATCGATATGAACGTAATCCCGGTGAGCAGCTATTACCATGTGGGCTTCGAGGTATCGGCAACCGAAGAGTGTACCGTCAATGCCTGGACCAACACGCCGTATACCGCGTTCTCCAACTTCGGGATAAGCGGATTTACCAACGGCGACAACGACTCCAGCATGGGCGAAATCGGTGGAACAGGCTCACGAATCATCTCGGTAGGTGCCTACACCAGCAGCAACTATATCGAACACAGAAACAGCTCGATGTACAACCAATCCTACCAGACGGTAGACCAACTGGCCACCTTCTCGAGCCACGGACCGACGGCCGACGGCCGTATGAAACCCGATATAGCCGCACCGGGTACAATGATCGTATCGTCGTATAACAGTTCGACCTGCAGCACCAGCCGCAGCGACTATTACGCAACCGTGGTAGGCCAATACAACGTAAACGGTACCAATTATTACTACGGTTCGATGGAGGGCACCTCGATGGCTGCACCGGTAGTAACGGGCGTATTGGCCACCTGGTTGCAGGCCCGGCCTACCCTCACCCCCGAGCAGGTGCGCGAGGTATTCGCCAAATCGGCCAAGACCGACAGCTACACGGGCAGCATTGCCGGTGTAGGCAACAACCAGTGGGGTTATGGCAAAATCGATGCCTACAACGGTCTGGTCTATTGCCTCAACGAACTCTCGGGTATTGAAGAGACCGGAGCTCCTACCCGCTCGATGGTCTATCCCAACCCGGCTGCAGAGAGCTGCTACTTCATGTTGCCCAGCGACGACCAGCAGGTAACCGTAGCCCTCTACTCGCTCAACGGTGCCCAGGTGCTCAACCTTTATGCTGGCGATGTCGTGGCCGGCGAACAGAGGGCCGTATCGCTGAACGGTATTGCCCCGGGTATCTACCTCATGCGCATTACCGGCGAGAAGAACCAAATCACGACCAAACTGACCGTCAAGTAACCACAACCGACAGGTCTCACCCATACAGAGAGGGGGCGGAAAAAATTCCGCCCCCTCTCTTTTTTTATTACAAGCTATCGAAGAAATTCCCGCTGAAAGGCGATGCGCTCGTCGCCGTTGGCCAGATAGATGATGCCGCACCGGCTGAAGCCGTGGCGCACGAGCAACTCCTGCATCACCCGGTTGTCGCGATGGGTATCGATGCGGATATTGTCGACATGGCCCCAACAGTAATCCAGAGCCGCGGCAAAGATACCGCCCACCCGACCGGCCGAGGCGATGCGGTGTATCACGCCGTAGGGCTTGTCGTTGAGCCAGGCCCCGTCGTAGATGGTGGCATAGGTGGGCTCGGGCGCCACACCGTAGCGGAAACAGAAGGTTCCCACAATCGCCCCCTCGTCGTCGAGGCAGACGAAGCTGCTGGCAGCCTCCATATCGGCCTGGATGATTTCGCGCGAGGGGTAGCCACCCGTCCATTGGTGGAGGTTTCCGTGCTGCCGCATGAACCGTTTGGCCTGCTCAAACACGGGCATCACCTGTTCCAAATCGTCGATTGTCGTGGGTCTTATTTCCATTTCGTGTCGGTTTTATCGCGAAGCCAAGTCGTCGTAGAGTTTTTGCAAATAGGCTTTCCCCCGCTTCAACCGTAAGGCGTTGCTGTCGTTCTGCTCGACGAGCACCGACTGTGCGGCACAGTCGTAGACGGCAGCGCCATCGCGGTCGACATATCCGAACCCGTCGGGGAAGGTATAGTAGGCAAAACGCTCCCGCGTGGGGTCGGCCAGATTCTTGCTGAAGGTAAAGTCGTCGTAAGGGATATGTAACTGGGCCAGCAACGTAGCCGCCAGGTCAATCTGCGACATGTAGTCGTCGACTACCCGCGGCGAGCGTACGGCTCCACCGGCCCACACCAGCGGTATGTGGTGATAGTCGATGTCGTGATTCTGCACGTTGTAGGGGTAACGGAAGGCGTGATCGGCCACGAACACCAGCAGGGTGTTCTTCCACACGGGGAGCTGCTTGAGTCGCGATACAAACGCACCGAGGCAACTGTCGGTATAGGCGACCGAGTTCAGATACTTGTCCTCGAGGCGGTGCATGGGCACATCGAACGGCTCGTGGCTGCTGAGGGTGAGAAACATCTTCATAAAGGGTTTATCGGCCGGCTGCTCGGCTATGAGACGATAGAGCTCGTCGAACGTCACATGGTCGGGTACGCCCCATTTGCTCAGCCGCTGGCTCAGCGGGAAGTCGCTATCGCACACGATACGGTTCATGCCCATCGAGATGAAGTAGGAGCGCATGTTGGTAAAGTCGGCATCGCCGCCATAGATAAACTGGGTGTCGTACCCCTCATTGCGCAACGACTTGGAGATGGCCGGGAGCGATTGCGACTTGGCGGGATATTTCATAATCGAGGCCGTAGGCTGGGCCGGGTAGCCGCTCAAAATCGAGGTGAGCCCCCGGTCGGTACGGAAACTGTTGGCATAGCAGTGGGTGAAGAGGATACCCTCCGAGGCAATCTGCTCGAGATTGGGCATCACCCCCGACAGACCGCCCAGGCTCTCCATGGCCGCTCCCGAGAAACTCTCGAGCACCACCAGCACCACGTTGGCACCGGGCTCGACCCATTGAGCCGAGTCGGCCGGGAATACCGACGGTCCGCCACCCCGCAACGGTGCGAACAGAGCATCGGCCTCGGCCGGTTCGAAGAAACGGTATTGTGTCGAGAAATCCTCCGACTTGGAGAGCGACGACATCAGACTGAATACCGGGTTGATGGCGGCATGGTTCAACTCCATACGCTCGCTGAAATAGGCCTTGCCCACATTCATGGTCGAGACCGTGAAGCCGCCTCGTATGGGGATGAACAACGACGCCGTGAGCAACAGCAAGACCGCAAACGAAAGGTGTGGACGACGGGGTTTCTCCCATTGGGCCTCCCTACCCGACCAGCGCCACAACGGCCACACGAGCAGCGCGGCATAGGCCACGATAAGAAGCAGAATCACCACCGTTTGCCACACCGGGATACTGGCCACGGCATCGGCCGGCGAGGCCAAATAGAAGAGCGGCGTAGCATCGATGCGGAATCCCCAGAAGCTGTAGAGCACCGCATCGCTCAAGGTGATGGCCGAGACCACTGCGGCTATCAGCACGAAGTAGGCCCGGAACACCGGTTTCCACCACGCGCCCCGCAAATAGACGGTAACGGCAGTGAGCAGAGCCGGCAAAGCCGTAATATAGG
This sequence comes from Barnesiella sp. ET7, assembly GCF_024733785.1. Lineage (NCBI taxonomy): Bacteria > Pseudomonadati > Bacteroidota > Bacteroidia > Bacteroidales > Barnesiellaceae > Barnesiella > Barnesiella sp. ET7. Next base: position 128,172 of record NZ_JANRHM010000009.1, read on the forward strand.
CAGCCATCGAGGCGTCGAGTCCCCGGCCGTGCCATATCACCGCCAGCCACTGCGACAGAGGCTCGTCGCCGTAAAGATTCCAATGATACAGCATGAAGAGGGGCTTTTGCACGGCAAACATGATGAGAAACCAGCAATATATCCACACCAAAAAATAGAATCGTCGTTTCATATTCGGCACTGTTTATAAGCTGCAAAGCTAATATAAAAATGGCCTTCGGGGCGAAATTAAACCGGTGAAACGATTTGTTTAATATTTATTAAGGGTCGAAGATTAGTTAGAATGATTATAAATCGTGAACTTTGTTACAATTACCATTTGTATCACCTAACACAGTAGTAATGAAAAAAATTTTATTATTATCAGCCTTAACTGTTTTTGCAATCATGGCACAAGCTGCTAACCCCTTTTTCGGGCCCTACAAGACGCCCCATCAAACAGTTCCGTTCGACAAGATAAAACTGTCGCACTACGAACCGGCTTTCAAGAAAGCCATTGAAGAGAATCAAAAGGAGATCGACGCCATCGTGAACCAGCGCTCGACCCCCACATTCGAGAACACCATCGAGGCACTCGACCGCAGCGGCCGTATGCTCAACCGCGTGGCCAACGTCTTTTTTGCCGTATTGAGCGCCGAGGGCAACGACGAGATGATGGAAATCTCGCAACGCGTACAACCCATGCTGTCGGAGCACAGCAACAACATCAGCCTGAACGAGAAGCTCTTCGAACGCATCAAGTTCGTGTATGACCGTCGCGACCAGCTCGACCTCACCCCCGAGCAACAGATGCTGCTCAAGGAGACCTACGAGTCGTTTGCCCTGAGCGGAGCCGAATTGCAAGGCGAAGACCGCGAAAAATACCGCAAACTCTCGTCGGAGTTGAGCCAACTCACCCTCGACTTCGGACAGAACGTATTGAAGGATACCAACCTCTTCTCGATGATGCTCACCGAGGATGAGCTCGAAGGTCTGCCCCAAAGCGCCCGCGACGCTGCTGCCGCTCTGGCCAAGAGCAAAGGCAAAGAGGGTTACATGGTCAACCTCTCCTACCCCAGTTACAGCGCCTTTATGAAATATTCGTCGCGTCGCGACCTGCGCGAGAAACTCTATCGCGCCTACAACACGCGCAACCAATCGGGCGAATACAACAACATCCCCATCCTGAAACGTATCGCCGAGGTACGCCTCGAGATTGCCAAGCTCTTCGGTAAACCCAACTTCGCCGAATACAACCTGCAAACCACCATGGCCGGCAACAGCGCCAACGTGTACAATCTGCTGAACCAACTGCTCGACGCCTACAAGCCGGCCGCCCTGCAAGAGGTGAAAGAGATTCAGGGTTTCGCCATTGGTAAAGAGGGCAAAGACATGACGCTCATGCCCTGGGACTTCAGCTACTATTCCGAGCAACTCAAGCACATCAAATACGACCTCAACGACGAGATGCTGCGCCCCTACTTCGAGGTGAACAACACCATCAAGGGAGTATTCGGTCTGGCTACCCGCCTCTACGGCCTGCACTTCACGAAAAATCCCAAAATCCCCGTATACCACCCCGAGGTCGAGGCTTTCGAGGTAACCGACAACGACGGTAACTATGTGGGTGTAATCTACACCGACTTCTTCCCCCGCGAGACCAAACGTGCCGGTGCCTGGATGACCGAATTCAAAGGGCAATGGAAAGAGGAAGACGGAACCGACAGCCGTCCGCAGGTAACGATCGTGATGAACTTCTCGCGCCCCACGGCCGATGCTCCCGCCCTGCTCACCTACGACGAGGTGGAGACCTTCCTGCACGAGTTTGGCCACGCCCTGCACGGCCTGCTCTCCGACGTTACCTACTCGACCCTCTCGGGTACCAACGTATACCGCGACTTCGTAGAGCTGCCCTCACAGTTCAACGAGAACTTCCTCGCCGAGAAAGAGTTCCTCGACAGTTTTGCCGTTCACTACAAGACAGGCGAAAAGATGCCGGTCGAACTGGTTGAGAAAATCAAGGAGTCGAGCCAATACCTGGCCGCCTACCTGTGCGTACGTCAGCTCACCTTCGGCTTCCTCGACATGGCCTACCACACCATCGAAGCTCCTGTCGACGACGCTGTAGCCTTCGAGAAACAGGCCATCGCCAAAACCCTCGTGTTGCCCGACGTGGAGGGAACCCTCATCGCTCCTCAATTCGGTCACATCTTCTCGGGCGGTTATGCTGCCGGATACTACGGATACAAATGGGCCGAGGTGCTCGACGCCGATGCCTTTGCCGTGTTCAAGGCCCACGGTATCTTCGACCCGGCTACCGCAGCTTCGTTCCGCGACAACATCCTGAAACGCGGCGGTACCGAAAACCCCATGACCCTCTACAAACGCTTCAAAGGCAGCGAACCTACCATCGAGGCCCTTATGCGTCGTGACGGCATTATCAAGTAATATCGCTCCTCACGCATCACATGACGGAGTCCGCCACACTGCGGGCTCCGTTATTTTTTTACCTGTATCAGACCCTTGTTCGGCCAAGGGATTGATGCCAACTGCCTCCCCCCCCCGCTGGACTACTCACACCGAATGCATAGGCGCCATAAAGTCGATTATCCCACGATACGACTCGGAATCCAGTCGACACAGAAGTAGTAAAAGGAGATACCAACAAGGGCCGCCTTGCTCACGGCAAAGCAGCCCTTTCGTATAGATTTGAGATAATCGAAATATCCTTCTGTACCCCCGGCGACTCCCGGTTTAGAACGAGAAGTGGAGCGAAATGCGCACGCCGCTCTTGCTCACGTTGGGGCTGTCGCGATAGGTCAACCGCCACACGTAATCGACCCGCAAGATGGTAAAGATGTTGTCGAGACCCACGCCGCACTCCATGTAGGGCATCTTGTCCATCTCGGTACTGCCCTTGGGGAATACGAAGAGGTCTTGATTGTAGAGCGGGTTGTTCTTCTTGCTGAGCGAACCGTAGAGACCTCGGAACGAGAAGACCTCGCGCAGCTTCATGTACTTGAGCAGCGGAATGCGGTTGAACAGAGCACCGTTGGCGTTGTAGGTGAAATCCCACGACACGTACTGGTCGTTGATAAATTCGAGAGCATTCATCAAGGCATACGACTCGGGTTGTATCGTGTACGAGAGGTTGGCGTTGGGGAGCAACAGCATGGGGAAAGGCACCTTGTCCCACACCTTGCCGGCCTTGACGATACCGTCGAAGTAGCCGAAGGCCGAGAACCAGAACCGTTTCTGGATACCGAACTCGGTGCGGTTGTAGGAGTAGCGGCTGCCCAGCACATCCTTGAAGGCAAAGCTGTGCGAGAGGGTGAGCACCGGGGCGTCGAGGTTGATGGGATAGCGGTTGCTGCGGGTCTGGTAGAACTTCTCGTTGGGGGCAAACCGCAACTTCACATCGAAATAGGTCTGCATGTAATCTTTTGTCTCGTTACCGAAACCGTCGATAAAGGCGATGCGGTCGGTTGCCATCTGCTGAATCTCGTTGCGGATACCCAACCCGAACGAAAAACCGCCCTTGCGCTCCTGCAGGTACGAGAGCTCGGTCTTGCGCAGATAGGTAGCCTTGTTGTCCGACTTGCGCTTGAGCGAGAGGAATACATTATCCTTGTTGGTATACATGTACTGCTGTCCCAACTGGTCGATGTCGTAGGTGTGGTTCAGCTTGATGGAGTGGATGGGGAACTCCCGCGAGTGGAACTTCTTCTTGTTGAACGAATATTCCACCTCGCCCGAATATTTCATCTTCTCGTCCTTCGTACCATAGGCCACGTATCCGCGGGCAAACCAGTGCGGATTGAGCTGTGCGGTAGTGACACCGCCTACTCTGAAACGGGCCCCTTCCACCTCGTTGGCACTGATGGTGGTATTCATGGGACCGAAGTCGAACTTGCTCTCCTCGCTGGTCTCGATATACCCGGCTATGAGTATACCCAACACCTTCTCGGTATAGTAAAAGGCAGGCACCTCGCGCAACCGGGCCAGGAGCTTGTCGACCGCCCCCTCCTTCTTCTTCACCGGCACATGGCGGTTATCGATCCAGAACTCCTCGGGCTTGGCCTGCGCATCGACCTCGACCCGCTCGCGCCCCTCGAAGTCGTAGACCGACAGGTCGTCGGGCGGCGTAAACGAAAACTTGTCGTATGTAGTCATACGCCGGGCATACAGTCCCTGCGTGGCCGGCATCACCTTGAACTCGATGATGGCATCGTCCTTTGTCTTGATGCGGGTTCCGTCGTCCAGCTGCTTGTAATCCTGCTCGAGGTACATGTTCTCCACATAGTTGAGGTTGATGTCGCGGGGGACGTTCAGCTTCACCTTCTTGATGAAATAGGTCGAGTCGCCCTCGGGCACATAGATGTGGCCCGTGAATCCGAACGACTCGGAGTTGAAGGGCACAAACCCTAGGTCGATGCAACGCACCCCGTCTACGGGAATGGTATCGAGCAGATAGTATTTGTAAAACGAAGTACCAATGCTCGACAACGGGCTCACAAACCGGTTGTTCAGCAGCGTGATGTCGTTTCTGAAAATATCGATTTCGCGGAACAGGTCGTCGCACAGCATCTGCACGCTCTCCTCGTTGAATATCTCGTCGATACCGGCCCGCTTGATACCCGTCACAATCGACTTCTCGGTCTCGGGGCTACGGCGGTAGTAGTTCTCGGCAATCTTCTCCTTGATCGAAACCGTCAGGATAGGCTTTCCCGACACCTCCGACGTATCTACATAGTCGAATATAAACTGGAATTTCTTGAAAAGCCACTTCTTCTTTTGCTCCTCCGAAAAGTCGTTGAGGGCAAAAGTCATCTTCTCGTATTTCTCGTAATTGAAAAAGTCGTGACGCTTGGGGTCGCCCACGTCGCGCCGCTCAATCAGCTTCTTGACAAACTCTACCGCAGGGTTATTCTTCTTGCTGTACTTCTCCTTCTTGGGCTTTACCACCACCTCCTGCAGCGTATAGTCCGACGGCACCAAATCGACCTCCAGATTGTTCTCGGCACCCTTCTTGACGAAAACCGTCTTCTCACGGTAACCCAGCGTAGCAATACGCACATTCAGGAAGTTATCGCGCACGGCCACAGCAAATTTGCCATCATCATCGGTCATGACACCTTTGTCACTTCCCACAAAAAAAACCGAAGCATAGGATATGGGTTCATGGGTTATAGAGTCCCTTACGATTCCCTTCACCACCGTCGTCTGTTGTGCCTTAACCGAAACAGGAAGCCCTACACACAACAAGCAAAGGGCCAATACCACATATATCTTTTTTGCCATAAAAGTCTCAAATACTGTACAAAGTAACCGGTACCACCATTCGATTCACTCGAATATCCGGGTGACAAAAGTACAAAAAAACTGCCGCTCACCGGGCTTTTATCTCCAACAGTTCACGGGTTTAACAATGTTTAATAATGCCCGCATCTTTATTCCATCTCTTAAACCAAATAAATGTATTATATTCGGTTCACTATTTATTTTTGTTAATTCATGAATATAGAGATCGAACGCAAATATCGGGTGACCGATACCTCGTATCGCGCCCAAGCCACCCGCTGCACCTACTACAAACAGGGATACCTGTCGGCAGCCCCTGCGGCCACCGTGCGCATACGCATCGCCGGCGACCAGGCCTTCATCACCATCAAGGGTACCACCACCGGCTGCTCCCGGCAGGAGTACGAATACCCCATACCCGTAGCCGACGCTACCCGAATGCTCGACTCGTTGTGCCAGTCGGGCCTCATCGAAAAGAGGCGGTACCTCTACCCCTATGCCGGGCACACATGGGAGATTGACGAATTTATGGGCGACAACGAAGGGCTGATTGTGGCCGAAGTTGAATTGCAATCGGAGTCGGAAGCGGTACAGTTGCCCCCGTTCATCGGCCGCGAAGTGACCGGCGACCCGCGTTACTACAACTCTTGCCTGGCCCCAAATCCCTATAAAAACTGGGAGGAGAAAGAATAATTTCCGCATTTAGCTTTTTTTTACAATTAAAGCCATTGCATATCGAATCTTTTCCGTACCTTTGCCCCCGTCAAAAACGACAGACCATTGGAAAGATGCCGGAGTGGTCGATCGGGACGGTCTCGAAAACCGTTGTACCCTTACGGGTACCGAGGGTTCGAATCCCTCTCTTTCCGCAGAAAAAGAGCAAATCGCGCAGGTTGATTTGCTCTTTTTTTATACCCCTTTTTCAGATGGATACCCCAAGAAGACAACGGTCCCCCCTCTCGAGAAATCCATAAATTCAGACATAAACTTCACGAAACAAGACACAGGTCCACCACCCTACTTCGGCAGACTTACCCGCAGACGGAGGGCCGAAGAGAGCGCGCCGCACAAGGTGAGTATACCGGCCAGAAGCATGGCATCGTGCGGTGCGGTATCGCCATGGATGTGGAAGAGCAGAGCGACCAGAGCGGCTCCGATAGTCTGCCCCGTGAGTCGGGCGGTAGCGAGCATGCCGCTGGCGCTGCCGGTACGTTGCGGAGGTGCCGAGGTGAGCAGCATGTGGTTGTTGGGCGACTGGAAAAAGCCGAAGCCCATACCGCAGAGCATCAACCGCCACACGAGGCCGAAATGGTTGGTATCGACGGGTACGAACGAAAGACTGAAACAACCGATACTCATGATAATCAACCCCACTCCACCCAGGATTCCGGGGTGAATCTTACCAATGAGCACACCGGCCAGCGGTGCTACAAAGACAATGACCAGCGGCCACGAGGTCATCAACAACCCGGTGCCCACGGCATCGTAGTGGAAAGTATTGACCAGCAGGAAGGGCATGGCCACCAGACTCATCATCTGTGCCGTAAAGGAGAGAATACTCGTCATCACCGACATCGAGAAGATGGGTATTTTGAGCAGGTCGAAGGGAAGCATGGGATAGCGCTCACCCAACTGCATGCGCACATAGAAGGCAGCCACCACGGCCAATAACACGACACCGCACAACACCCAGCGCACCGGCACATCGTGCGAATAGGCCTCGACACACCCGATGAAGAGCCCGAAGGTGGCCGCATTGAGCAGTGCCTCTTTCCAGTTGAAGCGATGCCCCAGACGCCGCACGGCATTGTCGGGCAGATATTTGCGTCCCAGGATAAAGGTGGCGATACCTACCGGCACATTGATGGCAAAGAGCCACGGCCACGAAGCGAACGACAGAATGGCGGCCGCCAATGTAGGCCCGGTGACCGAAGCGATGGCCACCACCGTAGCATTGAGTCCTACCCCCTCGCCCAACCGGTGTTTGGGATAGATGAGCTTGATGAGCGAGGTATTCACACTCATAATCATGGAGGCTCCGAAACCCTGGAACACCCGCGAGACCACCAGCAGCGGCAGGTTGTGCGACAGGGCACAGAGCAACGACCCGATGGTGAAGACCACGACTCCACGCAGATAGACCTGCTTGTAGCCCCAACGCTCGCCCATCGACGAGAAGGGAAGCAGGGTCATCATAATGATCAGCTGGAAAGAGTTGACGATCCAGATGGAATCGGACGACGATACGTGCAGCTGCTGGGCTATGCTGGGCAACGCCACGTTGCAGATAGAACCGTCGAGCACCGACAGGAACAACCCGCAAAAGGTCGTCGCCATGGCGTAGTAAATACGCGGGCGGTGCAGACCGTCCCAATTCAAATCTCCTACAATCTTGTCTTCCTCTTCCTGTTTCATCTTTTTACCTTTCTTGAAAACCATGCTCACGCATATCGGCCGCAAAGGTAGTGAAAATGGACATAGAGGCAAACGAAAAACTCCGTTTTTCCCGTTTGCTCAATCTCTGCTCACCTCAAAGGTAAAAAACAAAAAAAGCAGGAAATACACACCCCGGCTGCAAGTATACCGAACTTTCCTCAAGATTTATTCTCGAGATGGCTTACGTCTGCTGCTCCACTTGGCACAGAGCCTTTTACACCCCTTCACCACCATAGGGGCAAAGATTCCACCCAATAGCCCGGGAATGAGGATACAGATCAGGATAAATTCCAGTGTAGTCATAGCTATAAGCGTTTAGATTCTGATTAAAGTCACCCGTGTAAAGAAACGAAAATAATTTTACCAAACCAAAGAAATCGACTATATTTGTCTACCTGTCAAAACAAGATGTGCCACATGAAAACACCCTACCTAACCCCCTCTAATTTCTGTCGCAAATACGTTGTCGGACTGTTGTTGCTTTGCCTGGTCGCCATCCCGGCACGGGCCCAATGGAGTGTAGGCGGTAAAGCGGGTATCAACTGGTCGACGGTGAGATACCCCAAAAACGTACTCAACGACAAGGCCAGCTATATCGTGGGCGGTCAAGCGGGAGTAGTAGCGACCTACACATGCAATACCTATTTCGACCTGCAACTCGAGCTGCTCTACGCCACACACGGCTACAAAGACAAGACTCTTATCTTCAACGACGAGCGAGGCGACACGATGTACAAGGGGTATTCGTACCGCATCCACTACATAGATATTCCGCTGCTGGTCAAGTTTTTCCCCGTAGCCGGTTTCAACATTCAGGCCGGTCCGCAACTGAGTATCGGGTGTGCCGCTACCGATTCGTGGAAAGGGGTGGAGGCTTTTCAGCAACCGGCAGGAGCCGAACTGGGCGTGGTCGCCGGGCTGGGATACGAATTTGATTCCGGTCTCTTTGTCGATGCCCGCTATACCTGGGGGCTCACCCACTCCATTCGCGACGCAGAGAGTGCCTTCGAGAGTCGCCACATAGGCATCTCGGTGGGGTATCGCTTCTTTTTGTAAACCCATCAAGGGGCTGACCTCAACCCTATAAAGAGAGATAAAAGCAGCCCCGCTCCACACCGGTTCAGTCGAGCATGAGACTCATATAGGGAGGCATGGCCGGGAAATCGACGAGCGAATCCTGACGGGAATCGCCAAATACCAGAAGTGCCAACTCGGCCACGTCGACATCGAAGTCGCACGTATCGGCCTCTACACGACCACACGCACCATCGGCAATTCGATAAACGCCGTTATTCGCAGGCAACAGCGGGTCGGACACCCGCACGACCACCTGCAGCGAAGGATGGTTCTGCGCTACAGTCGAGAGCATGGCCGGCACATCCACGATGCGCATCATGCCCATGCGCTGCAACACCCCCTCCCCGCTATCGGGTGGCAGCGCCACCGTAACCGGCAGGCCGGGGAACGTGCGTTCGACCTCGTGCAGGGCCGCTTCGCGAGCCTGGTCGTCGACTGCCAAGAGTTCTTTTACCCGTGTGCCATCGTCGTATGGCACGGCAAAAGCCAGCGCCGAAAGCTCACCCGCCTCATCGGCCAAGGCAATCACCTCGCCCCCGTCGAGACGGTTGTCGCCGCAAATCACCTCAAAGTCGTTCCACTCGTGCAACATGCAGCAAGGCCGGCGACGCATCTGGGCATCGAAAAAGGTGTAAAGCCGGTCGAGCGACGGAGCCACCCGCCGATACCCGGCACCCTCGAAACGATGCACGGCCGTGAAGTGACTCTTGCGCCGAAAAAATACCGGGGCATACCCCTTGGTGGCATAATAGCCATACAACCACGGCTCGGCCGGGATGAGCGCCGACAGCGGAATGGCACGCGACCGCATCGTCTCGAACGACTCCCGCAACAACCGGCCCATCAATCCCCGGTTGCGATACTCGGGACGAGTAGCCGCTCCCGAAATATAACTTACCTCCAACACCGACTCCCCATAGGTCATGCGGTAAGGGAGCATTTGCAAGGCCGACGTCAACACGCCCCGCTCCTCGAAACAAAGGGCATTTTCATCGCAATACAAGTGGCCGAACAAGAGGTCGACAAATTGCTCGTCGTCGTGAAAACAGAGTTGCCACAACTCCCGAATACGGGCTTTCTTCTCCGAAATCTCCATAATTACTTTATCTTTCATGTGCTAAACATACCCCACACGACAAAAGTTTTCCATTTGCAAGGTTTTATAGCTGTATAAATTATAATCAACTGGTTTATAGTACTATTATGAATGATATTTATACTTCCACTTGAATAAAAATCGGTAAAACCTACAACGCGCTGATTACAAGATACTTATAAACATCCATATCCATACGATAAACCTCTATGTAACGCGAATGGCGTTTGCTACATAACAAACGCCATATATTCGCTATTTATATACTCAAATAAAAAGTATTTGATTTACAGACTATTTACAAATAAATCTAAAGCCATAGTCTACAAAATCACATTCGTTATGCCTCCTGGCTCGGTGAGTTGTTACCGCCATTGCCGTTATTACCCGAGCGAGGCTTGCGCCGGCGATGATTGCGACGACGCGACGACGAACCACTCTGATTCTGCGAAGCGGTATTCTCGCTCTTCTCCTTAACCGGTTTCTCCGAAGCCGGAGCCGACTTGTCCCCCTTCGGGGCGGTATTCTTGGCAGCATTGTCTTTGGGGGTACCCTTGTCGCCCCGACGGCGATTGCGCGAGCGGCCACGCCCCTCGCCTCCCCGGTTTCCACCCCGGCCGTGACGGCCACCCTTCTCTTGCTTGGGAGCATATACCGGCCCTTCACCTACCCCCTCGGGCATCTCGCGCTTGGCAATTTCATAGCCCAGAAAAGTCTCGATGCGGTTGAACTTGCCCTGCTCCTTCTCCGACACGAAGGTAATGGCAGTACCCTCGGCATTGGCACGAGCCGTACGACCGATGCGGTGAATGTAATCCTCGGGGTCGTGAGGCACGTCGTAGTTGATGACCAACCCGATCTGATCGATGTCGATGCCTCGCGAAATGACATCGGTAGCCACCAGAATATCTATCTTGTTGTTTTTGAAATCGAGCATCACTGCCTCACGCTCGGGCTGCTCCAGGTCGGAGTGCATGGCGGCCACTCTGTATTTTTTCCGTTTCAAGGCAAAAGCCAGCTCCTTGACCTTCTGCTTCGACGACGAGAAGATGATGGTCTTCGTGCCGGTCGGCTCTCTGAAGAGGAAGTCGATAATACCCATCTTCTGATTCTCGTAGCAGACATAGGCCGACTGGTCGATGGCTTCGTTGGGTTTCGAAATAGCCACGTTCACCTCCACGGGATTGTCCATGATATTCTTGGCCAGCTGGCGAATCTTGGGCGGCATGGTAGCCGAGAACATAATCGTCTGTCGCTTGGCCGGCAGGCTCTTGCCTATCTTCATAATATCGTCGTAGAATCCCATATCGAGCATGCGGTCGGCCTCGTCGAGGATAAAATACTCGACTCCCGAAAAGTCGATGTTCGAGATATTCAGATGCGAGATGAGCCGGCCCGGCGTGGCTATAATCACATCGGCACCCATGGTCAGGCCCCGCTTCTGCTGCTCCCACGACGAACCGTCGCCACCACCCGAAACTACGGCCGTAGAGATGGGCAAGAAATAGGAGAAGCCGGCAAACTGCATGTCAATCTGCTGGGCCAACTCGCGCGTAGGCGCCACAATCACCGCGCGCACCTTGTCGCCGCTGCCGGGAAACTCGGTAAGCAAGTTCAACAAAGGCAATATATAGGCAGCTGTTTTACCCGTACCCGTCTGGGCACAAGCAATCAAATCTTTTTTCTGCAATATCACGGGAATGGTCTGTTCCTGAACCGGGGTCGCCTCTTGAAAATTCATGGCGTCGAGTCCTTGCATGACCTCTTCCGACAATCCGAATTCTTCAAATGTCATATCTTTTTTCCTTAAATTTTTCTTTTCGTCTATCTAACTCTTGCAGGAAATTACAAGCCCTCGAGGCTTCCATTTTCCCGAGTAATAATTTTTCGGTGACAAAGTTATAAAAAAAAGGCGATATGCCGCAGCATATCGCCCTCTATTCGTTATTAAGCCGTTACATAGCTTACTGATGTTGAGGCCGCAACAGGTCGTTCACGGTCTTCACCGGGTTGAAGGTCTCGGCGGGAACCTCGACAAACACGGTGTTCCAGTCGCTCATGGCGCCATTCCACAAGCCCGGCAACTCGAGAGCTTTCAGCTCGCGGCCATTTTTCGACTTATGCGAAATGAATCCGGTATTTTTGTCGACATAGCGAGGCAAATCGTACTTGACACCCTGACCGTCGCGCACGGCACAAATCAAATCGACCGGATTGAAGTGTGTACCGGCCTCGAATTGCCGCTTGGCTTCGGGGTTGGCCATATCGATTTGCGAACTCTCCAGAATCTGCAACGAGGTAGTACCGTCGGGATTGTATGCCACAAACGGACCACCACCCGGCTCGCCCGAATTGCGCACCATACCGCACACCCGGATAGGACGGTCGAACTTGCGCAACAGATAGAGCGCCAACTCGGCATCCTCGAGATTCTTGGTCTCTTCGTTTCGCACAAAGAGCTTCTGTTGCAGGAACTTCACCATTTCGCGCAAGTCGTCGATGGTGTACTTGCCGCTCTTCAGCATGGCCGTGTAGCGATTGACCTCGGCCTGCAAGGCCACCAGCACACCGCCTATCACTTTCTTGTAGCGCACGGTGGGCTCTTTGAGGCGATCGGGCACCACATTGTCGATATTCTTCACGAAAATTACCTCGGCATCGATGTCGTTGAGGTTTTCAATCAGGGCACCGTGACCACCGGGACGGAACAAGATTTTACCGTTCTCTTCGCGGAACGGCTCGTCGTTCATATCCACGGCAATGGTATCGGTCGAGGATTTCTGCTCCGAGAAACTGATGTTGTAGCGCACCCCGTAGCGTTTCTCGTAATCGGCCTTTTTCGAGGCGACCAGCTCTTTGAAGTGAGGCAGATGCTCGTGCGAAACCGTGAAGTGAATATTCACCTCGCCATCGGAGCTGGCAGCATAGAGAGCCCCCTCGGTGAGGTGCTCCTCCATGGCCGTGCGATTGGTCGTGGCATAGTGGTGGAACTTGAGCAGCCCCTTGGGCAACGAGCCGTAGTTGAGCCCCTTGGCCTCAAGCAGATTCGACACGACAGCCTTGTAGCGCCCGGCAGCCACCAGGTCGGCAATGCCCATACCCTCGTTTTTCAGACAGGCGGCATCGAGATCGGCATAGAAGGCAAAGTGCTCGATCGAGTCGAAAAATTTCTTTTCAAAATCGGTTTTCGGTTCGGTGTACTCGGCCGACAGAAAAGCGAACAAATCCTTGAACATGCGGCTGGCCGCTCCCGATGCGGGAACAAACTTCACCACTTTGTGATTGTCTTTCAAGTATCCTTCCCAAAGATCCAGGTAATATTGCGTCTGTTGCTCATCGAGCGACAAAATGCCATTCCCTACCGATGCCGAGGAGGCGATTTTCAGGAACGGGAATCCCCTTTTGAAAGATGCCAACTGGTCCTCGACTACCCGTATATCGATACCTTTTTCGGCAAACAAGTTTAAATCCTCTGTTGTAAACATACCTATAATGAATAATGAATTTTAATTCTGTTCCCAAAACTACAAAAAGCTCTAAAAAAAAGCGCATTTTTAACTATAAAAATATATATTTGAGACATAATTTTTTTGATATAGTCACAACTTATGCCCGAAAAAAGCTATTTCACCCCCGAGGAAAGAGGAAATGTCCTATCGGTTTATCGGCAACTTCTGCGCAACAGCCGGCCGGTGATGTCGCTCAACGACTTCACCCGCATGCGCAAACTCATCACCGAAGCGGTAGAAACAGGACATTACCAGCGCAACAAACAGGGCATCAATCCGGTCGTTCGCAACTTGAATACGGCGCTTATCCTGTGCGACCGGGTGGGACTGGAGCGCAGCATGCTCATCTCGGTATTGCTTTTCAATCTGGTAGTGAGCGAATTTCTCACTATCGAAACTGTACAGAAAGAGTTTGGCGACGACATTGCCCAACTCATTCGGGGACTTATCAAATCGAACAGCCTCTATGCCAAGCAGGCGGCTGTCGAGAGCGAGAACTTCCGCAAGCTGTTGCTCTCTTTTGCCGAAGACATACGGGTGATTATCATCATGATTGCCGACCGTCTGTGCGTGATGAAGATGATCAACCACCACCCCAACGAGAAGTATCGCTACGACGTAGCCTGCGAGGCGTCGTACCTCTACGCACCGCTGGCCCACCGGCTGGGCCTCTACTCCATCAAATCGGAGCTCGAGGACCTCTCGCTCAAATATACCAATCGCGAAATCTACGACCAGATAGCCCACAAGCTCAACGAAACGAAGCGCAACCGCGACAAGTACATCACCGAGTTTATCGAGCCGGTCAAACAGAAACTCGAGGCCGAGGGGCTCAACTTCGAAATCAAGGGTCGCACGAAGTCGATCTTCTCCATCTGGAACAAGATGAAGAAACAGAAGGCCGACCTCGAAGACATCTACGACCTGTTTGCCATACGGGTGATTCTGGAGACTCCGCTCGACCAGGAGAAGGCCGACTGCTGGAAAGTCTACTCGATTGTGACCGACATGTACCAGCCCAACCCCAAGCGTATGAAAGACTGGCTGTCGATACCCAAGTCGAACGGGTACGAGTCGCTGCACATCACCGTGCTGGGGCCCGGACAACGATGGGTCGAGGTGCAGATACGTACCCGACGCATGGACGAAATCGCCGAACGCGGACTGGCAGCCCACTGGAAATACAAGGGTATCAAGAGCGAATCGGGGCTCGACGACTGGATGAACAACGTGCGCGAAGTGCTCGAAGCGGCCGAACATGGCGGTGCTCTGGAACTGATGCGCGACTTCAAGATGGACCTCTACGACAAAGAGGTGTTTGTCTTTACTCCCAAGGGCGACCTCTACAAGCTGCCACTGGGGGCTACCCTGCTCGACTTTGCCTTTCTCATCCACACGGGACTGGGGTGCAAATGCGTGGGCGGCCGAGTGAACGGAAAGATAGAGACCATCAAATACAAGCTCAAAAGCGGCGATACCATCGAGGTACTCACCTCGCCCAACCAGACCCCCAAGCAAGACTGGCTTAACATTGCCTCCACTTCGAAAGGGCGCGTCAAGATAAAACAGGCCCTCAACGAACAGCAGAACAAAGATGCCGAGTATGGCAAGGAGCTGCTGCAACGCCGGTTCAAGAATCGCAAGATGGAGATGGAAGACGGCATCATGATGAAGCTCATCAAAAAGATGGGCTACAAGACCGTGACCGACTTCTACAACGAGCTGGCCGCCGAGCGCATCGACGTGAACCGAGTCATCGACCTCTACCTCGAAATCGAACACAAAGAGAACAACGAGCAATACGAAGCCCGCACGGCCGAAGAGTTCACGCTGCAACCCAGCGAGCACGACGACTCGAAAGAGGACGAGCTCATCATCGGCGGCGACGTGAAGGGTATCGACTACAAGCTGGCCAAGTGTTGCAACCCCATTTTCGGCGACGACATCTTCGGGTTCGTATCAACCGAGGGGACCATCAAGATACACCGCAAGGACTGCCCCAATGCCCGCCACATCTACAGCCGCTACCGCTATCGGGTGGTCAATGCCCGGTGGTCGGGAAAGATGGGCTCAAAATATGTCTGTGTGCTGCGTGTCGTGGGCAACGACGACATCGGCATCGTCACCAACATTACCTCAATCATCTCGAAAGAGAAAAACATCTACATGCGCAACATCTCGATCGACTCGAACGACGGACTCTTCCAGGGACACATCACCGTCATGGTCGACGACACCTCGAGCCTCAACAGCCTCATCAAGAAGCTCAAGACCGTGAAAGGGGTAAAAGATGTACAACGGAGTTCGATAAACTGTTAATGACCCATTAAAAACACAATATGAATATGACAAAATACCTCTACCTTTGGATATGCTCCTGTATTCTTCTGTTTCCGGCCTGCGGCGACGGTAGCCACGAAGCCGGCGAACAATACGAAAAAGCCTTGAAACTCTTCGAGGCGGGACAGTACGAAAGCGCCCGAAATGCGATAGACAGTATCGAGCAGCTATACCCCAAAGCCTTCAAACAGATCAGAGAGGGCATGTTGCTCATGTGCCGGGTCAAGCAGAAAGAGAGCGAGCGAAACCTGCTCTATATCGACAGCGTACTCAAGGTAAGACAGGCCGAACTCGAGGCAGCCAAAAAGAAATTCCGCTTCGAGAAAGATGCCAAATATCAGACCGAAGGCAACTACGTGTACAACAAACTGCCCAAACAAAACGCCATCACCCGCAGCCAGCTGAAGGTGCAGGTTACCGAAAACGGTCAGATGCAGCTGGCCAGCGTATACTACGGCAGCACCCCGCTGAAGCATAGTTCGATACGGGTCACCCTACCCGACAAGAGCAAGGCCGAGACCCTGGCTATCGGATACGACGGAGCCAACAACTACCGGTTTACCGACAACGGCAAGTATACCGAAATCGTCACCTACAAGGATGGACAATGTTCGGCCGTCGCTTCGCTTATTGCCGACAACACCGACAAGGCCATCACCCTCACCTATCTGGGCGGAAACCGTTACACGCTCGCTCTCGACCGGACGACTCGCGAAGCGGTGAAAGAGACCCGCAACCTCTACACTCTGATGCGTAATGTCGATGACCTCACCCGGGAATATCAGCTCAACATCCGTACCCTCGAACTGGCCGACAAGCAGGTAATGCAACTGGAGAAACAACAGAAATCAAAGAAACAATAACAGTCGTATCACGACGAAAAGAAGAACGGCCGGGGCAAACACCTCCGGCCGTTCTTCTTATAATAAGTTTTTATTTCCTGCAGTTCAACGCTCCAACCCGTTGCTGCGCAACCACCGGAATATCTCGGCATAGACCGATGCCCGTGCAGCCGGCTTCGACAACACGAGGTCGTGCAACCCCTCCTTCACCTCAAACTCGGTGACATGCGGCCCCAGCGTACGCCCGTAGCGGGCTATATCTTTCACATCGAGCACCGCGTCGCCCGACTGGTGCTGCGGGGTCCACTCGTCGCCCTGCACCGACTGGCTCGAATACATCAACAGGATGGGACACGGTATGTGCAACCCCTTGTGCACCTGGTTATGCCCCCGGTGTATGGCCCGTACCCAGGCCGCGGTGACCGGCCGCGAGGCCATAAACTTCAGGTTGGTGTCGTAGTCCCACTCGCCGTGATACTGTTTCAACAGACTCTCGGCATAGGCAGTGGAGTTGCCTTGGCTGATTTTCGTATTCTTGAAACAACCGCCCCAGGCCGAAACCAAAGGCACCAGTACCTTTTCGTAAAAGCCGCTCATGTTCATGTCGAGGAACGGGCTGTTGAGGATAAGCCCCTGCACCGGCAGGGAGTCGCGATGCGCCTCGCAATAGAGCGAGGTGATGAGCCCTCCGGTCGAGTGCCCCATCAGCACAACCTCGGTATTGCCCTCCTGCCGGACAAGTGTCAACGCCGTGTCGAGATCGGCAAAATACTCGCTCAAGTCGCGCACCTCGAAAGGGGTTTGCTCCGGCAGAAGCGAACGCCCATACTTGCGCAGGTCCACGGCGTAGAAGTTGAAACACGAGTCGGTAAAGGTCCGGGCCATCTCCTTTTGGAAAAAATAGTCGTTATACCCGTGTACGTAGAGCACGGCCCGATGCACATCGGGGCAAGGCGACAGACTGCGCACGAGCGTAGTCACCACCCGACCGCTGTAATCGTCGGGCATGACGAGTGTTTTCGATTCGAACCCCTCGCCCAGGCGATCGGGTTGGTACTGTGCAAAGGTGAATGATGTGGTTGCGGCCAGCCCACACAGCAAAACCGCCACAAACAGTTTGGTATACTTGATCATCGCTATCGTCTTTTTAGAGATTAGTCGTTCAACGAGTTTTTCAAATTGCCGAAGACCTTGGCCAGCATCGCACCGGCCATCTCGACCTCGCTGTCGGAGAATCCCTCGAGAGCGGTACGCATGATGGCCGTTACCAACGGCTTGGTAGCATCCTCGAGTTCACGCCCCTTGTCCGTGAGATGAATGAGGTTGATACGGCGATCTTTCACACCCGGCGAACGAACCACCAGCTGCTGTTTCTCCAGATTGTCAATCAACCGGGTCATACTCGGCTTGTCTTTGAAAGTGACATTACACAACTCTTGCTGAGTTACCCCGTCGCGCGACCACAAATAGTAGAGCACCGTCCATTGCTCGGGCGTAATGTCGATTGACAACTTGCGAAAACTGCGGTGCAACTTCCGATTGATGGCTGCCGACAACTTACCGCTCATCAGAGCAAAGAGCATCTCTATATTTAATTCCGAAAAGTTCATATACGAATCATTGCTTAAACAACTACAAAAGTAACTCAACTTTGCTACAAAAACAAATTTAGCCTCCTTTTTGCTCACTATCGGCGAAAAAGAGGCTATTATTTTTTCCCATCAAACCATCGCCACCGGCCCCGTCTACCCGAATCAATCGGATAAAGACAGTTGCCGAGCGCGGCCCTCCCGGTGCTACATCTGCTCGTAATCCTTGGCCAAGCCACCTTCGCCCGTCTCCTTGTAGAGCGACGGCAGGTCGTGCCCGGTCTGCTTCATTACCGCCACCACCTTGTCGAACGAAACCCGGTGGTTGCCATCGGTAAAGGCCGAATAGATATTGGCATCGAGAGCCCGGGCCGCGGCATAGGCATTCCGCTCGATGCAGGGAATCTGCACCAGGCCGCACACCGGGTCGCACGTCATGCCCAGGTGATGCTCGAGACCCATCTCGGCGGCATACTCGATCTGTGCCGGGCTGCCCCCGAACAGTTGGCTGGCTGCCGCCGAAGCCATGGCACACGCCACGCCTACCTCGCCCTGACAGCCCACCTCGGCCCCCGAAATCGAGGCATTCTGTTTCACGATATTACCCACCAAACCGGCCGTAGCCAACGCCCGCAGGATGCGCATGTCGCTGAAGTCGCGGCTCTTCTGCAAATGATACAGCACGGCAGGTACCACCCCGCACGAGCCGCAGGTAGGTGCCGTGACAATACGGCCACCCGAGGCATTCTCTTCGCTCACGGCCAGGGCATAGGCAAAGACCAGCCCACGGCTCTTCAAGCTATCCTTATACCCCTTGGCCTTTATATAGTAGGAAGAGGCTTTGCGCCGCAGGTTCAACGGCCCCGGCAACACGCCCTCCTGGTCGAGACCCCGCTCGATGGCCTGGCGCATTACCGCCCACACCTCGGCCAGGTAGTTCCAGAGGTCATCGTCCTCGCACTCCTGCACATACTCCCAATAGCTGCGCCCCGTGCGCTCGCACCAGTTGAGTATCTCGGTCATGTGATTCATTTCATACAGCTCGGGCGACTCGTCGAGAGCCTTCCCCTCTTCGGCCAAAGCACCGCCTCCGATGCTGAAGACCGTCCATTCGTCGGTCACCTCGCCCCGGCTGTTCTTCGAGCGGAAGGTCATGCCATTGGGGTGAAAAGGCAGAAATACCGAAGGCTTCCACACAATCTCGACCGGCGCATGGGGACGCAACGTGTCGAGGATAGCCACGTCGGTCAAGTGGCCCCGCCCCGTAGCGGCCAGACTGCCGTATAACGTCACTTCGAATGCCGCCGCATCGCGATGGCGTTCCAAAAACATTTCCGAAGCCTTGCGCGGCCCCATCGTATGGCTGCTCGAAGGGCCATACCCTATGCGATATATTTCCCGTATGGTTTTCATCTCATTTATGTATAATGTAAATACAAAGATAGTGAAAGGTGAGAGCAGTGGCAAAGGAAAACGCAGTTTTCAACTTTGACTCTGCCGAACCGCCATCTATCTTCTGAAAAGATAGTGAAAGGCGAGAGCAGTGGCAAATGAAAACTTTGTTTTCAAATTTGACCATGCCGAGCCGCCTCCTGTCTTCGTGTAACAAAGATAGCGAAAGAAGATTGCAAAGGCAAATGAAAACCACGTTTTCAAATTTGACTATGCCAAACCGCCTCCTGTCTTAGTAAAAGATACTGAAAGGTGAATGCAGAGAAACAAGCTCGCCCGGACTTTTTCCGGCCCCGGTCGCTCACGGCTTGCCCAACCGCTCGCGGTATTCCAGAGGCGACATACCCGTCATTCGACGAAAGAAACGGCACAAATACGAGGCATCCTCGTAGTTAAGTTCGTTGGCAATATTCTTGACCGACAGGTCGGTACTACTCAAATAGGTCTTGATAGCCATAATACACTGCCGGTTGATATACTCCTTGGGGGTCATCAAGATATATTTGAGCGACAGTTTATTGAGGTAATCGGGACTGACACAAAGGCGGGTGGCATAATAGGCCACGTCGCGGTGCTTGACATAGTGGCGACCCACCAGCACCATAAAGTCATTGGCGACCACCCAGGCATGACTTCGTTTCTCGCTCTTGCCCGAAGCCAGCGACAGCCTCTCCATTTCGCAGCAGAGCGAGAGCATGAGCTGATAGAATACACTTTGCAACAGTTCGGTGCGGTAGGTATCTTCCGTGTGTCGGGCAATCCACTTCACCTGCAACAGCCAAGACTCGACCAGCCGTGGATGCTCAGGCTCCAGACGGCAAACCGGGTAGAAATAGAAGCGGTCCCAAAACTTTACCGAAGAGATTTTATAGAAGGTATCGTTGCAAACCGAAAGCGACAGCGATACCCATTCGACCCGGAATCCGGCCGAGACCTTGAGCGGGATTACCGTACGGTCATACATGACCACCAGCAAATCGCCCCGACGGAAGGTGTAGTTGTGAAAGTCGATGGAGAAAAGCGCTACCCCCTCGGTACACATCAGCACCACACACCCCTCGACCTCGATAAGACACCCCAGACAGGGGCGAAGGTCGGTTGTGCCGTAGCTGCATTCGCTGCCCTCGGGCGAGAGCCTGTACTTGAACGACTTCATATATTGAAAAATACCTTTCTGAGATGCAAAAATAGGGTATTTCCCCAACTTACGCCCCATTTTGTTCGGAAAAGTACCCTACTTGTCGGGGTTCTGCTCCCCTCCGGGAAGATACATCTCACTACCTTTGCCCCTCGTAAAAGACCCACAAACACAACTCTGCTTGTATGAACCGAGACGCTATCGACTTTCAGAAAGAGCCTGTCGCCACACTCTTCCGCAAACTACTGATTCCCACCCTGCTGGGTTCGTTCGCCATGTCGGCTGTATGTACTATCGACGGTATCTTTGTAGGGCACGGCACCGGTGCCGACGGGGTTGCCGCCGTAAACCTGGTCGTTCCCATCTACCAATTCGTAGCCGGCCTGGGGCTCATGATCGGCTCCGGCTGCTCGGTAGTATCGTCCATTCACCTCTCTTATAAAAAGGTGAAGACTGCCCGGCTCAACATTTCCCAAGCCCTGCTGGCGACTACCTTGTTTATAACCGTACTCACGGTGCTGGTACTGATATTCCCGGCCGAGACGGCCCGGCTGCTGGGCTCGTCGGAGAGCCTGATGCCGCAAGTTCTCGACTACCTGCAATGGATTATGCCGGCCTTTGTCTTCCAGACCTGGATGCTGATAGGGCTCTTCATTATCCGCCTCGATGGCTCACCCCGCTTTGCCATGTGGTGCAACATTGTGCCGGCCCTGCTGAATATCGTGCTCGACTGGCTCTTCATCTTCCCCCTTGGCATGGGAGTAAAAGGGGCGGCAATAGCCACTACCCTCAGCATTGTGGCCGGCGGTGTCATGGCCTTGTACTATCTGCTATTCATGGGCCGGTCGCTACGCATAATCGCCTTGAAAACAAGCGTCAAGAGCCTCCGCCTGGCCGGCCGAAACCTCGGCTACCAGTGCAAGATAGGCTTGTCGTCGCTGCTGGGCGAACTGACAATGGCCATCTTTATCTACATAGGCAACTGGCAGTTTATGCACTATCTGGGCGATTCGGGCGTGGGCGCTTTTGGCATTGCCTGCTACTATGCCCCCTTCTTCTTCATGATCGGAAATGCCATAGCCCAGTCGGCCCAACCCATCATCAGCTACAACTACGGCACCGGCCTCTGGCACAAAGTGAGAGAGACCCGCCGCCTGCTGTTGCGCACGGCAACCCTGTTCGGCGTGTGCCTGTCGCTGCTGTTTATTCTGTTTCCACGAGAACTGGTAGGGCTGTTTGTCGACACCCAGAGCCAAGCCGGAAGAATAGCTACGGCGGGATTTCCCTACCTGGGTACAGGCACCGTCTTTTTCATTGCCAACGTGGCTGTCATCGGCTACTTCCAGAGTCTGGAACGGATAAGAGAGTCGATTCTGTTTGTGCTGATGCGCGGTGTAATCCTCCTCATTCCATGCTTCTACCTGCTCCCCGCCGTGTGGGGAACCACTGGTATGTGGCTGGCCATGCCGGTGACCGAGGCACTTACCTCGACAATCATCTACGGCATGTGCCTGTATCGCCGGAGAAGGCGGTGAGACTCTGCCGTCCGAGGCCTCGCACCCGAACCTTACAAGCCTCGCACCCGATGTGACAAATAGGCCACTTCGGCGCAAGTCTGTCCACTTCGGCGCACTCTTGTCACTACATCCGGGGCAAAACAGGTGCCAAAGGGTATTGGCACACCCTTTGCAAGTAGATAGGTGATTTCGGTAATCGAAAGAGAGCCGAAAGCAAAACAGATAATAAACAACTTAAAGATAGGAGATTATAATTATGGTACCCATGAGAAAAAACCAAGGTTGGTTGCCCGACATTTTCAATGATTTCTTTGATAATGAATGGATGGAAAAAGCCAATGCTACAGCACCTGCCATCAATGTGATCGAACATGAAAACGACTACTGCGTAGAAGTGGCTGCTCCGGGTATGACGAAAGACGATTTCCAGGTTCACGTCGATGAGAACGACAACCTCGTAATCACGATGGAGAAGAAAATCGAAAACAAAGACGAAAAGAAGAAAGAGCACTATCTGCGTCGCGAATTCTCTTATTCGAAATTCCAGCAGACCATGATTCTGCCCGACGATGTCGACAAAAACAAAATTTCGGCTCATGTCGAACATGGCGTTTTGTCGGTCGAACTTCCCAAACTGCCTGTTGAAAACAATGCCGGTGTAAGAAAATCGATCGAAGTTAAGTAAACAATTTCGGGAGCAATCCCCAGCAAGGCCGCTACCTTTTGCACAAAAAGGCAGCGGTTTTTTTATGCCTGTTCCCCTGGCAAAAAAAAGAGACACAAAGTTTGTACAACCCGCAAGATTTTGCGTCCTTTGCACCCGATTTTCAGGGAGGGTCTGCCCGGGCAGGTTGCTCCCTGCGTTCAATAGGTTATTAAGGTATCGTATGAAAAAGAGTCTTATTGCATTGGCGTTCGGCACATTGGGGCTTGGAATCGCCGAGTTTGTCATGATGGCTATCCTCCCCTACATAGCCGCCGATCTACACATCACTATTCCTACGGCCGGCCATTTGATTTCGGCCTACGCTCTGGGCGTATGTGCCGGAGCTCCCCTTCTGACCATGGCCCGCAAACTGCCGTTGAAAAATATCCTGCTCGGTCTGGTAGCCGTGATGATGGCCGGCAACCTGTTTGCCTCGCTGGCCCCCAACTACTGGACCATGATGATGGCCCGGTTCATCTCGGGGCTCCCCCACGGAGCCTACTTCGGGGTAGCGTCGATTGTGGCCGAGAAGCTGGCCGATAAAGGGAAGGGCTCGGAGGCGGTCTCGATTATGATTGCCGGCATGACCATCGCCAACCTCTTCGGGGTACCGCTGGGCACCTCGCTCAGCACGCTGCTCTCGTGGCGGCTCACCTTCCTGCTGGTGGGTGTGTGGGGCCTCATCGTGCTCTACTACATCTGGAAGTGGGTACCTCAGGTCGAGGGATTGCCCGACACGGGATTCAAAGGACAGTTCCGTTTCTTGAAGACCAAAGCCCCCTGGCTCATCCTGGGAGCCACCATGCTGGGCAACGGCGGCGTGTTCTGCTGGTACAGCTACATCAACCCGCTGCTCACCCAAGTCTCGGGCTTCCCGACCGAAAGTGTCACCCTGCTGATGGTGCTGGCCGGATTCGGTATGGTGGTAGGCAATCTGTTGGGCGGACGCCTGTCGGACATCTACACCCCCGGCCGCGTGGCTGCCTACACCCAACTGCTGCTCTTCATGGCCCTGCTCGCCATCTTTTTCGCGGCTCCTGTCGGATGGCTCACCGTACTGCTCATGTGCCTGTGCACCGCCGGACTCTTTGCCGTGTCGAGCCCTCAGCAAATCTCGATCATTCACTTTGCCAAGGGTGGCGAGCTGCTGGGTGCCGCCTGCGTGCAGGTAGCCTTCAACCTGGGGAATGCCATCGGAGCCTTCCTGGGAGGCCTGCCGCTCGAGGCTGGTCTCGACTACCGCTATCCCGCCCTCATCGGGGCACCGCTCGCCCTGGTCGGCTTTGTACTGCTCACCCTCTTTTACAAAAAATACGAGTCGACCAAAGCCTGAATTTTGTCCCGATTGAACGAGCACCGGCAGAAAAAAGAGAAAAAACCGTCGCAAAGGGTTGTATAATTGCAAGATAATCTCTACCTTTGCCCCGCTAATAAAAACTATTAACCAAATACGTTAAACTAAACGAGTATGAATCATTACGAAACCGTTTTCATTTTAACTCCCGTTTTGTCTGATGTACAGATGAAGGAAGCGGTAGACAAATTCAAAACGATTCTCACCGAGCAAGGTGCCGTAATCGTGAATGAGGAAAACTGGGGATTGCGCAAGCTCGCCTATCCTATTCAAAAGAAAACCACCGGTTTTTACAACCTGCTGGAATTTGACGCCGACCCTTCTGTCATCGCCAAACTGGAAATTCAATTCCGTCGTGACGAACGTGTAATCCGTTTCTTGACGTTCAGAATGGACAAATTTGCTGCCGAATACGCTGCAAAGAGAAGAAGTGTTAAATCGTCTAACAAAGTAGAAGAAGTAAAGGAGAACTAAAAAATGGCACAAGCACAATCCGAAATCAGATATTTGACCCCTCCGTCGGTTGACATCAAAAAGAAAAAATACTGCCGTTTCAAGAAAAACGGTATCAAGTATATCGACTACAAAGATCCTGAATTCCTGAAAAAATTCTTGAACGAACAAGGCAAAATCCTGCCCCGTCGTATCACAGGAACTTCGTTGAAATTTCAACGTCGTATTGCACAAGCTGTGAAAAGAGCCCGTCACCTGGCGCTGCTCCCTTATGTAACTGATTTGATGAAATAATTAAACGAAGGAGGAATTTTAGCATGCAAGTAATATTGAAAGAAGACATCGCCAACCTCGGTTACAAAGACGATGTCGTTACGGTAAAAAGCGGATACGGTCGTAACTACCTCATCCCCCAAGGAAAAGCTGTTATCGCTTCGCCCATGGCTCTGAAAATGCGTGAAGAGGACCTGAAACAACGTGCTCACAAACTCGAGAAAATCAAAGCCGACGCTCAAGCTCTGGCTGCTGCCCTCGAAGGTGTATCGCTCACCATCGGTGCAAAAACCAGCTCGACGGGTACCATCTTCGGTTCGGTTAACAACATCCAAATCGCCGAGGCTCTCGAGAAACTGGGCCACAACGTAGACCGCAAACAAATCATTATCAAAGACCCTGTAAAAGAAGTGGGCCACTACAAAGCTACTATCAAACTCCACAAAGAGGTTAGCGTAGAAATCCCCTTCGAAGTCGTTGCTGAATAATCGACGAATCTATAATAAGGA
>NZ_JANRHM010000090.1:0-313 GCF_024733785.1 Barnesiella sp. ET7
AATAAACGAGGCCGTGTTTCCCCACTACCGGTTCTCGTTCGAATGTAGTATCGTTCAACTCTTCAAGACCATCAATCATAGGTTCCCATACTATTCCATAATAGCCGATGCTTTTTCTCAGCAAATACAACAGCCGATTGTTGGTATAGTTTCTCCCCCTGAATCCAAAGTAATTATACTCACCCATACATATCTTTTCTTCTGTGCCGTCCTTGTAGCGCAAGGTATAGGAGGCTCGAGCATCAGGAGGATAAGGATTATCATTGGGTTTCAGTTTTTTCAACTCATTCTGAACTTCCCGCAACAGCACCGG
>NZ_JANRHM010000091.1:0-308 GCF_024733785.1 Barnesiella sp. ET7
CTGCAATACAAGCAGATGCTCCGGAGGCTCCATTGCTTCCGTTAAAAGACGAAGAACTGGAGAAACAGAGCATCATCAGAGCCTTGCAGTCGTGCAGCGGCATCAAGACAAAAGCGGCTCAAATGCTCAATGTAGACTCATCTACACTATACCGTAAGATGAAAAAGTACGGCATAAAATGATGATTGTGGGGGCAATATGAACCGCGTATCGGCAAAAAGTTGTATCTTTGAGCCGTAAAATTGAAATATCGTGACAGAACATTAGTGGTCTCTGTCCGTTTACATAACATAAGTTCGCAAGAATCC
>NZ_JANRHM010000092.1:0-306 GCF_024733785.1 Barnesiella sp. ET7
CACGGCTATATCCTGGATTCCGCGTCGAGAACCGTGTCACCCCGCACAGCGATGCGGGGTCCAGGAAAGAGAATCTTACGAGTAAACTTGCCGGTATTCTCTGGATCCCGCGTCGGAGCGCGGGATGACCAGATAACCGCGTCGGGGTACGGCATGACTAAAGCTCGCAGCCCTCCGGCCTATGGGAGAAAGCGGAAAGAAAAATGGCGGAGAGGGACGAACAAGGGAAAAAGATGTTTGAGCCGAAGCGAATCAGTCGAAGGGCCCGGAGCAGTAAAGCCTGTGGAATAAATAACGATGTGGAAT
>NZ_JANRHM010000093.1:0-301 GCF_024733785.1 Barnesiella sp. ET7
TTTGGTAAGCTCCACACCACCGAGGGCGGTGCGGTTGAAGATGCGGTCATTCTCGAAGATGAAGTCGATGCCTCTGCGCTCGGCACTCACCTGAATGTGGGCGTTGAACTCATTGCCCGACTTGGCTGTCATACCTTCGATATATACCTTCTTGCCCTCACGCAGGTCGTTCTTCTCCTGGTCGGTGAGCTGCACGCCCTTAATCTCGTTAGGGATATAGACATTCTCGGCACGCATGGCCACCACTTCGTTGGTCATCTTGTCGAGGCTGATGAACGATGGGATATACTCTCCGTTGCGA
>NZ_JANRHM010000094.1:0-301 GCF_024733785.1 Barnesiella sp. ET7
CTTGGTAAGCTCCACACCACCGAGAGCGGTACGGTTGAAGATACGGTCGTCCTCGAAGATGAAGTCGATACCTCTACGCTCGGCACTTACCTGAATGTGGGCGTTGAACTCGTTGCCCGACTTGGCGGTCATACCCTCGATATAGACCTTCTTGCCCTCACGCAGGTCGTTCTTCTCCTGGTCGGTGAGTTGAACACCCTTAATCTCGTTAGGGATATAGACATTCTCGGCACGCATGGCCACCACCTCGTTGGTCATCTTGTCAAGGCTGATGAACGATGGGATATACTCTCCGTTACGG
>NZ_JANRHM010000095.1:0-284 GCF_024733785.1 Barnesiella sp. ET7
TTCGGTCATTATCACAAATGGGATATCCATCTTCTCCTTGCCAATCCATTCAAGGAGGTGTATGCCGTCGCCTTGTGGCAGACGTACATCTGAAAGTATCAGGTCGAACTGTTCCTTGCGTAGCAGCTTGTGGGCAAAAGGCTCATTCATAGCCGTAGCCACTGAATATCCTTCACGCTCCAGCCAGTCTTTCTGTATATGCGAGAGGGCTATATTATCCTCTACTATCAGTATCCGTTTCTTCATCGGCTATTCTCTCTATCTCATTACGGGCATCCTCCATC
>NZ_JANRHM010000096.1:0-284 GCF_024733785.1 Barnesiella sp. ET7
CTCGGTCATTATCACAAATGGAATATCCAACTTCTCCTTGCCAATCCATTCAAGGAGGTGTATGCCGTCGCCTTGTGGCAGACGCACATCTGAAAGTATCAGGTCGAACTGTTCCTTGCGTAGCAGTTTGTGGGCAAAGGGTTCATTCATAGCAGTAGCCACTGAATATCCTTCACGCTCCAGCCAGTCTTTCTGTATATGCGAGAGGGCTATATTATCCTCTACTATCAGTATCCGTTTCTTCATCGGCTATTCTCTCTATCTCTTTACGGGCATCCTCCATT
>NZ_JANRHM010000097.1:0-268 GCF_024733785.1 Barnesiella sp. ET7
CTCTTTCTTTTCCAAGGACGGACGGCCACGCTTGACGAATGACGTCTGTATTCCTCTATCCTTGCAGTACCCCCTGTTGGCGCTGCCGGCATAGCCTGCATCTCCTCCGACCTTCTTCGCCTCCACACCGAAGAGCTTTCGGTGCATCTTCAGGCAGTGCGTAAGCCTGGTTCCCTCGTTGAAGGCATTGAATGACAGCTTCTCGATGAATGAGAGTCCGTCAACCTGGATGTTGTTGCACTTCGCACCGAACTCTACGCTCTTCACT
>NZ_JANRHM010000098.1:0-267 GCF_024733785.1 Barnesiella sp. ET7
AAGGTGAATGATCGCTGCATTTCGTTTCTTAAAAGTGCCATAGTCTTAAACTGTTTGGGCGTATGCCTGTGAATAATGATTTTCTAACATTGACTGAGGGAAGTCGGGATATTCCTCATAATCCTCGGGGCGGTATGCAGGGCCTTCGTGCATATATGCCTGCTGTAACTCTTCAGGCATAGGAGGCTCTTCATGATGTGGGAACATCGGAATCTCACCCTGCGGATAGTGAGGATGCTGCTGTCCTACATTTTGAGGAGGATAACC
>NZ_JANRHM010000099.1:0-239 GCF_024733785.1 Barnesiella sp. ET7
CCTTTCTTCGCTCTCATGCTCTTGCTTATCAGTCCAAAGTTCTCTGCCATCTCACCAAGCGGCAGCCTCTTCCTGATTTTTCCCAGCTCGCTAGTCTCGAACGTCCGCCTATACAATTCATAAAAATCGAACTCCGTGAAAGGAAGATCGGGTGATATTTCAGAGAAATTTTGTACCTTAGCCATGCAGATTAATTTTTGCGATACCTCCAAATTTGGCTTTTCTAGGGCAATTGGAGG